>PLDT01000230.1:0-6804 GCA_003136255.1 Actinomycetota bacterium
CCGCGCCCCTGACTACCAATGGCTGATCGTCGTTTCGAGCTGGTCTGTGAGATCGAGCCGCCTACTCGCCCGGACCTGACCCGGGTGCGTCACCAGATCGGGGTGCTGAGCCTGGTCGCGGACTCGTTCCTGATTCCAGACAACCACATCGGGAGGGCGACGGTATCCAGCGTGGCGGTCGCGCATGAGGTGCAGGCGATGGGTGCCCGTAGCATCGCCTGCCTGAACTCCCGGGACCGTAACCTGCTGGGGTTCCGCCGGGACCTGCTGACCGCGGCGGCGTATGGCGTGGACCGGTTCTTGTTCGTCTACGGCGACAAGCCCACGGCCGGCAGCCGGACCAGTGAGCTGACGGTACGGACCATGATCGAGGAAGCGCGCGGTGCCGCGGACGATCCGGCCTTCGCCGGCTGCCGGCCGTTTGGCATCGGGGTCACATCCGGCCTGCGCCCGGTTCCGGCGTGGAAGACGGCCGCCGACTTCACCTTCGTGCAGGTCAGTTTCTCAGTCGAGGCCCTGCTGCGGTGGCGTGAGCGCACCAGCGTGCAGGCACCGGTTTACGCGGGGGTGATGGTGCTGGCCAGCGCGGGCATGGCCCGCGCCCTGGCGTCCGCCATCCCGGACATCGATATCCCCGGCCAGTTGATCGATGACGTTGAGCGTGACCGCGGCGCCGGGGTGGACGCGGCGTGCGAGCAGATCATGGCCATCCGCGACAGCGGAGCCTTCGACGGTGCGCATCTGGTGCCAGTCAGCCGCTATCGAGAGGTCGCCGCCCGCCTGGAACGTGACCTGTAAGTGCCTCAGACCTTCTCGTCAGCGCGGGCCGGCACCAGCGCCTGACGGCCTGGCCAGATCCGCCGGATGATCAGGTACATCTCGCAGCCGAGGCAGAACCCGAAGGCCCCGTTCAGGAACGCCGCGACCAACGCGAGCGCCGTCGCCGCCCGGCCCAGCCAGACCAGGTTCGCCGCGTAACCGGCCACCCCGGCGAGCGCGAAGACCAGCCCGACCCCCTGGGCGAACCGCGGCGGCGCCTCGGCCTCGAGTTCCGAGGGCGGGCCCAGCCGCGGCCGGATCAGCCGCCGGTAGAGCAGGCCATAGGGCGAGTAGCGCAGGCCGAACGCGGACGAGACCGCGAAGACCAGCGCCTGGAAGGCCAGCAGCCACACGCTGCCCGTGATCAGCACCACGGCCAGCACCACGGTCGTGATCAGGGCCGCGACACGCGGACCTCGCGGATCGATCTCCATGTTCGCCATTATTCCGCCTATCCTACCGTTTTAGTAGTAATCCGCCGAGCTTGATCCGCCGACGGCCTAGCCTTCCCGCACGGTGGCCCCGCCCGAGACCGCGGCGAGCGGCCGGCGCTCGCGGCGCGCGATCTCGTCACGGACCAGCGGCAGCAGATAACGGCCGTAGTCGATCGCATCGTCGTAAGGGTCGTAGCCCCGGATGAGCAGGGTGCTCACCCCGATGCCCACGTAATCGAGCAGCGCCTGGGCCACGGTGTCCGGCGTCCCGACCAGCGCGGTGGAGTTGCCGGCGGCGCCGGTGGCGGCGGCCAGCGGCGTCCACAGCGCCCGGTCGTGCAGCTCGCCCTTGGCCGCCGCGGCCAGCAGCCGCTGCGAGCCCCGGTTCTGCGGGCGAGCGCCGCCGAGCCCGCCGGCCGGCCGGCGCCACTGAAGGCGGAATTCCTCGATGTTCGCCCGCGTCGTGGCCAGGATCTGGTGCGCCCGCTCCCAGGCGAGTTCCTCCGTGGCGCCGACAATTGGACGGAACGACACACTGATCCTCGGAGCCGTGTCACGGCCCGCCGCTGCGGCGGCGGCACGCACCGAGGCGATCTGCTCGGCCGTCTCGGCCAGCGGCTCGCCCCACAGGGCGTAGACGTCGGCGTGCTTACCGCCGACCCGGTAGGCCGCGGCCGAGGAGCCGCCGAAGTACAGCGGGATCCGCGGCTGCTGCGGCGAACGGACGTCGGCGTAGGAGTCCTCGACCTGGTAGTAGCGACCCTGGTAGCCGAACGGCCCGTCCGCCGTCCACGCCCGCACCAGGACATCGAGGTACTCATCGGTCCGGTCGTAGCGCTCGTCCTTGGACAGGTGGTCGCCATCGCGGCGCTGCTCACCGTCGCTGCCGCCGGTGATGATGTGCACGGCGATCCGCCCGCCGGCGAACTGGTCGAGGGTGGCGAACGTCCGGGCCGCCAGCGTCGGCGCCATGAAGCCGGGCCGGTGCGCGACCAGGAAGCTCAGCCGGTCGGTCTGGGCCGCGGCGTACGCGGCCACCTGGGTCCCGTCGGGCTGGGACGAGCTGTAGCCGATGAGCACGCGATCGAATCCGGCATCCTCGTGCGCCCGGGCGAAGCGCCTGACGTACTCGCGGTCCACGACCGGCCCGCGGGAGCGCCGGGTCTCGGACTGGTCACGAGTGCTGATCATGCCGATGAACTCAACGGGCATCGATCGGTCCCTCCTGAGCGGTTACGGGTTGCCNNCTGGCGCGGTACCCGGCCTGGCAGTGGACCCAGATCGGGCCGGGCGGCAGGTCGGGGAGGCGGCCGGGCAGGTGGTGCAGGGGAACGTGCAGCGCGCCCTCGATGTGGCCGCCCGACCACTCCAGCCGGCGGCGGACGTCGAGCACGGCGACCGGCTGATCGCGCCGGGCCGCGGCCAGGCGCTCGAAGTCCGAGACCGGGTAGGACGCCAGCCGCCGCGCCCCGTCGTGCCAGTCCTGCGGCGGCCCGGCCGTGCCCGCGATCCGGTCGATGCCGATCCTGGTCAGGTCGCGCTGCGCCGCGGCGACCTGGCCGGGGCGGTCGCCGATCAGCGTCAGCGGGGTGCCCGGGGGCAGCAGCCAGCCCAGGTTGGGCACNNGCCGGACGCAGCCGGCGGGGTCAGGTCGGGAGCAGCCGGGCCGGCCGCGTTGGCCGGGGCCATCCGGGCGTAGTAGGCCGGATAATCGTCGAGCCCGGCCAGCAGGCCCGCGACGTAGGAGTCCTCGTCCAGCGCGAGCGCCGGGTTGACGCGCCGCTCGTCGCCGATAGTGGAGCCGTCGACGCCGGACACGGTGGCCGCGCAGAAGCTGCCGAACCCGTGCGTGGGGTACACCGCGGCCTGGTCNNTGCTCGGCGCCGAGCAGGTCGGGCCGCCCGGCCGACCCGTGCAGCAGCGAGCCACCGGTGAACACCGCGACCGCCTCGCCGGTGACCGGATCCTCCAGCGCGTACGCCAGGTGCGTGAAGGTGTGCCCGGGGGTGGCGAGCGCCCGGACCCGCATCGACCTGCCGACCGCCACCACGTCGCCGTCGGCGATCGCGACCCGGTCGAACCCCACCGCGTCGGCCGCGTTCACGTGGTACGCCGCGCCCGTCGCGCGGGCCAGGGCCAGGCCGCCGGTGAGGTAGTCGTTGTGGATGTGGGTCTCGAACACGTGGGTCACCGCGATCCCGCGGCTGGCGGTCAGGGCCAGCACCCGGTCGATGTCGCGCTGCGGGTCCACGACGAACGCGACCGCGCCGTCGGTGACCAGATAGCTCCGGTCGCCCAGCGATGGGGTCGGGATCGTCATGATGTAGGCCACTGCTGCCCCCTGCCGTTGCGTTTGGGTCATCCAGGGCTCCTGTCTTGCAGACAAGCACGCCCATCGGTCATTTGTCAATAAATAAGATCGACTTAATAGGGTTACCTCATGACCAGCGGTGCCACGACCAGACCGCTCGAGCGGGACGTAGTCTGGCCGGTATCGGCGCAGAATTCCGGCCACGCACACGGACACCGGCCACGCACAGAGTTCACGGACAAGCGGCTGATGCTAGCGGTCCTCAGTCATCAGGCTTCGGAATTAGCTATTAAACCTACTGAGAATATATGTTATTCTGACCTCGTGGGGTACTCAGAGCCACTTGGCGGCCGGGGGGCGGTCGTGGCCGTGATCGGCGGGGGCGCAAGCGGGGCTCTCACCACCATCTACCTGCTCCGGGCGGCCGCCGCGGCGCGGATCCCGCTGCGGATCGCCCTGATCGACCGGCACGGGCAGCACGGGCTGGGCCAGGCGTACGCCACCGTGAACCCCGCCCATCTGCTGAATTCGCCCGCCGACCGGATGAGCGCGGTCGCAGGCGACCCCGGCCACCTGGCCCGCTGGGCGGCGGCGAACGGCATCAGGCCCGACGACGGCTTCCTGTCCCGGGCGGACTTCGGCCGCTACCTGGGCGAGCTGCTCGCCGACGCCGAGCGCCGGGCCGCACCGACCGCTACCGTCACCCGGATTACCTGCGACGTGGTGGGACTGACCGGCAACGGACTGCACCGGCCGCTGCGCCTGCACCTGGCGGCCGACGGCCGCCTCGACGCGGACGTGGCCGTGCTGGCCACCGGCAACCGGACGCCCGCCGCGCCGTGCCCGGTGCCGGCTTCGCCTCGCTACGTCGGCGATCCCTGGCTGCCCGGGGCCCTCGACGGCGTGGCCGACGGCAGCGCGGTCGTCGTCCTCGGGACCGGCCTCACCATGCTGGACGTGGCGATCTCCTTGACCGGCGCACATCCGGAGACCGTCGTGCACGCAGTATCGCGCCACGCGCTGCTTCCGCGCGAGCATCGATGTCCGTCCGACCGTGCCGTCCAGCCCCCTATCCCGTCGGCCCCCGATGGCGGCCCGGTCGACCTGGCCGGCCTGATCAGGCACGTCCGGGTGGCCGCGGCGCAGGCCGCTGACGGCTGGCAGGACGTCGTCGATGCCCTGCGGCCGGACATCCCCGGGCTGTGGCAGCGGCTGTCGCCGGCGGATAAGCGCCGGTTCCTCGGCCACGTCGCCCGCTACTGGGAAGTGCACCGCCATCGCATGCCGCCCGCGACCGCCCGCAGGATCGACCAGCTCCGGTCCGCGGGCCGGCTCTCGGTGCTACCCGGCCGCCTCGTCGCGGTCAGCGAGACGCCGACGGGCCTGTGCGTCCGGATCGAGCAGGGCGGCCGGGTGGTCGAGGTGGCGGCCGGCTGGCTGATCAACGCCACCGGGCCCGCCCCGGACGTCACCGCCACCACGGACCCGCTGCTGCGCGGCCTGCTCGATGCCGGACTGGCCCGGCCAGACCCGCTCCGGCTCGGCATCGAGGCCGACGCTCGGGGCGCCCTGCTGACCGCGTCCGGTACGCCGAGCGACCGCATTTTCACCCTCGGCCCGCCGCTGCGGGGGCAGTTGTACGAGACCACCGCCATTCCGGAGATCCGCGACCAGGCCGCCGCGCTCGCGGGCCGGCTGCTTGCCGCCTGCCGCGCTCCGGTCGCCCCGCTAGCCGCGCCGGGCATGGAGGGAAGCGCGGCGTAGCGGCGTGGCAGGATAGCCAGGTGGAGACTGAGGCCCCGGCCGCTGCGTGGGCGGCGGAGCAGGTCGCGGCGGTGCGCGACGACCCGGCGGCCCGGCTCGCACTGGTCGAGCGCACGTATCGCGGACCGTTTGGCCGGGCTCCCCGGCACCTGCCGTATCGACGCGCGGCGATGGCGTTCATGCGCTGGCAGCTCCGGCGCGGCGTGCTCGAGCCGCCGAGCGGCGAACGGCCTGGCAGCCCGTGGTGGCGAATGGTGAATGAGCGCTTGCTGCGCGACGGGTGCGAGTCGGTGGCGCTGAGCGGCGACTTCGCCGGGCCGTCCTCGTCGCGGACCGTGGACTACTGGATGTCGTTCGCCGACTACCCGACCGCCCGGGCCTGGTACCGGGCGCACAACGCGAGTGTCGTCGCCGCCTACCTCGATCATCGCGACCTGGCTGAGTCGGAGAACGCCGCCGAGCGCTTCTTCATGAACGTCGTGCTCTGTCGCGTGCTCTACACGCACGCGCTGGTCGCCGCGCCCCGGATCTCGCTCGGGTGGCTTCGTCCGCTCGCTCCCCTCCTCGGCGACCCGAGGCTCGGGATGACCGGGATTTTCCTCCAGCTGTCCCGGGTCCTTCCAGACGAGTACCCGCTCACCGGCAGCGTCGGCGACTACCTCTCCGACGAGCTCGGTTTCGGCCGCCTCCTCGACTTCGGAGTGATCTGGCCCAGGCTGCAGCAGGTTTATGAGTGGTCAGCGCACGAACTCGGCGCGCCGGGGCTGCTCGACTGTATCCGCGACGGGAGCCTGACCTACGCCTGGCCGTACGAGGAGCGAAGCGTCTGGTCCCCGAGGAAGTCGGTCACCGTCCAGATGGCGCACCGCATGCTCCCGCCCGAGCGCCGGGCCCGCCCCGCCCCCTAGCCGCGCGGAGCGTGTCCCTGCGCCTTGGCTGTCTTCCAGGTGGCGGTCCGGGTCTTGACGTAGTTGTCGAAGTCCGCCGGGGTCTGCTGGTTTGCTAGCAGCGGTGCGGAATGCAACTCGCCCAGCGGGACGGGCAGCTGCGAGGTGAGCTGGGCGTCAACCGTCTGGATGTGCGACACCTCGGCCACCGCCGGGTTGGCGCCGCTGGAGGTCGGCGCGGTCACGTTGGCCAGCGGATCATCGGTCCGGGGGGTCGTCAGGGTGAGCACGTCGCCGACGTCGGGCGCTGCGCCGTCCCGGCCGGTCAGCGCCGGAAGACCCCAGCGCGTCTCGATCGTCTTGAGCACCGACGTATGGTCCAGCGGCGTCGACCCGGCCGGCCGGAACACCGTGCCGGCCTGGATCAAGGGCGAGACCAGGACAGCCGGGACCCGGACCCCGAAGCGGGTGAAGTCGAAACCGTAATCGCCGGGTGTTGTCGTGTCCGGCGGGGTGGCACCCAGCGGCGGGGACACATGGTCGTACAGGCCGCCATGCTCGTCATAGGTGATGAACAGCAGCGTCTGAG
>PLDT01000230.1:6813-10256 GCA_003136255.1 Actinomycetota bacterium
GGTCTCGGGTGCACTGAGGGTATCGGGGAAGTTCTTCCGGGTCAGCGGCTCTTCGTTATAGCCGTAGATCTTCCAGCTCAGGTTGTGCGCGGTCATCAGGCCGAAGATGCTCTGCACGGTGTAGGACGCCACGCCGTCGTTCATGTGCCCCTGGCTCGTCGCGGCGCAGGCGAAGGCCCGGTTCGGGAAGGTCTCGGTAGGCACCGAGCTATACCAGTGGTCGCAGACCGCGAAGCCGGCGGCCAGGCCGGAGAGCACCGGCAGCCCGGCCGGAGTGAACATCCCCATGATCTGCGAGGGCGTCGTGCCGGTCTGCACGCTGCGCTTCGAGCGCTGGTCATAGCTGATCGCGTCAGCAAAGCTCGTGACGAAACCATTATTGGTCGCCACCGGCGGGCTGGGCGGGTCACCGGTGCCGAACAGCTGCGCGTTGGTGTTCGCGTATCCCTCACCGGGATCGGCGCCCGGCATGAAATAAGCCCCCGTAGCCGTGTGATCGATCTGGTATACCGTCACCGTATTGCCGCTTGCGTCGGTATTCGACTCACTGCCGGTCAGGCCTTCGAAGTTCGCCGAGTTGGGATACAGGAATCCCAGCATGTGGTCAAACGAGCGATTCTCGAGCATGAGCTGGACGATGTGCTGAACCGACGGCAGCTGGTTACCCGCCATGTCTATCCCCACCCATTTCCGCGCCGGGTTTCCCGGAGACACCGCGCCGACCGGGCCAAGCGCCAACACCGTTAGGGTAAACCGGCGAACGCGGAAAATCTCGTTATGCGCGGCAATAAAATTGCCTGGTCGCCAGCCGTCACGGCGCGGTCCGGGGCGTACCGACGCCCATCTCGATCCGCGGCGATGCGGCCGGGTTCAGCCAGCGCAGGATCTTCAGCAACTCACCCACGGGCAACGTCACGCAGCCCGCCGTCGGCGTGCCGATGTTGATGTGCAGGAAGATCGCGCTGCCGAGCCCGGGCGTGCGGGCCGTGTTGTACGCGATGACCGCGCCGTAGTCGTACGCCGAGACGTCCATCGGCTCGGGAGCGGCGCCAGCGTCGGCGTACCGGTCATCCACCCACTCGTTGTACAGCGGGCTCGACGGGTCATCGTCCCAGACGTCGAACCCGTCGATCCTCCGGTACGAGAATCGCACCCCCGGATTAGGGTCGACCCCGAAGAAGAACCCGAAGCCGAACGTCCCGGACGGGGTGCGGCCATCGCCCTCCCGCTTGGCGCCCGGCGGGGCCATCCCGTTGCGCCCGATCCACGCGATCCATGGCCCGTAGACCCGGCGCCAGTGCCCGTCGACTCGCCGGTACGCGGTGAGCTCCGCCTGCGTCGCCCCGTACGAGGCTGCTGTCACCGTGACCAACTGGCTACTGGCCCGCCGGGCGGCAGACACCGCCGGGCGAGCCGACGGCGCGGCCCAGGATGCGGCGGCGAGCGCGCCAGGGGCCGCGCTCGAGGCCGGGGTCACCTGCCGCTGCGCTACCGGGGCCTGGGCGG
Source organism: Actinomycetota bacterium (assembly GCA_003136255.1). GTDB lineage: Bacteria > Actinomycetota > Actinomycetes > Streptosporangiales > Streptosporangiaceae > Palsa-504. Next base: position 8,320 of record PLDT01000230.1, read on the forward strand.
ACCCGGCCGCGGCGCACCCGCAGAGGCCAAAAACGGCGGCGGCCAGGCCCGCCACGCCCGCCCGGACTCGCACTCGACCCCACCTCCGCCCCCGCGGTGCCCGTTCCGGCACCCTCGCGCGTCACCACCGACCACGGTACTGCGCGGACCTCCCAGCCGGCGGCCGCTTGGCGCCAGCGACGACGAGCCGGACCAAGTCCACGTGGTGCGGCCGGCGTGTCCAGCCGTCGGCTAGACGATAGCCCGGGCGATCCCGCTGCCGCGGCCAATGGTCAGCACGGTCTTGTCCTTCAGGGATGGCGTCCGTGCTCTCCTTCGCCGTCCCAGCGACGCAATTATCCTGGCCGCAGTCCATTCGGCCGAGGTCTTCCTAATGAATATGACCAGCCTGGCGCGTTACTCCACCCGCGGGAAGGAGCTAACGGTTTCGAAGAATTCACGGAACTTATCGAAAATGGTAATGCCCGTACTTCCGGTGTGGCCGTCAGGGTTGACTCTCGCGGGCGCTTCGCCGTAATCGGCGAGCCGATTGTCGCCAGCCTCGGTGAGGTGCGGCGTGCGCCCCGTCCGGACCTGGTCAGCACCGTGGATCCCGCGGGCTGACACGATGTGATCATGACCGCACCTGCTTCGCCGCCGCGACTGGCTGGCTTCGAGTACCAGCGGGTGGACGTCGAGGGCGTCACCGTCAACTGCGCGGTCCAAGGGTCCGGGCCGCCGCTGCTGCTCTTGCACGGCTACCCGGAGAACCACCTCATGTGGCGCCACGTCGCGCCCGTCCTGGCCGAGGACCACACGGTCGTGGTGGCCGACCTGCGCGGCTACGGGGACTCCGCCAAGCCCGCTCCGGACCCCGCCATGCTGGTGTACGCCAAGCGCTCCATGGCCCGCGACCAGGCCGGGCTCATGCGCCAGCTCGGCTTCACCGAGTTCGGGCTCATCGGCCACGACCGGGGCGCCCGCGTCGCCCACCGGCTGGTGCTGGACCACCCCGGCGCCGTCACCCGGCTGGCGGTCCTGGACATCGTGCCGACCCGGCACGTCTTCGGCAACGTGACGCGGGCCATGGCCACGGCGTACTACCACTGGTTCTTCCTGACCGCACCGAACGGCATCCCCGAACGCCTGATCGCCGCCGATCCCGGCTTCTGGGTCCGGTCCCTGATCGGTCCGCTACTGGGCCCGGGCGCGAGCATCGAGCCGCACATCATGGATGACTACATCCGCTGCTTCGCTGACCCGGGTACGATCGCCGGCTCGTGCGCCGACTACCGCGCGGCGGCCAGCACCGACCTGATCCACGATGAGGAGAGCTTCGCCGCCGGGCAGAAGATCGACTGCCCGGTCCTGGCCCTATGGGGGACGCAGGCCTTCGTCGGACGCGCCTACGACCCGCTCAGCGTCTGGCAGCAGTACGCCACCGAAGTCCGCGGTACCGCGCTGCCCACCGGTCACTTCCTGCCCGAGGAAGCACCCGACCTGGTCAGCGCCGCCCTACTCGACTTCCTCGATTAGCACGGGGATGCCGTCCGGCCGTTCATCGCCGCGAACCGGGAGCAGCAGTGACGGTTCGACCCGCCTCAGCGGCTGCCCGCCCAGCCCGGCCTAACGCGAGGATCGTGGTGGCACCAGCGCGCGGCTCATCGCGCGCCGCTCGTCCTCGGTGGCCCCGCCCCAGATACCGAACGTCACGCCGCGGTCCAGCGCCCAGTGCAGGTACAGAACCTGCTCGGCAAGGGCCTCAACGGTCCGTCCTTCCCGCTGGACATCGGCCAGACCAACGACATCCCGCTGCACCTACGCCGGCTCGTCGCCTCGTGAGATCAGCACTGCCAGTTCCCCGGCGCATGCTCCGCGGATGATAAGGCGGCCGCCCCGGTTTGCCCGGTCTGCCCGGTCTCTCCGGTCTGCCCGGCTGCCCCGGTCTGCCCGGCCGC
>PLDT01000269.1:0-4490 GCA_003136255.1 Actinomycetota bacterium
AGCCAGGCCACATGCTCGGCATGCAGGCAGGCGTGGATCCGGGTCCAGTACGGCTCGACCAGCGCCCGGTGGGCGGCCACGGCCGCCGCGGCGAGCTGGATCCGGGCCTGGCCGGTCTCGGCGACCGCCCATGCGGCGGCGGGCAGCTTGGCCTCCCGGTCGGTGAACTCCATCTCCATCAGCAGTTGCTCACGGGGCACGGCCAGCAGGGCCTGGATGCCTTGCTCTATCGTCGCCGCGGTACCGATGAGCATGGGCAGGTCCACGCCCTTGGACCCGAGCGGCATCAGCGCTGTGAGCGCGGTCATCTGCGGCGTGAGCCTGTCCTTCACCTGGCCGCGCCACTGCCGGTACGTCGCGCGGGGCTGCTGCGGGCAGCGCAATAGGGACATCGCCTGCACGGTCTCGGCCAGCGGGCCGAGGGTCGGCCTGACCTGGATCCGCTCGAGGTCGTCGTCCGTGAAATGGATCCGCCAGACCATGACATTCAGGGTGGCGCACCATCGGGGAATCGGTCAAATGCGCCGGTCTGCCTCGGTGCCGGAGCCCGGCTGAGCTCTGGTCAGCGGAACAGTGCGCTGTAGGCGTTGAGCGCGGGCTGCCCGCCCAGGTGGGCGTACAGCACGGTGGAGTCCGGGCCGATCCGGCCGTCCTGGACCAGGTCGATGAGCCCGGCCATCGACTTGCCCTCGTACACCGGGTCGATGATCATGCCCTCCAGCCGCCCGGTCAGCCGGATCGCGTCCAGCGTGGACCGCACCGGGATGCCGTAGTAGTCCCCGGCCCAGCCCTCCAGCACGGTGATCTCGTCGTCCCGCAGGTCCCGGCCCAGGCCGATGAGCTCAGCGGTATTCCGGGCGATCTTCTCGACCTGGGCCCGGGTCTCCGCGAGCCGCGCCGACGCGTCGATGCCGATCACCTGCCTCGGCCGGTCCTGGCCGGCAAAGCCGGCGATCATCCCGGCCTGCGTGGAGCCGGTCACGCTGCACACGATGATGGTGTCGAAGAACAACCCGAGTTCCTGCTCCTGCTGCCGGACCTCGTCAGCCCAGTTCGCGAAGCCGAGGCCGCCGAGGCGATGGTCCGATGCNNTCGGCGCCCATGATCCGGGAGAGCAGGATGTTCCCCACCCGGTCGTTGACGGCGTCGGGCCAGTCGACCCAGCTCTCCTGGACCAACAGGGCCTTCAGGCCCAGCTTGGCCGCGACCGCGGCCACCTGGCGGGTGTGGTTGGACTGCACCCCGCCGATCGAGACCAGCGTGTCCGCGCCCTGGGCCAGTGCGTCCGGGACCAGGTACTCCAGCTTGCGGGTCTTGTTCCCGCCGAAGGCCAGCCCGGAGTTGCAGTCCTCGCGCTTGGCCCAGATCGCCGCGCCGCCCAGGTACGCGGTCAGCCGCTCCAGCGGGTGGACCGGGCTCGGCCCGAACAGCAACGGATAGCGCGGGAAGTCAGCCAGCGACACGCAGTCACCGCCTAGAACAGCACGTACAGCTTCCGGATAGTCTCGTGGATCTGCCAGGTCCCGGTCCAGCCGCGCGGGAACACCGCGGTGTCGCCCGGCCCGATATCGGTCGGCTCGCCGCCGTCAGGTGTCACGGTCATCCGGCCCGACAGGATGTGCACGAACTCGTTGTCCGCCAGGCTCCACCGGGACGGACCCGCGGTGCACTCCCAGACCCCGGCCTCCTGGTCGCCCTCGCCGGTCCACAACGTGGTCCCGGAGGTGTGCATCGGCGCGCCGGTCGCCTCGTCCAGCGGCCCCCAGTCCTCGAGCTTGGCGTCGGCTGCGGCAGCAAGGAACGGGGTGGCAGTGATCATGACGAGGAGATCCTTTCCGGGAAGGGCAGGGCGATGGGGTCGGTGGCCAGGCGGCTGTGCCCGGCCTCGTCGAAGCGGTCCAGGCCGAGCGGGGACACGTCGAGCACATCGGTCTTCCCGGTGAGCGCCACGTCGGCGGCCGCCCGCGCCACGCCGGGTCCCCACATCATGCCCGCGCCCGCGGCGCTGGCCACGGTGACGTGATCCAGCCCCGGCGCGCGGCCGATGATGGGCAGGTGGTCGGGGGTGTAGTCGATGGTCGCGGCCCAGATCCGGCGCAGCCCGAGCCCGGCGGTGACCGGGACCAGGGCGGCCAGCCGGGCCCGAATCCGGGCCAGGTAGTCCTCGTCCACCTCCCGGTTCTCGCCCGGCGGCTCGTCTGGGTTGCTCATCCCGAACAGCAGGCCGCCCTCCTCCGGCCGCCAGTACAACCCCGCGGCCAGGTCGAACACCATCGGCACCCGGCCCGGATCCAGGTCCGGGTGCCGCTCGGTCACCGCGACCTGGTGCCGGACGCCGCCCGCCGGGATGCGCAGGCCGGCCAGCCGGCCGACCTCGGCCAGCTTCGGGCCGCCGGTCAGGACCACCAGGCCCGCGTCGATCCGCCCCTGGCTGGTATCCACACCACCGGGTGCCAGTCCGCGGAACGCCACGCGCTCGAGGACCTCGACCCCGCTGCGCAGCAACGCCACGGTGTAGGCGGCCACGTTCCGGGGCGGCGTGATGTACCCGTCCTGGGCGCAGAAGGTTCCGCCGAGCGTCTGCCCCGGCGCCAGCGTCGGGTTGACCTGATCCACCTCGCCCGGGTCGAGCCAGCGCACCGGCACGCCCAGCGCGGCCTGCATCGCCATCCGCTCGCGGGCCGCGGCGACGTCCGCCTCGGTGAAGCAGGGGAGCAGGTAACCCTGCTCGGTGAACCCGGAGTCGGTGCCGATCTCGTCCCGCTGGCGCAGGTAGAACTGGCGGGACCACAGGCCAAGCAGGACGGCCTCGGGCGTTCCGCCCTGCATCCGTACGACGCCGGCCGCCCGGCTGCTCGCGCCCTGCCCGAGGTGGCCCTTCTCGATCAGGACGACCCGGCCCAGCCCGGCCTGACGCAGGAAGTACGCGCACCACGCGCCCACCGTCCCGCCGCCCACCACCACCGCGTCAGCGCTCGTCATTGGCACACGATCGATGCTGGCATAGACTGAACATTCAGTCAATACAGCTGCGCGCCGAGAGGACCCGCCGGATGTACGGCTTGTCAACCGAAGACCTGGCCATTCAGACCCGGGCCCGCGGTTTCGCGGACGAGCTCATCCCCTTCGAGGAACAGGCTGAGGCCGCCGGCGGGGAGCTGCCCGCCGACCTGACCGCCGGGCACGCCAAGCGCGCCCGCGAGCTGGGCCTGCACTCGACCAACATGCCGGCCGAGCTCGGCGGCGGCGGCTGCACGACCCTGCAGCAGGTGCTGGTCCAGGAGCAGGTGGGCCGGGTGACCAACGCACTGGGCTGGGTGGCCGCCACCCCGCCGTCGTGGCTGCCCGGGGTGGCCACCGCCGACCAGATCGACCGGTACGTGCGGCCCGCGATCGCCGGCGAGCGCGAGGAGTGCTACGCGATCACCGAGGAGGGCGCGGGCTCCGACGTCGACGCGATCGAGGCCGCCGCCTACCGCGATGGTGAGGAGTACGTCCTCAACGGGGTCAAGTGGCACGTCACCTCGTACAACACCGCCGACTTCGCGTTTTTCCAGGCCAAGCTACCCGGCGGCGACCACGCGATGTTCCTGGTCGACCTGCCCAGCCCCGGCGTCCGGGTGGTCCGGACCCCGGCCTACTCCCACACGATCAGCCACCACCACCCGATCGTCGCGTTCACCGGCGTCCGCGTCCCGGCCGCGAACCTGGTCGGCGCCGAGGGCGACGGGATGGCCTTCGCGTACGAGTGGTTCCGGTTCGAGCGGCTGATGGTCGCCGCCCGCTGCCTGGGGGCCGCGGAAAGGCTTACCGCAGAAATGACCGCGTTCGCCGCCACCCGCCGGGCGGGCGGCGGCGTGATCGCCGACCACGGGCTGGTGGCCGGGATGCTCGCGGACAGCCTGACCGAGCTGTTCGCGGCGCGGGCCATGGCCTACGAGACGGCGCGCGGCATCGACCGTGGCCAGGCCAGCCCCGCCGCCGCAGACGGCCAGGCCAACAAGGTGTCGCACGCCCAGTGCTCGATGGCCAAGCTGTACTGCTCCGAGATGGCCGGCCGCGTCGCCGACCGGGCCGTGCAGGTCTTCGGCGGCCGCGGCTACATGCGCGAGAACGTCGCCGAGCGCTTCTACCGCGAACTGCGCGTCGAACGCATCTGGGAAGGCACCAGCGAGATCCAGCGCATGATCATCGCCCGCCAGATGGTCAAGCGCACCCCCGCCGCCCTCGCCTAGCCCGGCCCGGGGCCCATCGCAACCCCAAGCTCCTCACCTACGCCGCAAGGTCTCCATCCGCATCCCAGCCCCTGGGCCATGCGGTGAGCCGGAGCGGGGCCGGGGCTGCCGTCCGCCGTGCGCCGTCACGGTGGTGCGGGCGCGTGCGGTGGTGCAGCAGCGGCCCGTGGTGCGCCCGGCCCCGGGCAGCGCGTCCCGTTTTCCGTGTCGATGGCGCACCGTACCTGCTCTTGAGCGTGTAACGCGACTGCGGGA
>PLDT01000521.1:0-2529 GCA_003136255.1 Actinomycetota bacterium
ATCGGTCGGGTCCCCGGTCCCCCAGGTCGGCTCGAGGACCCGGCCGCCCACGGTCGCCTGGCGAGGCTCGTTCTTTATGTCCATCGCGGCGACCAGCGGGTTCGACGCGAACCGCTCGGTAATGTGCTGCCAGGCTGCGATGAACTGCGCCTTTGACCAGCGATCGTTGAACCACAGGCCGTTCTCGTCAGTGTTCGAGCAACACCAGCCGAAGTCGAGCAGGTGACAGTTGGGGATGACGATCAGGTCCTCGTCGGTCAGGGCTCGGACGCACGCGTCGTAGACCTGCACCGGCGTCGACCCGCGCAGATCGCGGTTGGCGGCCAGGTACTGGTCCGGGACCGGCGCGGTCTGCCCGATCATCCACACGCTGAACGGGAACCGCACGCTGTTAAAGCCATGCCGGGCGATGTTCCTGGCCAGCGTCCTACGGTGGGTACGGTCCAGCCCGGCCGGGACGCCGAGATCCTCGCTGGCGACGTACCAGTTCACCCCGGCCAGGCGGACCCGATTCCCGGTCGCGTCCACGACGAACCGGCCGCTCGCCGACAGCGGCGCGGCCACCGGCATCTCGATCAGCCGATACCCGGGCCGGTGCGCGGGGCCATCATCGCCTGCAGCATGGTCACCACGGCGGGGTAGCCAACCGCGGTCCAGTCCAGGGTCAGCAGGCCGTACGGCTCCGCAGCGCCCCAGTTGTTCTGGATGTGGGTGGTCCCCGGGGTGCAGCTCTGGCCGTGGGTCGGGTTGAGGGCCCACCAGCACCAGTCGACGTCGGCCTCTTTGATCCAGGCCTGGATATTCGCCCACCAGTTGCCGCCACCGCCGGGGGATGACAGCGCGCTGGCGTTGTCGCCGAACTCGCCGATCCATACCGGGGCGATCCCCTGGTTGAGGAGGTACCCCCCGTTGGTGGTCATCTGCTCGATATAGGCGGCCTGGGACTGATTAGCGGGGTGGTCGGACCAGGAGTAGTCGTGCATGCTGTAGACGACCTTGTCCGGCTGCGTGAGCTGGATCCGGTGGCCGGCCACGCCGGTCAGGTCGCCGGCGTAGTTGAGTCCCTCGCAGATGATCAGCGGCTGCGGGTTGATCTGGTGGATCAGATTCCCCACCGTCGTGTACATGGCGGCGAAATCGGTCTGCACCGCCGTCCCCCACGCCGGGCCCAGAGCAGTCTGGCCGACCGTCGCGTGGCGCGGCTCGTTCTTGATGTCCATCGCGGCGACCAGCGGGTTCGAAGCGTATCGCCTGGTGATGTTCTGCCAGGCCGCGGTGAACTGCGTGGCCTGCCAGCGGTCATTGAACCACAGGCCGTTGGTGTCGTCGTTGGCGCAGCACCACCCGTAGTCCAGCAGGTGGCAGTTGGGGATGACGATCAGGCCCTGGTCGGTGAGCGCCTTGACGCAGGCGTCGTAGACCTGGAGCGGTGTCGACCCCTGCAGCTCGGGGTTGGCCAGCAGGTACTCCTCGGCGACCGGCGTGGTCTGCTCGAGCATCCACAGGCTGAACGGGAACCGCACGCAGTTGAACCCCTGCGCGGCGATGAGCTGGGCCAGAGAATTGAGGTTCGTCGAATCCAGCCCGACCGGCACCCCCATATCCTCGCTGGCGCCGTACCAGTTCACCCCGGCCAGGCGGACCCGCTTCCCGTGCGCGTCGACGATGAACCGGCCGCTCGTCGACAAGGGCGTAGCAATTGCCAAAACCCATCACCGCCTTTCTCGAGTAACCCCACAACCGTGCCAGGGCGGCGCAGTTCTGGCAAGCGACTCTCGCCATCCCGCGATGGCGTGGCACAAAGGAGCAGTAACCGGGCCCACTGCACTATCCTGTGGGTCTCCTGTGGGCGGTCACGTATGGTGACCAGGCTGGTGCACGGACACCGTGGAAACTACCGGACGAAGGGCGTCCGGACTGCGGAAACGGGAGCGAGAAAAGTCTGTCCCGGAGATCACCCTCACCAAGCCGACCAGCCATCGAGCCCGGTTCACCGCCTTCGCCATCATCGGTGCTTCACTGTTCTGGTTCGGCATCGGGCTGCAGGTCTTGCTCACCGGCGGGTGGCACCTCAATGCGATCACCTCCTTCCTGATTCAAGGGGTTGTCTCGGTTCAGCTGAGCTATCTGCTGAACCGGTACTGGACCTGGCGCGCTGTACCCGTCCCGTTCTGGGCAGCATGGCGCAGGTTCAACAGCCAGAAGGTCGTTCTCAGCGTGCTCAACCTCGTGCTGTACATGGGCTTGCTGCGGCTGGGCGTCAATTACCTGATCGCCAACTTCGCCACGACCCGCAGCCGTGGTGCGCCGTGACCCGGGCCGGCATCTGCGGCAGCACGGCGGCATACGCCATCACGTACGCGTCCTACCTGCAGCCGACCGTACCGGCCGACGACCCTGCATTCCGGGCGATGATGACGCACGCGACCCGGATGGCAACCTTTCAGGGCTTCAAGGAAACCATCACGATCTGGCGGCTGCGCGCGCCGACGCCACCGATCCTGCAACGGGTCGCACGGGAGGGACCGA
>PLDT01000178.1:0-7735 GCA_003136255.1 Actinomycetota bacterium
GCCCGCTGGATGGCCAGCTCGGATTCGGAGTCCAGGTGCGCGGTGGCCTCGTCCAGCACGACCACCGACGGGGCCTTGAGCAGCAGCCGGGCCAGGGCCAGGCGCTGTTTCTCCCCGCCGGAGAAGCGGTAGCCGCGGTCCCCCACAACCGTGTCCAGCCCGTCCGGCAGCGACGAGATCAGCGTCCAGATCCGGGCCGCCTGGCACGCCTCGATCAGCTCCTTTTCGGTCGCCGACGGTCGCGCGTACCGCAGGTTGACCCGGATCGTGTCGTGCAGCATGTGCGCGTCCTGCGGCACGACACCGACCACCGACCGCAGCGACTCCAGCGTCAGGTCGCGGACGTCGTGCCCGCCGATCCGCACCGTCCCGCGCACCGGGTCATACAGCCGCGGCACCAGGTGCGTGATCGTCGTCTTCCCCGCCCCCGACGGGCCGACCAGCGCGGTCAGCTTCCCGGCCGGCACTGCGAAGGTGACGTCCCGCAGCACCCACGCCTCGCTGGGACGTTCCGGCGCGGGCAGCGTGACCGACTCCAGGGAGGCCAGCGACACCTCACTCGCCTCGGGATACCGGAACCACACTCCCGCAAACTCCACCCCCGGCGCCCCGTCCGCATGCGGCAGCGGATAAGCCGTCGGCCGTTCGGTGATCAGCGGTTTCAGGTCGAGGATCTCGAAGACGCGGTCAAAGCTGACCAGCGCGGTGAGGATTTCCAGCGGCAGGTGGGACATTTCGCTGAGCGGCTCGTACAGCTCCGAGATCAGCACGACGAACGCCACCAGCGTGCCGACCGCGAATCCACCGTGAATGACCAGAGTGCCGCCGAGCCCGTAGACGAGCGCGGTGACCAGCGCCGCGAGCAGCGTGATGTAGGCGCTGACCAGCTGCATGCCGGCCACGTTGGCGACGGCCAGATCACGGATCCGGGTCGCCTTGCGGGTGAACAGCTCGGCGTCCTCCGCCGGCCGTCCGTACAGCTTGGCCAGCAGCGCGCCAGATACATCGGACCGTTCGGCGGTCATCGTAGCCAGCTCGCCATGCAGCTGCATCTGCTGCCGGAACAGCCGCTGCCATCGCCTCCCGGCCACCTTGCCGGGCAGCACGAACAGCGGGATCACCGCTAGCGCGAGCAGGCTGAGCTGCCACGACAGCCAGAACATNNCAGCAGCGTCGACACCGAATCGGACATCAGCACCCCGACCATCCGCTGCGTCGCTTCGATGTCACCGTCCAGCCGGGAGACCAGCGCCCCGGTTTGCGTCCGGGTGAAGAAGGCCAGCGACTGCCGCTGCAACTGCCGGAACACGCTCGCCCGCAGCTCAAGCACCAGGCTCTCGCCGATCCACTCCGAGTACCGGGACCTCACGTATCCCGCGGCGGCGCCCGTCAGCGCCAGCCCCGCGACGGCCAGCGCCAGCGTGATGACCACGTTTTCCCGGCGCCGCAGGATGCCGTCGTCAATGATCAGCCGCAAGAGCAACGGGCTCGCGACCAGGATGGCCGAATTCACCGCGGTAACCCCCACCAGCAGCACCATCGGCCCGCGGTACTGCCTCAGATACGACCAGATCCGCCGCACCGTCCCCGGCTGCACCTGCTGCCGGGCCACCTCATCTTCGGGGTACCAGAACCTGAACCCAGGACTCGAGATCATGGGGCCACTATCCCCGGCCTAAATCTGGTGGCCAACCAGTTTTATGCCGAGTATTATGTCGGGCATGATGCTGAGCATGGTGAAGTCATGAGCGTCCCCCACGTGCTGCTGGCCCTGCTGTCGCAGGGGCCGAAGTACGGGCTGCAGCTGCGCGAGGAGTTCGAGGCCGGGACCGGTGAGGTGTGGCCGCTGAACGTCGGCCAGGTGTACAAGACGCTGGGCCGGCTGGAGCGCGACGGGCTGGCCGAGTCCGACGAGACCGCCCAGGACGGGCCGCAGAAGCGGTTCCGGATCACGGCCGAGGGCCGGGAGGCACTGGCCGCCTGGCTGCGCACGCCGCCGGACCTGACCTCCCCGCCCCGTGACGAGCTGGTGATGAAGGTGCTGGTGGCGGCGCGGGTGCCGGGCACCGACGCGCATGAGGTGATCCAGGCGCACCGCGTGTACCTGCTGGAGCTGATGCAGCAGTGGACGCGGCTGAAGGAGGGCGAGGCCCGCGAGGACCTGAGCCTGGCGCTGGTGGTCGACGCCGAGATTTTCCGCCTGGACGCGGTGATCCGGTGGCTGGACGCCGCGGAGGTGCGCCTGGCGCGGGCCGCCGCCGAGCCGCCCCGGCCTGCTTCCGCTCCGGTTCCCGCTCCGCAGCTTCGCCGGCTGGGGGCCAGGCGATGAGCCGGCCGGGACCGGGCGGGAGCGTTCTGGAGCTGCGCGGCGTATCGAAGACCTACGGGCAGGAGCCCGCCACGGTACACGCGCTGGCCGGAGTCGACCTGTCGGTGCGGGCCGGGGAGATGGTGGCGGTGATGGGGCCGTCCGGGTCGGGCAAGTCCACGCTGCTGACCATCGCCGGGAGCCTGGAGGACCCCACCAGCGGGGAGGTGCTGGTCTGCGGCATGGCGCTGGCGGGGATGCCGCGGGGCCGCAAGGCCCGGCTGCGGCGCCGGGCGATCGGGTACGTGTTCCAGGATTTCAACCTGCTACCCGGGCTGACCGCCGCTGAGAACGCTGCCCTGCCGCTGGAACTCGACGGCGTCCCGGTGCCGAAGGCACGCGCGGCCGCCCGGGCCGCGCTGGCCGCGCTCGGGGTGGCCGACCGGGCGGGCCGGTTCCCCGACCAGCTGTCCGGCGGCGAGCGGCAGCGGGTAGCGATCGCCCGTGCGGTGGTGGGGGACCGCCGGCTGCTGCTGGCCGACGAGCCGTCCGGCGCGCTGGACTCGGTGAACGCCGGTGAGGTGATGCGGCTGCTGCACGAGGCTTGCCAGCGGGGCGTGGCCGCGGTGGTGGTGACCCACGACGCGCAGCTAGCGGCCTGGGCCGACCGGATCGTGCTGCTGCGCGACGGGCGGATGACCGGCCATACCGCCCGGCCGCCCGGCCCAGAATCGCTCCTTATCCCCAGGGAGACCCGGTGAGCACCGTCCTGGAGCACCTCCCCGACCTTCCCGACCTGGACGCGGACGCGGGCAGCGGCCTCGTCGCCCGCCGGGCGGTTATCCGCTGGGGCTGGCGGCTGTTCCGCCGCGAGTGGCGCCAGCAACTGCTGGTGCTCGGCCTGCTCACCGTGGCGGTCGCGGCGACCATCTGGGGGGCCAGCGTCGTCACGAACTCGCAGATCCCGCCCAGCTACCCCACGTTCGGCACCGGTGCCGCGCAGGTCACGCTGCCCGGCACCGATCCGCAGCTGGCCGCCGACATCGCCACCATCGCCGCCCGCTGGGGGCCGGCTGACCTCATCGAGAAGCAGAGCATCACGACTGGCACCAGGCAGTTTGTGCAGGTCCGCGCCGAGAGCCCGCATGGGCACTACAACTCGCCGCTGCTCAGCCTGGTCAGCGGCACCTACCCAGCCGGGCCAGGTCAGGTCGCGCTGACCAGCCAGGTGGCGACCCAGTACGGCGCGCACGTCGGCGGCACCTGGCACGTGGCCGGCACGACCTGGCAGGTGACCGGCATCGCGGCGGACCCGAGCAACCTGGCGGACCAGTTCGCGCTGGTCGCCCCGGGTCAGCTCCGGCATCCCAGCCAGGCCATCATGCTGCTCGGCCCGGCCGCGGCCCAGCAGATCGGCGGCGACATAACGCTGCCCGGTGTCCCGGCGGCCACTGTGTCGGTTCCCACGCAGCAGGACAGCGGGGTCTCACAGGCGGTGTTCGTCCTGGTGGTGGAGGTACTGGGCCTGGCGTTCATCGGCCTGGTGTCGGTGGCCAGTTTCTCCGTGATGGCCCAGCGCCGGCTCCGCGCCCTCGGCATGCTCGGCGCGATCGGCGCGACCGAACGCAACCTCCGCCTGGTCATGGTCGCGGGTGGCCTGGCCGTCGGCGTGACGGCCGCGCTGGCCGGGGCGGTGCTCGGCCTCGCCGCCTGGTTCGCGTACGCGCCGACCGTGCAGCGGGACACCGGCCATGCGGTGGATGCCGCGCACCTGCCGTGGTGGGCGTTCGCCATCGGGATCGTGCTCGCGATCGCGACGTCGGCGCTGGCGTCCCGCCGCCCGGCCAAGACGATGGCCGCCGTCCCGGTGGTGGCCGCGCTGTCCGGCCGCCCCGCGCCGCCCAAGGCCGTGCGCCGGTCCGCCCTGCCCGGCGTCATCGTGTTCGCGGCCGGCCTCGCGTGCCTGGCGTCCGCCGGCGGCCTGAACGGAGTGTCCGGGCAGGACGGCAACGGCGGGGGCAACGGGCACGCGCTGTTCCTGCTGGCCGGCCTGGTCATCACCATCACCGGGGTCTGCCTGCTCGCCCCGCTGGCCATCAGCGTCCTGGGGGCCGGCGCGGGCCCGCGGCTGCCGGTCGCGATCCGGATCGCGCTGCGCGACCTGGTCCGCTACCGCGCCCGGTCCGGTGCCGCGCTGGCGGCCACCACGTTCGCCGTGTTCCTGGCCATGGGGATCTGCGTCGTGGCCAGCATCAGGTTCGACAATCCGCTGAACTGGATCGGCCCGGACCTGTCCAGCAACCAGGTGTTCGTCCCCGCGGAGCTGAGCTCGGGCCCCGGACAGATGACGCAGCCCAGCGCCGCCCAGATCGCCACCCTGACCACGCGAGTGCATGCTCTCGCCGCCAGCCTGCACGCGACCCCGGTACTGCTGGAATCGACGAGCGACCTGTACCAGACTGGCCTGCCGGAACACGGTGTGCAGAACTTCACCGGCACCGTGTACGTGGCCACCCCGCAGTTGCTGGCCACGTACGGCATCAAGGCCAGCCAGATCGCTCCCGGAACCGACATCCTCACCATGCGGCCCGGGCTGGCGGGCCTGCCGCACCTGGAGATGATCGGCTGGAAAAACGCCTACATCAGCGACGCTGACACCCCCCCGCCCGATCCCGGCAGCCCCGGCGGTCCGCCCTGCACGCTGCGCAACCTGTGCCTGGCCAGCCCCGCGATCCAGACGATCAGCAGCCTGCCCAGCGGCACGTTGGCGCCGAATACGGTGGTCACCGAGTACGCGGTGAGCAAGTACCACATGCAGACCCAGCTGCAAGGGTGGCTCCTGCAGGCCCCGGCCCCGTTCACCGCCGCGCAACTCAGCGCCGTACGCCAATTCGGGAACGCCAATGAGGTGCAAGTCCAGACCGCAACCTATAACCCGAGCCTCGTGGACTTCACCGAAGGGGCCACCGCGCTGGGCATCGTGATCGCGCTCAGCGTGCTGGCCATGTCCGTCGGCCTGATCCGCAGCGAGACCGCGCCGGACCTGCGCACGCTCACCGCCACCGGCGCCAGCGGCGCGACCCGGCGGACGATCACCGCCGCGACCGCCGCCGCCCTCGGCCTGCTCGGCGCCATCCTCGGCACGGCCGGCGCGGTGATCGCTGCAATGGCCTGGACGCACAGCGGCCTGACCGCAACGGCCGGCGGCGTGCCGCCCAGCGACCTCCTGATCCTGCTGATCGGGCTGCCGCTGGTCGCCGCGATCGGCGGCTGGCTATTCGCCGGCCGTGAGCCGCCAGCAGTCGCCAGGCAGCCGCTTGAGTAAGGCCAGGGTCAGACGAGGGTCAGTGCTCCGTCGAGGGTCATGATGTTGCCGGTGAAGAAGCTGGATTCATCGGACGCGAGGTACACGACCAGCCCCTCCAGGTCGCTCGGCTCTCCCATGCGACCGACCGGGACGGCGGCGACGAAACGCTGATATTCCTCAGGAGTCGCCTTGACGTGTGCCGCCATGCGCGTGTTCATGGACCCTGGGCAGATGGCATTGGCCCGAATGCCGACGGGGCCATGCGTGACGGCCAAGGACTTCGTCATGGCTACGATCCCGCCCTTGGAGGCCGCGTAGGCGGTGTTGCGGGTGCCAACCCACGGGCCGGCGATCGAGGCCATATTAATCACGCTTCCGCCGCGACCGGTGGCCATGAGGGGCAGGGCGAACTTGGTGCACAAGAAAGTGCCGGTCAAGTTGATGCCGAGGATGTGTGTCCACATGTCGAGCTCGAGCTCATCCGGCGGCGCGTCCCCCCGCCCGTTGAAGGAGACGCCGGCGTTGTTGTGCAGAACGGAGACGTACCCGCATCGCTGGGCGACGGCGGCGAACGCAGATTGAACCTGCTCGTAATCTGAGACGTCGCAGGTCAGTCCGAAGGAGTCATGACCCAGCGTGAGTGCTGTCTCCTCGGCGGCGTCCCGATCACAGTCCAGTACCACGACCGTTGCTCCGTGACTGGCCAGTGCCGCGGCAGAGGCAGCGCCTAGGCCGCTGCCGCCGCCTGTCACCACGGCTACTTTTCCCGTCAGGTCGAACATCGTCATCAGGACCTCCTCGTCATAGCAGTATAATCATCATTATGAAATCAGGTACTCCGCGAACCGGTGAACAACACGTGCCAACCAGCGACTCGTGTGCTGCGCCGGCCGGCGCGGCTGGCCCGGTATCCCCTGAACTGCTGGTGGCCCTGCGGGACCGGCCCTCCACCCTCCTCAGCCCAGAGGCGCTGGTGGCCTTGCCGCCCACCGCTGGCAGTGAGCGCGCCGGCCGTCAGCAGAGTTCCGGATCGCAGGCAGCTCAGGCGCTCGTCGGCGACCGGCGAGAGTTCGGGGCATGGCGGCCGGTATTCCTGGCGGCGCACGGCGACCGGGTCTACGGCGAGTTCCTCGAACTGAATCCGGCTGACGGATCACCGCGGACATCCGCGTCCGCCATGGCCGTAATCTCCCCTGGCCCGAGCGTTTCTCGCCTCACCGTCTTCCGGCACGCGCATGTCCCTGATCAACCGCCCGCTCGGGATGGCCGCCCCAGGCTGGACGGGGACAGGGCCCGTATCGCCCTTCGTTACCTCCAGGAACTCGAGGCGGGCCGCGCGGCTTCCGCTGCCGCGTGCTTTGCCGAAGACGCGATCTACAGCATCCCTCCACGCGACGAGAGCTCGGACCGCATCACCGTGCAGGGCCGCACCGCCATCAAGGCGGTATTTGATGCCCGGGGAACGAACTCGGCACGACATCGCACGGACAGGCTGGCGAGCTGCGGGCACGGCTGCCATGCCATGCTGGACGGCTGTGTTACCGGCCTTCCCGGCGGGCTGACGTCAACGTTCATGTCGAGTGTGACGCTCGACCAGGCCGGCCTTATTGCCCGCTACGCCGCACGCATCTGCGTCCCAGGCGTCCCCTGGTAACGCCCTGCTTCGAAGGTCCATGACCCGAGCACCCGGGTTTGCCGACCGAGGATTGCTGACCCTGCGGCNNCCCCCCGCGCCACACGGTCCGTTGGCGCCGATCGAAGCCTCGCCAAAAAGATTCATGAATACGATTGTCATAGACTCAATCTATGATTATAGTTATCATCGACTAGCGAGGTGACCTTGAGTACTCCCGTGCTGATGGACGCGCGAAGCCTCTCCAAGCCCTCTGGAGGCCAGAAGGCTCTGGACGGCATCGACCTGTCGGTGCGCGCGGGCGAGATCGTCGGTGCAGCCGGGCTTACTGGGTCCGGGCCGTAGCCCTGGCAGCACGAGCGATACGCAGAAGAAGGAAAAGCCAATCACCCGGCTCAGGGCCGCAGAGCCGTTGGCCGATGTCCCGAAGAAGGCGCCAACCTCGCCTTCCTCCCCACTCCATCGCACCGTAGCCAAGAAACTAGGA
>PLDT01000590.1:0-6740 GCA_003136255.1 Actinomycetota bacterium
ATGTTGATCACGTCCATCCGGAACCCGTCCACGCCCCGGTCCAGCCACCACCGCATCATGGCGTAGATGGCCTGGCGGACCTCGGGGTTCTCCCAGTTCAGGTCGGGCTGCTTGCGGGAGAAGATGTGCAGGTAGTACTGCCCGGTGTGCTCGTCCCAGGTCCAGACCGGGCCGGAGAAGTGCGACTCCCAGTTGGTCGGTTCGGCGCCCGGGGTGCCCGGCGTGCTGCCGGGCCGGGCGTCGCGCCACCAGTACCAGTCCCGCTTGGGGTTGTCCCGGCTGGAACGGGACTGCAGGAACCAGGGGTGTTCGTCGGAGGTGTGGTTCACCACCAGGTCCATGACCAGCCGCATGCCGCGAGCGTGCAGTTCCTTGATCAGCTCGTCCAGGTCGGCGAGGGTCCCGAACAGCGGGTCGACATCCCTGTAGTCGCTGATGTCGTAGCCGTTGTCGTCCATCGGCGACCGGTAGACCGGCGACAGCCAGACCACGTCCACGCCCAGGTGCTGCAGGTAGTCCAGGTGGGCCAGCACGCCGCGCAGGTCGCCGACGCCGTCCCCGTTCGAGTCGGCGAAGCTGCGCGGGTACACCTGGTAGACGACCCACTGCCGCCACTGCTCATTCGGCATGGCGGCCTACAGGCCCAGTTCGCCTAGTTCCTTGTGCAGGTCGGCCCGCGGATGGCCCCGGCCGACCTCGATCTCCTTGCCGGTCGTGGTCCGGTTGCTGCTCGTGGTCCGGCCGGAGTCGCGGGGCGGCTTGACCTTGCTGGGCTGGCCGCGGCCGGGCAGGCCGCGCCGGGTGCGGAAGATCCAGCCCGCGGCCAGCCCGCCGACCAGGCCGCCGAGGTGGTCGATCCAGCTGACGCCCGGAGTACCGGGGATGGCCACGCTCAGGATGTAGGCGTAGGACAGGCCCATGACCACGGCGGCCAGCGCGTCGATCAGGTTCCGGTCGATCAGCCCGCGGGCCAGGACGTAGCCGAAGTAGCCGAAGATCAGGCCGCTGGCCCCCACGGTGACCTCGTTGCCGCTCTGGAACAGCCAGACGGCCAGCCCGCTGGTGATGGCCACCAGCAGGGTCACGCCGAGGAACCTGACCACGCCGCGGTAGGCGGCGAGCAGGCCGAACACGAACAGCGGCCCGGAATTGCCCTCGATGTGGTCCCAGGAGACGTGCAGGAACGGGGCGATGAAGATGTCGCCCAGGTGCCCGAGGCTGCGCGGCAGGATGCCGTAGGTGCCGTCGAGGTGGTAGTGGTCGGCCCAGTTCCCGACCTGCAGGATCCAGATCAGCGCGATGAACCCGACCATCAGGAAAAACGCCTTCCTGGCCTCGTCCACNNATCCGATTTCGCTGGACGGTCCCGGCGGGCGTACCGGTCCAGGCGGGCGAGATTTACCACGCTTATCACGTATTGACCACAGGTTGGCGTTCAATCGCTGACCTGGGGTTTGACCGGACGTACAGTGGCTAGTAGGTGATCATGACGCGCAGCTAACGCGCAGCTGGCGGCGGCGTGAATGGTTGCGGAGGTGGCCGTGGCTGCAGTGGTGTTCGGTCCGGACCGGGCGCGGCACCGCTCCCGCCGTATCGCCTTGGTGCTCGGGGCGGGCGGCGTCCTCGGCGCGGCCTGGATGACCGGCGCTCTGGCGTGCCTGGCCGACCGGCTGCCGTGTCCGCCCGGCGACGTCGACCTCGTGGTCGGGACCAGCGCGGGCAGCGTGCTGGCCGCCGCGCTGCGCTGCCGGGCGCCGTTCGAGGAGATCGCGGCCTGGCAGCGCGGGCAGGCCACCGGCCTGCTGACCGAATCGGTCGCGCTGGCCGCCCAGGACGGCCCGCTGCCGCCGCTGCCCCGGATGCGCTTCGGCTCGGTGCCGCTGGCCCGCGCGGCCCTGCTCACCCCGCACCGGGTGCCGCCCTGGGTGGCGGCCAGCGCCTGGCTGCCGTACGGCCGCGCCCGGCACACGGCGCTGCGGTCCCTGATCACCGGGTTGCAGCGGCGCGCTGCCGGATCCGGCTGGGTTGACCAGCCGACCTGGATCTCGGCGGTGGACTACGACACCGGGCAGCGCGTGCTGTTCGGGCGGGACGGCGCCCCGCCCGCGGCGCTGCCGGAGGCCGTGGTCGCCTCCTGCTCCATTCCCGGCTGGTACGAGCCGGCCGTCATCGGCGGCCGGCGCTACGTCGACGGTGGCGTCCGCTCTATGACCTCGCTGGACGCGCTCGGCAGCATAGACGTGGAGGAGGTCTACGTGCTCGCGCCGCTGGCCAGCACCGAGACCGACCATCCGCTCCAGCCGCACCTGCGGATGGAGCGCGGGCTCCGGCAGGTCCTCACCCACGTCGTGATCCGGCAGGCCAAGGCGCTGGCCGCGCGGGGCAAGCAGGTGACCGTGCTGACGCCGGGCCCGCGGGACCTGGCCGCGATGGGCATCAATCCCATGGACCCGCGGCGCAGGCAGGCCGTGCTGGACCTGTCCTACCGGACCTCGGCCGAGGCGCTGGCCGGGCTGGACAGCGTCGGCTCGCGGGCGGCGTGACCGGGCGGTTAGTGCTCGAGCGCGGCGTCGAGGGTGATGTCCACCCCGGTGAGCGCCTTGCTGACCGGGCAGCCGGCCTTCGCGTCCTGCGCCACCTTGGCGAACTGGGCGTCGTCCAGGCCGTCGACCTCACCGCGGACGGTGAGCTTGATGCCGGTCAGCCGGACCCCGCCCGCCGGGTCGGGCCCGAGCGTCACGTCGGCCTGCACGTCAAGGGCCTGCGGCGTGCCGCCCGCCTGGCCGATCCCCGCGGACAGCGCCATCGCGTAGCACGCGGAGTGGGCCGCGGCGATGAGCTCCTCGGGACTGGTGTAGCCGCCTGCCTCGTCGGCGGCCCGTCGGGGGAACGACACCTCATAGGTGGCGAGCTTGGAGCTCGTCAGCTCGACCAGGCCCTTGCCCTGCTCGAAGGTCCCGGTCCAGGCGGTGCGTGCGGTACGGGTTGGCATCGGCTCTCCTCATCGTCATCGGCTCGGAGCCTTGCGTGCTTACCTGGGCCAAGGTACTCCAGGCCATACTGGAAAGGTGACCCGGGCCGAGGACGGCTGCCGGCTGTGGACGGCCGAGACCGGCGGCGGCGCCCCCCTGATCCTGTGCCACGGCGGTCCGGGGCTATGGGACATGTTCGGTTCGCTGGCCGGCTCGCTGGCCGGCTCGCTGGCCGGGGATGTGCGGGTGGTCCGCTGGGACCAGCGCGGGTGCGGGCGGTCGGAGCGGCGCGGGCCTTATTCGGTGGCCCGGTCGGTGGCTGACCTGGACGCCGTGCGCGGCGCCCTGGGTGTGGACCGGGTCGCGGTGCTGGGGCACTCGTGGGGCGCCACCCTGGCCCTGCGGTACGCCCTGGACCACCCGGACCGGCTCAGCGCGCTGATCTACGTGTCCGGCACCGGGCTGGGCTGGGCCTGGCAGGAGCCGTTCCAGCGCGCCATCGCCGAACGGCTTGCTCCGTCCGCGGCCCGCCGCAGCGAGTTGCGCGGGCGGGACCGCAGCGAGACCGAGGACCGGGAGCTGGCTGTCCTGCAGTGGTCGGCCGAGTTCACCGGGGCGGACGCGGTGCGGCACGCGGAGGAGATGGCCACGCCGTGGTTCGGGGTCAACTGGGAGTGTCACCGGGAGATCTGGGGCGAGCTGCAGCGGACCTGGCGCGAGGCCGATCTCTTCACGGCCTGCCAGGCGCTCAGCGTCCCGGTGCTGATCATCGACGGGGCGGCCGACCTACGCCCGCGATGGGCGGTCGACTCACTGGAACAGGCCCTCCCCCGCGTGACACGGGTCATCTTCCCGGACGCGGGGCACGTGCCGTGGCTGGAGGTGCCCGCTGAGTTCACCTCGGTCCTCCAGCACTTCCTGCGTGCCGCGGCCTGGTTATCGGGGTCGATGGCGCCGTCGCATCAGGTCTTCCGGATAGGTTGCCGTCCTCTGGCGAGGGATCATGCGTCCCAGCAGATGGTGCCCGCGTGTCCCCGGCCCCGGTGGCCCGGCAGCACCGATGGAACATCGGTNNCAGCGATGGAACATTGGTGCCGCTGCCGGCCTGGCCGGGGTGGGGCTGCGGGGCGGCTGGGGGGCGGCTGGGGTCTCCGGGCGCGCCTGGCCCCCGGGCGAGGCGCGCGGAGGCGAACCTGGCGGCGCCATGATGCACCGCGATCCCGGGCATGTGGCACCCCGGCCCCGTAGTACGAGGCCTGTGGGCCACGAGCCCCATTCGGCGCGTCTCCCCGCACCGGGCACGCGGCCGGGAGTTCACACCGGCGAAACACCGCCGTCATATGGTGCGGGGATGCGGTTGACCGAACGCGAGCAGGAGCGGCTGCTCATGACGCTGGCTGCCGACGTGGCCGAACGCCGCCGGGGCCGGGGGCTGAAACTGAACCACCCGGAAGCGGTCGCGATCCTGACCTCGTTCGTGCTCGAGGGCGCGCGCGACGGGCGGACGGTGGCCGAGCTGATGTCGGCGGGCCGCGAGGTGCTGCGCCGCCCCGACGTCATGGAGGGCGTGCCCGAGATGCTGGACTCGGTCCAGGTCGAGGCGACCTTCCCGGACGGCACCAAGCTGGTCACGCTGCACCAACCGATCAGGTGAAAGGAGCGGCATCCGTGATTCCCGGCGAGATCCTCACCCCGGACGGCACGATCGAGCTCGCTCCCGGCCGAGACCGGGTCGAGCTGACCGTCGAGAACTCCGGGGACCGGCCCATCCAGGTCGGCTCGCACTATCACTTCGCCGCGGCCAACCCGGCGCTGGCGTTCGACCGCGCCACGGCCCGCGGCTACCGGCTGGACATCCCGGCCGGCACGTCGGTCCGGTTCGAGCCCGGCGTGTCCCGGACGGTGACGCTGGTCGCGCTAGCCGGGGCACGGGTCGTGCCCGGCCTGCGGCCCGAGTCCGCTGGGCCGCTCGATGGCTGAGCAGGGGGGCGGCACTGAGATCTCCCGGGCCCGGTACGCGGCCCTGTACGGGCCGACCACCGGGGACCGGGTTCGGCTGGCCGACACCGACCTGCTGATCGAGGTCACCGAGGATCGCTGCGGCGGACCGGGCCCGCTCGCCGGGGAAGAGGCGATCTTCGGCGGCGGCAAGGTCATCCGCGAGTCCATGGGCCAGTCGGTCGCCACCCGGGCCGAGGGCACCCCGGACCTGGTCATCACCGGGGTCGTGGTGCTCGACCACTGGGGCGTGATCAAGGCCGACGTCGGCGTGCGCGACGGGCGGATCGTGGCCCTGGGCAAGGCCGGCAACCCGGACACCATGGATGGCGTCACCCCGGAGCTGGTCATCGGCCCGTCGACGGAGATCCTGGCCGGCAACGGCCTGATCCTCACCGCCGGCGGCATCGACAGCCACGTGCACCTGATCGCCCCGCAGCAGATCCCGGTCGCACTCGCGGCCGGGATGACCACGCTCATCGGCGGCGGCACCGGCCCGGCCGAGGGCACCAAGGCGACCACGGTCACGCCCGGCGCGTTCTGGCTGGACATGATGCTGGCCGCCACCACGCAGTGGCCGGTCAACGTCGTGCTGCTCGGCAAGGGCAACACCGTCAGCGCCGAAGCCCTCTGGGAGCAGCTGCGGGCCGGTGCGTCCGGCTTCAAGCTGCACGAGGACTGGGGCTCGACGCCCGCGGCCATCGACGCGTGCCTGACCGTGGCCCAGGCCGCCGGGGTACAGGTGGCCATCCACACCGACACCCTCAACGAGGCCGGCTACCTGGAGTCGACGCTCGAGGCGATCGGCGGCCGGCCGATCCACACTTACCACACCGAGGGCGCGGGCGGCGGGCACGCGCCGGACATCATCAAGGTCGCCGCACACCCGAACGTGCTGCCGTCCTCGACCAACCCGACCCGGCCGTACACCCGCAACACCCTGGACGAGCACCTCGACATGCTCATGGTGTGCCACCACCTGAACTCCTCGATCCCCGAGGACCTGGCCTTCGCCGAGTCGCGGATCAGGCCCACCACGATGGCGGCCGAGGACGTGCTGCACGACCTGGGCGCGATCTCGATGATCGGCTCGGACTCCCAGGCCATGGGCCGGATCGGCGAGACCATCATCCGGACCTGGCAGACCGCTCACGTGATGAAACGACGCCGCGGCGCGCTGCCGGGCGACGGAGCGGCCGACAACCGGCGGGCCCGGCGGTACGTGGCCAAGTACACCATCGGCCCCGCGATTACCCACGGGCTGGACGGCGAGATCGGATCGGTCGAGGCGGGCAAGCTGGCCGACCTGGTGCTGTGGGAGCCGGCCTTCTTCGGCGTCCGGCCGCACGTGGTGCTCAAGGCCGGGGTGATCGCGTGGGCCGCCATGGGCGACGCCAACGCCTCGATCCCGACCCCGCAGCCGCAGTTGCCGCGGCCGATGTTCGGCGCGTTCGGCGCGATGCCGGCCCGGCTCGGCCTGCACTTCGTGTCGCCCGCCGCGCTGGAGGCGGGCCTGGCCGAGCGCTGGGCCAGCGAGCGGCCGCTGGTGCCGACCCGGGACGTGTCCGGCCTGTCCAAGGCCAGCCTGCCGGAGAACGAGGCGCTGCCCGTTATCGACGTCGACCCCGAGACGTTCGCGGTCCGGGTCGACGGCGAGCTCATCGAGCCCGAACCCGCCGCCGAGCTCCCCATGGCCCAGCGCTACTTCCTGTTCTGAGCCATGAACACGCTCCTGCTCCTGCTGCTCGACTCCCGGGCTCCGGCCGGCGC
>PLDT01000590.1:6795-7990 GCA_003136255.1 Actinomycetota bacterium
CCCAGCAGCAATCGGCCCAGCGTCAATGGGGAGTACTCGACGCGGAGTTCGAGGCGCGGACGCCGTCCGAGGCGATGCGCACGGCGTCGCGTCAGCTGGGCCGGGGGCTGGTAAGGCTGCTCCGTTCGGTGAAACCGGAGGCGGACCTGGTGACGGCGTTCGGCCGGTGCCCGGGACCTGCGCCGCATCACCCGCTGGTCCTGGGGGCCGCGGTCGGCCTGGCCGGCGGCGGGCCGGACCTGGCCGCGCGGGCCGCGGCGCTGGCGGCGTGCGCCGGCCCGGCTAGCGCCGCGGTCCGGCTGCTCGGCCTGGACCCGTTCGCGGTCCAGGCCATGCTGGCCCGGCTGGCGCCCAGCATCGACGAGTGCGCCCGCGGCGCCGACCTCGCGGGCCCGCCGTCATCGCTTCCGGCCGACGGGGCCCCGGCCCTGGACCTGCTGGCTGACTTCCATCTCACCGCGGAGGTGCGTCTGTTTGCGTCCTGAAACGCGTCCCAGCAGCGGCGCGCACGATCACGGCAGCGGCGCGCACGATCACGGTGCACCCGACCACACGCCCGCGGACGGCCCGCCGGGCGCCCGGGTGCCCCGGATCGGCATCGGCGGCCCGGTCGGCAGCGGCAAGACGGCGCTGGTCGCCGCGCTGTGCCGGGCGCTGTCGGGCGAGCTGGTGATCGGTGTTGTGACCAACGACATCTACACCACCGAAGACGCCGACTTCTTGCGGCGGGCGGGCGTATTGCCGGACGCGCGCATCCGTGCCGTTCAGACCGGGGCCTGCCCGCACACCGCCATCCGCGATGACATCAGCGCCAACCTGGACGCCGTCGAGCAGCTCGAGGCCGACCACCCCGGCCTGGAGCTGATCCTGGTCGAGAGCGGCGGCGACAACCTGACCGCGACGTTCTCCTACGGGCTGGTTCACCGGCAGATCTTCGTGATCGACGTGGCGGGCGGGGACAAGGTGCCGCGCAAGGGCGGACCCGGCATCACCCGCTCCGACCTGCTCGTCATCAACAAGACNNCGCGACGCCGCGGCGGTCCGCGGCCAGCGGCCGACGGTGTTCACTTCGCTGGTCACCGACCCGGTGGCGGCCGAGGTGGCCGGGTGGGTGCGGACGGTCCGTTCGGCCGTCGGGACGGCCCGGACTCCGTGATCACACAGACCCCTGCGATCGCACAGACCCCGTGATCGC
>PLDT01000210.1:0-18241 GCA_003136255.1 Actinomycetota bacterium
ACCGCGGAGGTGCGTCTGTTTGCCTCATGATCACGTGCACGCTGTTGATCCGGTGGCCGGGGGTCCGGCCGGGGCCCGGGTGCCCCGGATCGGCATCGGCGGCCCGGTCGGCAGCGGCAAGACGGCGCTGGTCGCCGCGCTGTGCCGGGCCCTGTCCGGCGAGCTGACCATGGGCGTGGTGACCAACGACATCTACACCACCGAGGACGCGGACTTCCTGCGCCGGGCGGGGGTGCTGCCGGACGCCCGGATCCGGGCCGTGCAGACCGGCGCCTGCCCGCACACGGCGATCCGGGACGATATCAGCGCCAACCTGGACGCCGTCGAGCAGCTGGAGGCCGACCACCCGGGGCTGGAGCTGATCCTGGTCGAGAGCGGCGGCGACAACCTGACCGCGACGTTCTCCTACGGCCTCGTGCACCGGCAGATTTTCGTCATCGACGTAGCCGGCGGGGACAAGGTGCCGCGCAAGGGCGGCCCCGGCGTCACCCGCTCGGACCTGCTNNGTCATCAACAAGACCGACCTCGCCCCGCTGGTCGGAGCGGACCTGGCGGTGATGGCGCGGGACGCGGCCGCGGTCCGTGGCGGCCGGCCCACCGTGTTCACCTCGCTGGTCGCCGACCCGGCCGCGACCGAGGTCGCAACCTGGGTGCGGTCGGTCCGCTCCGCCGTCGCACTCCCGTGANNCCGCCCGGACCCCCGTGACCGCCTGGACGCTCGCGTGATCGCGCGGACGACCGCGGTCATCGAGCCCGGCGGCGTGCTGGGCGAGCTGGCCTGCGCGCCGCCGCTGACGCTGCGGCAGGTGCACGGCGATGCCTGCGACTGGTGCGAGCTGCGCCTGGTCGGCACGGCGGCCGGCCCCCTGGCCGGGGATGACCTGTCGCTCGAATTGCGCCTGCGCACGGGCGCTCGGGCCGTCCTGCGGGCGACCGGGGCCAGCCTGGCCCAGGGCCGGGGCAGCTGCGCGGCCGCGTCGCTGTCGGTCTACGCCGAGCTGGCCGAGGGGGCCGCCCTGGTGGCAGACCCGGGGGCGCTGATCGTCTGCGCGGGCAGCCAGGTGGACGTGCGGCTGGAGCTCGTGCTGAGCGCGGACGCGGCGGTGGAGTGGCATGAGCTGATCGTGCTCGGCCGGACCGGGGAGGGGCCGGGGCGGGCCACCGTGCGCTGGGATGTGACCCGGGCCGGGCGGCCGGTACTGCGGCAGTTCGTCGAGCTGGATCCCGGGCTGACCAGCGGGCACCGGGTGCTGGCCTGCGCGCTGATCGCCGGTCCGGCGGTCGCGGCCCGGACCGTCGTCGCCGGTCCGGCGGCCGCCGCTCAGCGGGTCGATGAGCACACGCTGCTGGTCACCGTGCTCGCCGACGACGCGGCCGACGCAGCACGTGAGCTGGCCGGACTGCGCGATGCCGCGCTGTTCGCTTGACCGGACTACTCTGCTCTCCGGGGTACCGCACGGGAATACAACACCCTGCTGATAGCCTTGCAGTCAGTGTGGCGATCTTCGCCGCCGCTCCGCGGGCGAGCAGCCCGCCGGTCGCTGTGTGAGCAGTTCGGCTCAGTAAGCCGTTCGCCGTTGTCGTTAACGTCTGTCGAGCATGCGACCCCCGAACCACCGATGGAGTTTTCTGCATGCCCCACAGTTCCAGGCGTCCGCGCGCGTCGTCCGACCGTTACGGTCGAGGCGCCGAGCGCACCGCCACTCGCCGCGGCCCGGCCGCGGCACGGCACCCCCAGCCACCCCGCGCGCGGCGCGTTGAACCGCATTCCGAGCTTGATCTCGCCCTGGACGCCGCCGCCGCGGCACCGCAGCCGACGGCGGCCACGTTCGCCGAGCTGGGCCTGGACGACCGCCTGGTCCGCGCGCTGGCGGCGCGTGACATCCACGAGCCGTTCGCGATCCAGGCCCGGGCGCTTCCCGATGCGCTGGCCGGCCGCGACGTGCTCGGCCGCGCCCAGACCGGGTCGGGCAAGACGCTGGCCTTCGGCCTTCCGCTGCTGACCAGGCTCGCGGGCGGCACGGGCCCGCGTCGCGAGCGGGCCCCCCGCGGCCTGATCCTGGTCCCGACCCGCGAGCTCGCCCAGCAGGTCGCCGACGCGCTCGAGCCGCTGGGCCGCAGCGTCGGCGTCAGCATCACCACGGTCTACGGCGGGGTGTCGATCAGCAGGCAGGTGGCCCTCGTGCGCTCCGCCGATGTGGTCGTGGCCACGCCAGGCCGGCTCATCGACCTGCTCGAGCGGCGGGCCTGCACGCTGTCCGGCGTCCAGGTCACCGTGCTCGACGAGGCGGACCACATGGCCGACCTGGGCTTCATGCCCGCGGTCACCCGCATCCTCGACGAGACGCCCCGGGACGGCCAGCGGATGTTCTTCTCCGCGACCCTGGACCGCGGCGTCGGCCAGCTGGTGACGACCTATATCCACGATCCCGCGCTGCACGCGGTCACCTCCTCGACCGATTCCGGACCCGCCGAGCACCGGGTGCTGGTCCTGTCCGCCCAGGACAAGGTGCCGGTCGCGGCGGAGATCGCCAGCCGACCGGGACGGACGCTCTTCTTCGTCCGCACCAAGCACGGCGCGGACCGGCTGGCCAAGCAGCTGTCCAGGACCGGGGTCGAGGCCGCGGCCATCCACGGCGACCGGAACCAGAACCAGCGGCAACGGGCCCTGGACGCGTTCGCCGCCGGGCATCCCCGGGTCCTGGTCGCCACCGACGTCGCGGCCCGCGGCATCCACGTGGACGACGTGGACCTGGTTGTGCAGTTCGACCCGCCGAACGACCACAAGGACTACCTGCACCGTTCGGGCCGCACGGCCCGGGCCGGAGCCACCGGCATGGTCATCGCGCTGGTGGAGCGCGGCCAGGTCCGTGAGCTCCAGCGGCTGCACGACGCGGCGGGCGTCACCGCGGCCAGCGATGAGGTCGCGACCGGGCATCACCTGGTCCGGCAGATCGCCACGTCGGGCACGCCCGTGCCGCCGGCCCCGCAGCATGCCCGGGTGGCCTCGCGCGACAAGTCCGGCCCTGATCACTACTCCGGGAGCAGCCGCCGCCCGTCGGCCGTTACCCGTGAGGGCTTCTCGGGCGGCGCCGCGCAGCCTGGCCGCCGGCCCCAGCGGGCTCATCGGCCGCGAAACGCCAACCGGGCCGCCTGAGCGGAACCGCACGTCTTGATCCGCACGGCGGGCGGGAAGATACTGGAAGCAGAATTAGTTGCTTGCTACTAAGCAAGTAATTCTGGACCCGCCCGGAGGAGTGCCGTGCCGTCTGCTTCCGCCTCGCCATCCGTGATGCCCGCCAGTCAGCCGGGTCCCGTCAGTCAGCCGGGGCCTGGGCCGCGGTACAAGTGGATCGCGTTGTCCAACACGACGCTCGGCATGCTGATGGCCACCATCAACTCCTCGATCATGCTGATCGCGCTGCCGGACATCTTCCGCGGCATCGGGGTCAACCCGCTGCAGCCCGGCAACACCTCGCTGCTGCTATGGCTGCTCATGGGCTACCTGGTGGTCACCGCGGTGCTGGTGGTCAGCTTCGGCCGGCTGGGCGACATGTTCGGCCGGGTCCGGATGTTCAACCTCGGGTTCGCGATCTTCGCCCTGTTCTCTGTGCTGCTCTCGGTGACCTGGCTGCACGGCGTCGAAGCCGCCTGGTGGCTGATCGGGATGCGGATCCTGCAGGCCGTCGGCGGGGCGATGCTGATGGCCAACTCCAGCGCGATCTTGACCGACGCGTTCCCGGCCGGCGAGCGCGGCCTGGCGCTGGGGCTGAACCAGGTGGCCGGGATCGCGGGCTCGTTCATCGGCCTGGTGCTGGGCGGCGTGCTCGGCCCGATCAGCTGGCGTTACGTCTTCCTGGTCTCGGTCCCGTTCGGGGTGCTGGGGACCGCGTGGTCGTACCTGAAGCTGCGTGAGCTCGGGGTCCGGCGGCCGGCCGCGCTGGACTGGTGGGGCAACGTGACGTTCGCCGCGGGCTTGATCGCGGTGCTGGTCGGCATCACCTACGGCATCCAGCCCTACGGCGGGCACACCATGGGCTGGACCAGCCCGCTGGTGCTCAGCCTGGTCGGTGGCGGCCTGGCCGTGCTCGCGGCGTTCTGCGTGATCGAGACCCGGGTGGCCGAGCCGATGTTCCGGCTGGCGCTGTTCCGGATCCGGCCGTTCACCGCCGGGAACCTGGCCAGCCTGCTGGCGGGCCTGGGCCGGGGCGGCCTGATGTTCGTCCTGATCATCTGGCTGCAGGGCATCTACCTGCCGATCCACGGCTACAGTTTCGAGCGGACCCCGCTGTGGGCCGGGATCGCGATGCTGCCGCTGACCGTCGGCTTCCTGATCGCCGGGCCGGCCTCGGGCTGGCTGTCCGACCGGTTCGGCGCCCGGCCCTTCGCCACCGGCGGCATGGTGGTGGCCGCGCTCTCGTTCGGGCTGCTCGAGCTGCTTCCGGTGGACTTCAGGTACTGGCAGTTCGCGCTCATCCTGCTGCTGAACGGGATCGGCATGGGCTTGTTCGCCTCGCCCAACCGGGCCGGGATCATGAACAGCCTGCCGCCCGAGCGCCGCGGCGTCGGCGCGGGCATGAGCGCCACCTTCCAGAACTCGGCCATGGTCCTGTCCATCGGCATCTTCTTCACGCTGATCATCCTGGGCCTGGCCTCGTCGCTACCCGCGACGCTCAACCACGGCCTGGTGGCCCAGGGCGTCTCGGCGGCCGATGCGGCCAAGCTGGCCGCGCTGCCGCCGGTCTCGATCTTGTTCGCCGCGCTGCTGGGCTACAACCCGATCAGCACCTTGCTGGGTCCCGCGCTCAGCAAGCTGCCTGCCAGCCACGCCGCGTACCTCACCGGCCACACGTTCTTCCCGTCGCTGATCTCGGCGCCGTTCCAGCACGGCCTGAACATCGCGTTCGACTTCGCCATCGTGGCGTGCCTGGTCGCGGCCGTGGCCTCACTGCTGCGGGGCCGCCGTTACGTGCACGACGAGCAGGCCATCGTCGCCTCGGCTGAGGTGGAATCAGGCGACGACCTGGAAGCTCCCGAGGCTGGCGTCGGCCGCGTAGGCGATCCGGCCCCCGTCGGCGGCCACCTCACGCAGCGCGAGTAGCGCCTGCTCGGTAATGAGCTCCCCCGGGGCCAGCACCGGGACCCCGGGCGGGTAGGGCGCGACCAGTTCGGCGCTGATCCGGCCGACGGCCGCGCTCGCCGGGACGGTCTCGTTCGGCGCGAAGAACGCCTCCCGGGGGGACAGCACCGTCTGCGGCTGTACCGTCCAGACGGCCGCCGCGGCCGGGCTGCGGGGCGTGCCGCGGCGCCGCTCGATCGAGGCGATCAGGACCTCGGTGAACGCGGCCAGCTGGTTTTCGTCGTCGGCGATCGACGGGATGGGGACGACGATATCCCGGTCGCCCATCTCCACCGGCATGCCCGCGGCGATCAGGTCCGCTTCTACCAGGCTCCCGTTTGCCCCGGTGCCGGCCAGCAGTACCACGAGCTTGGCCGGGTCAACCCCCGGGCCGTCCAGCACGTCCACGCCCGGCACCTCGCGCAGCCGCCGGCGGGCCGCCGCCACACCGTGCAGCAGCCGGCCGCACAGCCGCTGCCCCTCCCGGGCCAGCAGGGCCCGGGAGGCGTCGATGCTGGCCAAGATCGAGCCGGCCGGGCTGGTCGTGTGGGTGGCCTCGAAGGCCCGGTTCAGCCGGGCCACATCCAGGCGGTCGGTCCTGGCCAGCAGCAACGCGCCCTGGGTGTAGGCGGGCAGCGTCTTATGCGCGCTGGTCACCAGCCCGTCGGCACCGGCCGCGATCGCGTGCTGCGGCAGGCCGGGGTGAAAGCCCAGGTAGGCGGCCCAGGCCGCGTCGACGATGAGCGGCACCCCGGCCTCGTGCGCGACCCGGGCGTGCCCGGCCAGGTCGCCGGTGGTCCCGACGTAGGACGGGTCGCCCAAGATCACGCCGCAGGCCGCCGGGTGCGCGGCCAGCGCGTCCCGGACGGCCTGCACCGCCACCGCGGCGGGCAGCCCGGAGCCCGGATCGATCTCCGGCCGGACCCAGACCGGCCGCAGCCCGGCCAGCACCAGCCCGAGCAGCAGCGACCGGTGCATGGTGCGGGTGATGATCACTTCCTGCCCGGGCTGGCCGAGGGCCAGGCAGAACGCCTGGTTCCCGTGGGTAGACCCGGCCACCGAGAAACGGCACCAGTCGGCGCCCCAGAGCGCGGCCGCGCGCGCCTGCGCGTCGGCCAGCAACTGGTCGGCCTGCTTGATCGCGGCCAGCCCGCCGTACAGCGGCGCGTCGCCCGCCACCACCGCGCCGGTCAGGTCCTGGCGCTGCTTGTGCCCCGGCGTGCTCATCGGCGTCAGCGTCCCGGCCGCGGCCTGCTCCGTCCAGTTCAGCCAGGCGGCCAGCAGCGGGGCGTCGGCGGCCAGGCCGAGCGGATCGCGCGGATCGGTCATCACCACGCCTGCCGCGGGCTGAAGAAGATCACCACGACGCCCACCGCCACGATGACGGCGCCCAGCCAGTCGTAATTGTCCGGCCGGCGCCCGTCGACCCCCCAGCCCCAGAGCAGGCTCATGATCACGAACACGCCGCCGTAGGCGGCGTAGACCCGGCCGAAGTCGGCGGAGGACTGAAAGGTCGGGATGACCCCGTACCCGACCAGGATGAGCGCGCCCGCCAGGCCGACCGGCCAGGAGGCGCCCTCGCGCAGCCACCGCCAGATCAGGTAGCCGCCGCCGATCTCCGCGAGGCCGGCGGCGGCGAACAACCCGATGCTGCGTATGACGTTCATGGCCCGACCTTAGCGCCCGGACCGGTCGGCAGGCCCCGGCCCGGAACCGTCATGCGCCTGGTCAGCCGGCTATGCCTTACGTGCGCCGCCGCCGCCGGATGATCACCGATCCGGCAACGAGGACGCCGGCCACCACCGCCACCGGCCAGCGGCGCTGCAGCACCTGGCTCTGCCTGACCCGGCCGAACACGCCGGAGGCCCGGGCTTTGATGTCGGCCTGGCCGGCCAGTTCGTCGATCGTCTCCCCGAGATGCTCACGGGTTCGCTCGATCCCCTGCTTAAGTTCATGCGCGGTCATGCGTTGTCCCTCCGTTGTGGTCCTGCCCGTCGCCTCTGGCGGTGATCGCGCAGGCTAGCAGGAGGCCCGCGGCGCGGCGGGCCACCACGCCGCTGGCGGCCGGACGGCCCGCGGTTTCAACGCGGAACCCGCAGGGAAAACAATCTCGTGCCGACCGTGATTGGCCTGGTCTGGTGCGGATTGTTATCCGCTCGAGACCTGTACCAATGCGGGCGAAGGCGGCATAATTGGCATTACGTAGTCCCTACGTGGAGGTCTCACCTCTTGGCGAGCATGGCCCACCGCGTGGCAAAGGGCCTCGTCGGGGGATGCGCGCTTCTCCTCGGGGTCACCGTTACTGGGTGCGGCGCGCCGCAGTACACGTACGTGGCCAACTCCAGCCAGAGCACCTACTTCAAGGTCCCGTACGGCTGGCACCAGATCAACGCCGGCGCGCTCAGCAAAGCGATGGAAGCGGTGCTGGGCAGCGCGGGCTCCGGCTGGCAGGTCGCGTACCAGGCCGGCTCGAAGCCCGACGCCGACGACTTCCTGTCCTTCGGCGCCGACCAGCCGTTCGTGTTCGCCGAGATCGGCGCGCTGACNNNACGTTCGACTACACCTACGAGGGCTCGACCGACACCTTCGACGAGATCGCGCTCACGAACGCCGAGGACACCACCGTCTACTTCATGGTGCTTCACTGCACGACCAGCTGCTACAGCACTGACCAGACCGAGATCAACGATGTGATGTCGTCGTTTACCATCAGGAGCTCGTCATGAGGAACGCCCGCGCCGCCACCGGACTGCCTCCCGGCGGGCGCCCGAGGGACGAGGACCGGCAGACCCGCAAGCCCCTGGCCTTCTGGGACCGGATCAAGTTCCTGATTCTGCTCGGCGTGGTGTGGATCATCCTGGTCTGGTCCGTGATGGCGAACGACCCCCTGGTGGGGTTCTCGGACGCGGTACGGATCGAGGTGCGCTCCGGCTGGTGGGTGTTCGTCCTGCTCGGGCTGGAGCTGCTCCGCCAGATCCACTTCCTGATCAGCGAGCACGCGCGGGGCTACAACCGGTTCTGGACCTGGATGGTTTTCGGGGGGATGGAGCGGCTTACCCACCGCCGGATCTCGGACTGGACCAGGTTCCGCATATCGCGGCTGCTGAAGTGGGTGTTCTGGATCGCCGTGGTCGCGGTGGTCACCGGGAAGATCATTCACACCACGCCCCTGCTCGCGCTGCTCAAGGGACCCGAGCTGATCTGGCACGTGCTGCCCTACGTGCTGCAGGTCATGTTCACGCTCTTGTTCGTGGTGCTCCAGTTCGTCGCGCTGTTCTGGTTCATGTCCCGGGGCGGAGTGGACGTGTACTACCCCGATGACATCAAGACCAGGTTCTCTGATGTCTGGGGCCAGGACCACGTGCTCGAGCGGGTCAAGGAGAACATCATCTTCCTGGAGAACCCGGAGATCGTGGAGGAAAAGGGCGGCTACGTGCCCGGCGGCCTGCTGCTGTGGGGTCCCCCCGGGACCGGCAAGACGCTGATGGCCGAGGCGGTCGCGGGCGAGACCGGCAAGCCTTACGTGTTCGTGGATCCGGGCGCGTTCATCAACATGTTCATGGGCGTCGGCATCCTCAAGGTCAAGTCGCTGTTCCGCAAGCTGCGCCGGCTCGCGCTGCGCTACGGCGGGGTGATCGTCTTCTTCGACGAGGCCGACTCGCTGGGCAACCGCGGCATGATGACCCAGGGCGCGCCCGGGGGCGGCGGGGTCGGCCGGGCGGCACCCGCGCCGTTCGCGCACGCGGG
This sequence comes from Actinomycetota bacterium, assembly GCA_003136255.1. Classification (GTDB taxonomy): domain Bacteria; phylum Actinomycetota; class Actinomycetes; order Streptosporangiales; family Streptosporangiaceae; genus Palsa-504. Next base: position 8,867 of record PLDT01000210.1, read on the forward strand.
CTGCCACGGGTTCTCCTACCTGACGCCGGGCACCCAGTGGACGCTGACCAAGCACGCGATGGAAGCGGCGATCACCGACGAGCCGGACACCCGGCGCAGCAAGCAGATGCTCGGCGGCATGATGGGCGGGGGCGGCGGCGGCATGGGGACGCTGCAGGCGCTGCTCACCGAGCTGTCCGGGCTGAAGAAGCCGCGCGGCCTGGTCAACCGGTACGTGCGGCGGATCTTCGGGATGCGGCCCAAGCCCCCGCCCAAGTACCGGATGCTGGTCATGATGGCCACCAACATGCCGTCGGCCCTGGACGAGGCGCTGCTGCGGCCGGGCCGCATCGACCGTATCTACAAGGTCGGCTATCCGTCCAAGGCGGGCCGCATCCGCACCTACGAGGGGTACTTCGCCAAGGTCAAGCACGAGCTCACCGCCGACAACCTCGACAAGCTGGCCACGATCACCCCGTACGCCACTGGCGCCACCATCAAGGACCTGGTCAACGAATCACTGATTACCGCGATCAGGAACGGCCGGGATGTCATCACCTGGCCGGACGTGATCAAGGCCAAGCAGCTCAAGGAACTCGGGCCGCCCGAGGACGTGGAGTACATCGAGCGCGAGCGGCACGCGGTCGCGGTGCACGAGGCCTGCCACGCGCTGGTCGCCTTCCGCATGCGCCAGCACATGGAGATCGACATCGCCACCATCGAGAAGGGCGGCGACTACCTCGGGATGGTGGCGAGCATCCCGCCCGAGGACCAGTTCACCCGGTGGCGCAGCGAGTACGAGACCGACATCCTGGTCTCCCTGGCCTCGCTGGCCGGCGAGCGGATGTTCTTCGACGAGGACAGCTCGTCGGGGGTGTCCGGTGACCTGGAGTCCGCGACCACGGTCGCATCGTTCATGGAGGGCTTCTGGGGCATGGGCACCACGGTGTCCTCGTACTCGACGGCCAAGCGGCTCGAGGTCGGGTCGCCCGGCGGCGGCCGCGGCGGCACGCTGAAGAAGGGCCAGGATCCCGAGGCCGAGGTCCGGCACGCGCTCGCGGACCGGATCGAGGACAAGCTGGCCGTGCTGCTCGGCCGGACCGAGGAGATCATCCGGGACAACCGCAACCACGTGCTGGCCCTAGCGCACGCGCTGGAGAAGCACAAGACGCTCAGCGGCGAGGACGTCGTGGCCGTGCTCGAGCACACGCGCGGCCCGGTGGTGGACGGCACGGCGTACGCGGACGAGTCGTTCCTGACCGAGCTGGCCGAGTACCACCAGGCCGCGTCGCGCGCGCACCGCGAGCACAGCCACGAGGAGCTGAACCTGCCGGTGGCCGCCAACGTCCTGCCGTGGACCGTGTCAGTGATCGCCGATCCCGAAACGCAGGGGCTGAACGGGCACAACCCGGCCGACCCGAGTGAGTCCTGACCGGCGGACCTGGCTGGCGGTGCGGCAGGCGGTCAACCTGGCCAACGGCTCCACCCTGGCCGGGCTCGGCGTCGCCGCCCTGGGCTGCGCCGCGGTCAGCCGCAGCGCGGACGGCCTGTTCACCGGCACCGGGTACCGGCTGCCGGTGCCACCCGCGCCGGCCTTCTGCCTGGGCAACGTGATCATGACCCGGGGGGACGGCATCGACCCCGGCTCGGCGCTGTTCGGGCACGAGGCCCGGCACGCCACCCAGTTCGCCTGCTGCGGCGGGCTGGTCATGATCCCGCTCTACCTGGCCGCGGCCGGCGTGTCCTGGGCGCTGACCGGCGACTTCGGCGCGCGCAACGTGTTCGAGCGGCGGGCGGGCCTAGCTGACGGCGGGTACCAGGACAAGCCGCTGCGGCGACAGCTGGCCTGGATCAGCGGCCCTGGCCGGCGAGCACCCGGTCCAGCGCGGACTTGTCCCGGTCGAGCTTCAGCCGCACATGACGAATCGACCGCCAGCCCTTCCCGGTAAGCAGGAACTCGCCCTGGGCGGGCAGCGCGGCGATCCCGTTCATGATGGCCTGCGCATCCCCGATATGCCGCTCGTGGGCCTTGCCGGCGTTGACCACGTCGGTGACCTGCCCGCTGTCCGGGTCGATGCCGGCCAGGTAGTGCGTGCCGGCCACGTTGGCCCAGATCGTGCCCGCCGACCAGGCCAGGTCGTTCAGGCCCTGGACCCGCTCGCCCGCGCAGCGGACGTGCAGGACGGCCTGCGGGCTGAGCGTCCGCGGGTCACGGCGGACCAGCTCGCTGCTCCCGTCGCTGGTCACCAGGTAGTCTTCGGCCGCGCACAGGCCCCAGCCCTCCCGGTTGTAGGGCACCCGCCCGGTCAGCTCCAGGGTGGCCGCGTCCCACCGCAGCGCGGTCCGCTCCTGCCAGGTGAGCTGCCAGATAATGTCGCCGACGCGGCAGATGCCCTCGGCGAAGAACTCCGCGGGCACCTCGGCGCGCTGCTCGACCTGGCCGGCGCCCAGCGGGTAGCGGCACAGGGCCGAGACCCCGTACCGCCCGGTGGACTCGGACACGATCCCGTCGTCCGCGATCAGCCCCTGGGTGAACCCGCGCCCGGGATGCACGACCCGCCGGATTACCTCGGCCCGCCAGGTTCTCAGCTGCCACCGCCCTCTACGGTCTGCTATCCGCCGTTCGCGCGGACAGCCCCGACAGAGAAGTTGTAGCAGCCGTAGCCCACGTTGCGCAGGTGCACGAGCGCAACCTCGGGCCGGGCCAGGAGCTCCGCGATGACGCCCTGCGCCTGGTGCCCGTCGGTGACCAGCACGCCGTCGGCGATCCGGCCCTGCCGGTCGTAGGCCCTGACCACCTGCGGGCGGCCGATGAGCCAGGGCGGGTAGTGGTGCGGCGTCGGGTAGCCGTCACAATGCTCGGCGTGGATGAAGACCGGGCCGCGTTCGGCGTAGGCACCCGCGGTACCCGGCGGCGTGTAGGCGATCAGCAGCAGCCGCTCGCCCGCCCGCGCCTCCCGCAGGCAGCACCGCAGCGGCGCCCCGCCCTCGGCATGGACCTGGATCTCCAGCACGTTGCCGGCCTCGTCCCGCCCCGCCATCCTGATCGCGTCCAGCTCGCCCGCCGGGATCGCCGCGTAGCTGAGCACTTCTGTCGCTTGGGTCCCTCGGGCCTCTGTCGTGTTCGTCATACTCCCAGCGTGCCCCCCGCCCACCCCAAATCCTGGCGGAAATCGGACATTACGCTCGGACAGCGGATCCATGCGGGTCGATTGGACATCGGGCGCCCGGAATTGTGGCACACAGGCCCCGCACTTGGGGATCGAGGTGCCCAACGATCCCGGCGGCGGGCCGTGGCGGACGGATCCCCGCAGGTGGAGCACGGGTCACCCCGGCGATCATGCCGCAGCCCGGCTCGCCGGGCCCGTTCCCCGTGATCGTGTGACGCCACCTTGTTGTGGAAGAGGCGGTGTCACACGATCCTTCTCGTGCCGGTCTGCCGGCGGCGGGGACGGCACCGGCAGCAGCACTGGCCACACAGGTCACAGATCAACGGCGGCTTCGATGGTCAGGCGGCGGGGCAGAGTTGGCAGAGTCCCTATGGGGCCAGGGGCACACGCACCCTAGAGAACGCACGTCGCAGTAACCAGCGCGCTCAGCAGGCGGGGAATGCGCGAGCCAGCGGTTACGCGGCGCGCTGGATCTGGCTGAGGAACTCGGCGTTGGAGCCGGTCTGGTGGGTCTTGTCCAGCAGAAGCTGGAGGGCCTGCTGCGGTTCGAGGGCGCCGAGCGCGCGCCGCAGCTGGCCGGCCGCCTGGTATTCGCTGGCGGGCATCAGCAGTTCGTCGTGGCGGGTGCCGGACGGCATCGGGTCGATGGCCGGGAAGATGCGCTTCTCGGCGAGCTCGCGGCGCAGCCGCAGCTCCATGTTGCCGGTGCCCTTGAACTCCTCGAACAGGACGTCATCCATCCGCGAGCCGGTGTCGACCAGCGCGGTGGACAAGATGGTGAGCGAGCCGCCGTGTTCGATGTTCCGCGCGGCGCCGAGGAACTGCCGGGGCGGCAGCAGCGCGGACGCGGCGACGCCGCCCGCCAGGGTGCGGCTGCTGGCCGGGGCGGCCAGGTTGTAGGCCCGGCCCAGCCGGGTGATGGAGTCGAGCAGNNGGACCGAGCGGCGCAGGTCGGTGACCTCTTCTGGGCGCTCGCCGACCAGCACCACCATCAGCTGCACCTCGGGGTGGCTGTTGGCGATCGAGGAGGCGATGGCCTGCAAGATCATGGTCTTGCCGGCCTTGGGCGCGGACACGATGAGGCCGCGCTGGCCCTTGCCGATCGGCGCCACCAGGTCGATGATCCGGGCCGTGTCGGACGGGTTCCCGTCCTCCAGGCGCAGGCGCTGCTGGGGGTAGAGCGGGGTCAGCTCGTCGAAATGCGGACGGGCCTGGGCCGCCTCCGGCGACAGGCCGTTGACGCTGGTCACGGTGACCAGCGGGCGGTACTTGGCGCGGCCGCTGGCCGAGGGCCGGGCGGTGCCGTCGACCTGGTCGCCCTTGCGGAGCCCGTACTGCTTGAGCTGGCCGGCCGAGACGTAGACGTCGGCGGGGCTGGGCTGGTAGCCGGAGACGCGCACCAGGGCGTGCCCGTCGCCGGAGTCGATGAGGCCGGAGACCGGGACGCTGGTCGCTGGCTCGATGACCCGGCGCGGCGCGGCTTTCTGAAGTTCTGCTGCGGTCATAAAAATGGATTTCCTTTCGGGGGAAACGGCGAATTCGCGCATGCGTAAAGAACGGCTGGCGCGATGCCAGGCCCAGTACTGGGCGCAGAAGCGAACGGGCGCTACCTGGGCCGATAAGCCTTAACAGGAGAGCGGCAATCCGCTGGAGAAAAGATGCTCAACGTCGTTGAGACGGAGCGGGTAAACATCACTTAGAAAGTGACTGTAACGCGTAACAACGGCGGGCGCTAGTTCATTCCGCGGCGGCGGTCCCGGCGGTGGCGCTGCGGGACGACCCTATTATCTCCCGCTAGCCGCGGTCGAACACCAGCAGGAACTCGAGCAGGCCGTGGTCCTGCGTGGTGACGAAGCCGGCGAAGCTCGGGTTCGAGATGCCGTAGTCCGAGAACAGCACCGCGATGTCGCCGGAGACCTCGATCTGGCTGCCCTTGCGCTCGGCGGAGAGCGTGAACGTGACCGCGCGGGTGGTGCCGTGCAGGGTCAGCCGGCCGTGCGCGGTGTAGTCCTTGATCACCCCGCCGGCCGGCAGCGGGGCCAGGTCGATCGGGCTGGTCAGGGTGAAGGTCGCGGTCGGGTACTGGGAGACGTCCATGATCCGGCCGTCGAACTGCGCGTCGCGCTGGCTCTTGTCGCTGTGCACGGTGGCCATCGGCACGCTGAACGCGCCGCCGGTGACCGTGCTGCCCGCGATGCTCAGGTGCCCGGTGACCGAGGTGGTGCGGCCGACGGCGGTGGCGTTCTGGCCGAGGAGCACCTCGTTGACGCGGTAGCCGACGACGGAACCGGAGCCGACCGTCCAGGCGCCGGCGACCGAGCCGCTGCCCGTGGTATTTGATGTGGCGGTATTCGCGGTCGCGGTACTGGCCGGGGTGCTGCCCGGGGACAGCGACAGGGCCGCCGGGGTGCTGTTGAAGAAGTGGATATAGACGAACGGCCCGGCTGCCGCCAGCACGACCAGTCCGGCCACGGCGACCAGCAGCCAGCGCAGCCAGTGCCGGGGTCTGGTGAACGCCATGGCGGCCATTATGCAGCCCGAGTCTGTCACCCGGCTCTGAACACCCTCTAGACTCGCCGTCGAGATGATCCTGATCGTGGCGGGCGTGTCGGGCAGCGGCAAGACGACCGTGGGCGCGCTGCTGGCCGGGCGCCTGGGGTGGCGGTTCGCCGACGCGGACACGTTCCACCCGGCCGCGAACATCGCCAAGATGCGGGCCGGGATCCCGCTCACCGACGCGGACCGCCGGCCGTGGCTGCGGGCCGTCACGGCCTGGATGGACGAGCGCATCGCGCGGGGCGAACCGGCCGTGATCACCTGCTCGGCGCTCAAGCGCGCCTACCGCGCCGCGCTGCTCGACGGGCGGCCGCAGGCCCGGATGATCTTCCTGAGCATCGATCACGAGGAGGCGGCCCGGCGGCTGGCCGGCCGGCACGGTCACTTCTTCCCTCCGGGCCTGCTCGACAGCCAGTTCGCCGCGCTCGAACTGCCGCAGCCCGGCGAGGCCGGCGTCACCGTCGTGCCGGTCGGGCCCGACCCCGCGCAGACGGTGGCGGCTATCATCGCGCTAGTGCGGCCCGGCGAGGGTGGTGGTCATGAAGCTGAAGCTTGACCTGCACGAGGTCTACAACCGCGGGCAGGACATCGACCGCGCGCTGGAGGCGATCATCGACGAGGCGGTGGCCAAGAAGGCGCCGATGATCGAGATCATCCCGGGCAAAGGCTCGGGGCAGCTCAAGAAGCACGTGCTGCGGTTCCTGGACCGCAAGGACATCAAGGCCAAGTACCACCGGGTCGAGAAGGACTCGAAGAACTTCGGCCGGCTATTCGTGCATTTCCGCTGGTAGACCGTGCTTTACTAGACCCCTCCCCGGCTACCCTGACGCGCGTGTCGGGCTGTCGAGGGTAGGTAGCAGCAGGTAGGGGACATTCAGGGCAGACTCTCAGTCGACACTGAGCATCTGCCGCCCCCGCATGTGGCAGCCCCGCACTGGTACATCTGACCGAGACTAAGGACGCGCGATGCGATTCCCACTCGTGGCTCGCCGGATCATCCTGGCTCCGGCGATCGGCCTGGCGCTCGTACTGGCGGTGGCCGCCTGCAGCAGTTCCGCTTCATCGTCAAGCTCGTCAGCGCCCGCGTCGTCCGCGCCCGCGTCCTCGGCCCCCGCCTCGTCGGCCCCCGCGTCGTCGGCCCCGGCCTCGTCGGCGTCGTCGTCGGCGGGCAGCTCCGCTACGGCGCAGATCACCGCGAACTGGGAGAAATTCTTCAACGCCAGCACGCCGCTCTCGCAGCGGGTCGCCCTGCTGCAGAACGGGAGCTCGTTCTCCTCGGCCATCAACGACTTCAGCAAGCTGCCGCTGGCGGGCGGGATCGGGGCCAAGGTCACCGGCGTGACGGTGAACTCGGCGACGTCGGCCACCGTGACCTACTCCATCGTGTCCGGCACGACGACGCTGCTGGGCGGGCAGAGCGGCACGTCGGTGTACCAGGACGGGACCTGGAAGGTCGGCGACGGCAGCCTGTGCGGCCTGTTCAAGCTGGTTCCCGGCGGCACGGTGCCCGCCGCGTGCAACTCGGCCGGCTGAGGCAGGGCCGTCCGGTTGGCCAGCCAGGCTGAGGCCGTCTCCGGGGAGAGTCACGGCGGCGGGGGGACCGTCGCGCGCGGGAGCCGGGGGGTGGCCCTCGCGACGCTGTGCACGCTGCTGTTCCTGACGTTCCTGGACAACACCGTGGTCAGCGTCGCGCTAGGCGACATACAAACGAGCCTGAAGGCGGACGTCACCGACCTGCAGTGGGTGGTGGGCGCGTACGCGCTGACGTTCGCCAGCCTCATGCTGGCCTGCGGGATGATCGGGGACGAGCTCGGCCGCAAGAAGGTGATGCTGGCCGGCGTGGGGGTGTTCTGCGCTGGTTCGGTGCTGTGCGCGCTGGCCCCGAACCCCCAGGTGCTCATCGCCGGCCGGGCCGTGATGGGCATGGGTGCGGCGGCCAGCGAGCCGGGCACGCTGTCGATGCTCCGGCACCTGTACCCCGACGCCCGGGCCCGGAGCCGGGCCATCGGCGTGTGGGCCGGCACCTCCGGTTTCGCGCTGGCCATGGGCCCGGTCGTCGGCGGCGTGCTGACCGGGCTGTGGAGCTGGCGGGCCATCTTCTGGTTCAACCTGGTCTTCGGGCTGGCCGTGCTGATCGTGGCGGCGGGCATCTTGCCCGAGAGCGCGGATCCCACGGCGGCGCGGGTGGACACCGCGGGCACGGTGCTCGGGGCCGGGACCCTGGCCACGCTGGTGTTCGCGATAATCGACGCGGAGTCGGCCGGCTTCGGCGCCACGGACGTGATCATCCTGCTGTGCCTCAGCGTGGTGCTGGCCGCCGGGTTCGTCTGGCGGGAACGCCGCGCCGCGAACCCGCTGCTCGACCTGCGCTACCTGCGCATGGCGCAGTTCACCACGCCGAACATCGTCGCGTTCTGCACGTACTTCGCCACGTTCGCCATCTTCTTCTTCACCGCGCTGTACCTGGTCGAGGTGGTCCAGGCGTCCGGGTACCGGCTGGCGCTGATCTTCCTGCCGATGACGGTGCTGATGATCGTGGCCTCGGTGCTGGCGGGGCGGTGGACGGCGGTGGTCGGGCCGCGCTGGTCGATCGCGACCGGGTGCCTGCTGCTGGCCGTGGGGCTGTTCCTGGCCGACGGCTACCTCAAGCCGCACCCGTCCTACGTGCCGCTGGTGTTCGCGCTGGCGCTGGCCGGCATCGGGATCGGCACCACCGTGGTGCCGATCACCTCCTCGGTGCTGTCCGCCGTGCCGGCCGAACGGTCCGGCATGGCCGCGTCGGCCACCAACACCAGCCGGGAGATCGGCGCGGTGACCGGGGTGGCAATCCTCGGCTCGCTGGTCTACTCGCAGCTAACGAACAGCCTCGTCGCGCAGCTGAAGCATCTCGGCATCCCGGCCTCCTTCCAGGGCACGGTCATCACCGCCATCGAGACCGGCGCGATCCCCAAGAACACCAACTACGGGCCCTTCGAGAAGCTGGTCAAGGAGGTCATCGGCGCCGCCTACACGGCGTTCCACAACGGGCTGCACGCCGCGCTGTTGTTGTCGGCAGCGCTGGCGCTGGCCGCCGGGCTGCTCGCTTTGATCACGCTACGCTCACAACCGGTCGACGCAGGGTCTTGACTTTTTCCGCAAGGTGAGGGATCCAGGAAGTAGACCGGCAATGGCGCACGGCCGACCCTAGACGGCATCTTAGCGATGAGAGACGACCATGGTCTGTTACGCCCGGCCTGCCAGCAGGATGGCGGCGCTGTTGCTAGTGGTATTCCTGGTGTTCGGCCGGTCGGCCGCGCACTTCCTTGACGCGACGGCGCTGCTGGTCGCGATCGCGGTGGCCGTGGGCGGCGCGGCGGTGGCCGCAGCGGTGGCGTTCGTGTTGTTCCGCGCGGTACAGCGGCGGCAGGCCGCGGCGGGCGGCTGCGTGAGCTGCCAGCTCCGGTGCCAGCACGCCATGACCGAGCAGCCGCGCCGGCTGGTGATGGTCAGCATCGTGAACCGAGGGCCGGCCCGGGCGGGTGGGCCGGGCGGGCCGGGCGGGCCGGGCGCTGCGCCACGGTGGCCAGATCGGCCGGCTTATCGCTCTGGGGTGCCTTCGCGGTCCGTGGTGGCTTCGCGGCCGGTGGCGGACCCGCGGCCGGTAGCGACTTCGCGGCCGGTGGCGGACCCG
>PLDT01000284.1:0-19735 GCA_003136255.1 Actinomycetota bacterium
GGCCTGGCCTTCGCCGCGGCGGGGATCTTGTTCGCGGCCGGCAGCGCGCTGACCACCGCCGCGGGCGGGCGGGCGGTGAACCTGCCGGTGATCTGCGGCGGCATGGCGGTCCTGGCGGCCGGGCTCTGGATCGGCGTGCTCAGCACCGCGTCGCTGGCCCTGATCGTAATGCTGTGCGTCAGCACCGCGGCCCGGTCCGTGCTGTGGACGGTCAGCTATCCGCTGGCCGCCACCGCGGCCGNNGCCGAGCGGCGCGGCATCGGCCTGGGTGCCGCGGTCGGGCTGCTCAACGGCGTCTGGGCGGCGACGGCGGTACTCGGTCCGCTGGGCGCCGGGCTCGCCGCCGAGCATCTCGGCAGCCGGGCAGCCTTCGGGCTGACCGAGGCCGCATGTGCCGCGGCGCTGGCCGTCACCGTCGCCGCGGCGACCGGGCGGACCCGGCTCACCGTCCGCCAGGCGGCCGGCCGTGGTCCCGGCCCGGACTCCGTTCCGGCGGGCCATACCTCCCGGACGGCCGTCCCCTAGGCTCGTCTCCATGACGGGACGCAAGAGCTTCGGCAGCGACAACCACACCGGTGCGCATCCGGCGGTGATCCGCGCGATCGTGGCGGCCAACTCCGGCGACGCGGTGGCGTACGGCGCCGATGAGTGGACCGAGCGGGTCACGGCCGCCCTGAGTGAGACGTTCCAGGCCGCGGGCGGCGCCTTTCTGGTGCTGAACGGGAGCGGGGCCAACGTTCTCGGTCTCAGCGTCCTGCTGCGCCGGCATGAGGCGGTCATTTGCGCGGCGTCCGCGCACATCAACACCGACGAGTGCGGTGCCCCTGAGCGCCTGGTCGGTACCAAGCTGCTCACCGTGCCGGCCCCGGACGGCAAGCTGACCCCGGAGCTGATCGCCGGGCAGCTGGGCGGGCAGGGTGACGAGCATTTCGCCCAGCCGGGCGTGGTGGCCGTCACCCAGTCGACCGAGCTCGGCACCTGCTACACGCTGGCCGAGCTGCGGAAGATCGCCGACTTCTGCCGGGCCAGCGACCTGCGGGTGTTCGTGGACGGGGCGCGGCTGGCCAACGCGGCCGCCTACCTGGACTGCCCGCTCGCCGAGCTGGCGGAATGCGCGGACGTGCTCACCTTCGGCGGCACGAAGAACGGCGCGGTGGGCGCGGAGGCGCTCGTCGTGATGCGCGCGGACCTGGCCGCTGACGTGCCGTACCTGCGTAAGCAGCAGACCCAGCTGACCTCCAAGATGCGGTTCGTGGCCGCCCAGTTCGGCGCGCTGCTCGCGGAGGACCTCTGGCGGAATAACGCCGTGCACGCCAACGCCATGGCGCGCAGGCTCGCTGACGGAGTGCGCGACGTGGACGGCGTAGAGATCGTGCACCCGGTGCAGGCCAACGCGGTCTTCGCCCGGCTCCGGCCCCGGCATGTCGCCGCCCTGCAGCGCGAGTGGACGTTCCACATCTGGGATGAGCGCGATTCGGTCGTCCGCTGGATGACCGCCTTCGACACCTCGGCCGCCGATATCGACACGTTTCTGGCCGACATCCGTACTACCGCTAGCGCATAGCCCGCAGGACGAAACTATTCGATGCCTACGTGATGTAGTCATATATGTCTCTTACGTAGTTCCAGCCCGGGGACAACCACGTGTGGTGCAGCCTGGTTGATTAACCTCACCTACCGTGCGTCATATGCGCGCTCGCCGCGCCCGACCGAAGGCTCGATTCTGTCCAGCACGATGGCTCGGCACCGTAAGCCGCCGCCCAGCTCGCCGACCCGGCGACGCGCGGCGACCCGGCAGTCCCAGCCTTCAGAGCCATCCCGCCCTGCGGAGCCAACCCGGCCATCGCACCCGTCCCGGTCTTCGGCGCCACCCCGGCCGTCGAGGCCGTCTCAGCCTGTGCAGCAGTTCGGGCCTTCGGAGTCCCGGCCCGCCCGTCCATCCCGGCTGCGGCGCCTGCCCGCGGTCGCTTCGGCGTTGCGGAGCAAGTCCGTCCTGTCCGCCGTGGCGGCCGCGGTCGGCGTGGCCCTGCTAGTTTGCGTCTGGCCGACCGCAGCCCACTTGATGGCACGCGCCCCCAACTCGGCGTGGGCAGACCAAGCGGACGTGCTCGGCTTGCGGGCGGGAGGCGCCCTGGGCATCCAGGTCCGGCTGCAGCCCGAAGTCGTCAGCTCGGGCGTGGCCGTCGCGCCCATCTACCTCGATCCGCTCCGCAGCGTCAGCGACCTGGTACCCGAGCGTATCGACCAGGGTGTCGACTTCAGCGGCTCGGGTCCGGTCTACGCTCTCGGCGACGGTGTCGTTATCGACGCGAGCGCGGACTACCCCGGGTGGGAGGGAGGGTGGGTCACCTACCAGCTCACCGACGGCACGGACGCGGGGCTGGTGGTTTACCTGGCGGAAGACGTCACGCCCACCGTTCAGATCGGCCAGCACGTAACCTCTTCGACCGTGATCGGCGACATGTTCGAGGGCGGCGGCGGCATCGAGACCGGATGGGCGCAGGCCAGCGGCCTGAACGCGGAGTCACAGGCGCCCGAGGCCGGGGCGATCGGCGGCGCCGGGCCGTTCCCGACCACGATCGGGCTCAACTTCGACGAACTACTCATATCGCTGGGCGTTACAGCCGCCCCGAACCGCTACCAGCCCGCCTCCGGCCTCCTTCCGGCGAACTACCCCGTCCCGTGAGCCCCAACTCGGCAACGTTTCCCGTGTAACATGACGGTGAAACAACTCGGGAGCGCGACATGCCAACGCAGTTCGACTTCGGGTTCCTGGTCGGCCTCCTAGTCGGCGAGGGCCACTTCGGCGGGGACGGGCGCCAGCCGCACGTGACCTTGCGCATGCACGTCCGGCACGAAGCCATCTTCGACTGGCTGCAGCGGACGTTTCCCGGCGGGCGTGTCTACGGCCCTTATCACCACGGCGGGCGGGACTATCTCCAGTGGATGGCGCGCGGAGCCTTCCTGCGCGACGAACTAGCGCCCGTGCTCGACCGGTTCCTCTCGCCGGGCCTCGACCAGCACAGCTTCGACCGGTACCAGGTGATGAAGGCCCGCTACCCGCAGCTCACCGCCGGCCCTGACGCTCCGGCGCTGCCGCCCGACCGGTCGCGCCGGGTCTCGTCGCGGCGACCCACCCGGAACGAGGCGACGAAGGCCGAGCCGCAACCGGCGGCCCATGGCCCCGCCGATCTCACCGACCTGTTTGCCGAACTTCGCGAGGCCTGGCCCAGCTAAGGCGACGCCGGACCGAAGGAACCGGACCGGACGCACGGGCCCCAGGGCAGCCCGACCCGACCGGAGCTACTCCGACGGCACCTGCTCCTGCGGCACCTGCTCCGACAGCGTCTGCTCCTGCGGGCTCATCGCCTTCACGATGCGCTCCAGATCGTCGGTCGACGCGAACTCGACAATGATCCTGCCCTTGCGCCGCCCGAGCTCGACCTTGACCCGGGTCTCGAACAGATCGGAGAGCCGGTCGGCCAGGCGGTTGAGGCCGGGAGCGGTGGGCGGCTTGGCCACGGTACGCGCCGAACGCCGCGGCGCCGCCTCGTCGGAACCGACCGCGACGATCTCCTCGACGGCGCGGACCGACAGGCCTTCAGCCACGATCCGGGTAGCCAGCCGGTCCTGCGCATCGTGATCCTCCAGGCCCAGCAGGGCCCGGGCGTGACCCGCGCTGAGTACGCCCGCCGCCACGCGCTTCTGCACGCCAAGCGGCAGGTTCAGCAGCCGCAGCGTGTTGCTGATGTGCGGGCGGGACCGGCCGACCTTGCGCGCGAGCTCCTCGTGGGTGGCGCCGAAGTCGTCCAGCAGCTGCTGGTAGGCCGCGGCCTCTTCCAGCGGGTCGAGCTGCTGGCGGTGCAGGTTCTCGATCAGCGCGTCGCGAAGCAGGTCATCGTCCTGGGTCTGCTTGACGATGGCACCGATCTCGGTCAGCCCGGCTCGCTGCACGGCGCGCCAGCGGCGCTCGCCCATGACCAGCTCGTACCGGCCGGGCCCGATCGCGCGGACGACCACCGGCTGCAGCAGGCCGACCTGCTTGATCGACTCGGCCAGCTCGTCGAGCGCGTCCTCGTCGAACGTCCGCCGGGGCTGCCTCGGGTTCGGGGTGATCGCGGTGACCGCAACCTCCTCGTAGCGGGCCCCGGCCACCTCGCCGAGCGACGCCTCGGCGGTTTCTCCGGCCGGCGCCTGGGCGGCGACCGCGCCCCGCGCTGCCTCACCCTCGGCTATCCGGCCAGGCTCCGGGATCAGGGCCCCGAGCCCTCGGCCTAGACCGCGCCTCTGCTGCGCCACTGCCGCTCCCGATCTCACCGTGCTCTGTCGGCCGACTTCATGGCCAGTTCCTTGGCCGCCTCGGTGTAGGCGATCGCGCCGCTCGACCCGGGGTCGTAGCTGATGACCGACTGGCCCCGGCTCGGCGCCTCCGACACCCGGACGCTGCGCGGGATGATCGACCGCAGCACCGACGGGCCGAAGTGGGCACGTACGTCGTCGGCCACGTCGGAGGCCAGCCGGGTGCGCCCGTCGTACATGGTCAGCAGGACGGTCGAGACGTGCAGTCCCGGGTTGAAGTTGACCCGGACCAGCTCGGCGGTGTTCAGCAGCTGCTGGACCCCCTCCAGCGCGTAGTACTCGCACTGGATCGGCAGCAGCACCTCTTCCGCCGCGACCAGCGCGTTGACGGTCAGCAGGCCCAGTGAGGGCGGGCAGTCCACGAACACGTAGTCCAGGTGCGAGGTGTCGAACGCCCGCAGCGCCCGGGCCAGCCGCAGCTCCCTGGCCACCACTGGCACCAGCTCGATCTCGGCGCCGGCCAGGTCGATCGTGGCCGGAGCGCAGAACAGGCCCGGCATCTCGCCGGCCGGCCTGATCACCTCGGCCAGCGGGCGGCCATCGACCAGCACGTCGTAGACCGACGGAACTCCCACGCGGTGGTCCGTGTCCAGTGCCGTCGACGCGTTGCCCTGCGGGTCGAGGTCGATCACCAGGACCCGCAAGCCGTGCTGGGCCAGGCTGGCGGCCAGGTTGACCGCGGTGGTCGTCTTGCCGACCCCGCCCTTCTGGTTCGCGATCGTCATGATCCGGCAGCGGGGCGGTCGCGGCCAGGCCTCCCGGTCGGCCAGCCCCCGCACGCCCACCGCGACCTGGGCCGCCCGGCCGATCGGCGTGTCCGCCTCACTGCGGGGGATCTCCGGGATGACGACCGGCGGAGCGGGCGCGTCCGGCCGCCCGCCGTCCACCGCGCCCTCGACGGTCACGATTCCCGACCTCTCACCCTTCACCTCAACGCCTCTCGATCCGTGACCCGCGCTCGAGCCCGGATCCGTGTCCGGCCAGCCCAGGCCGCCGAAACCGGGGCCGGCCTCGCCGGTCAGCGCGATGCCTTCCGCCTCGGGCACCCGCAACCCGTCCGGCCAGCCCAATCCCGCTGCGCCCTGCCGGTAATAGCTAGGCCCCACCTATGCCCTGCCTCATCTAGCGAAGAACCGAACGACCGTAGTCGCAGGATTGACCTTACCGTGCCCCGCCCGCACAACCTGGGCGTCGCGGGCACCAATTCGGCGCAGCACCGGTCCGGCCGCCTTCAGTTCTTCCGCTGCCGTGTGCCCCTTTATCGCCAGAACCATGCCTCCCGGCCGTACCACGCCCATGGCTAGTTCAGCCAGGCGAGGCAGCGGGGCAACCGCACGAGCTGTAACCACGTCCGTTCGTATAGTGACATCTTCGGCGCGCCCCCGCAGCACGGTCACGTTGGCCAGCCCCAGTTCGGTCACGCAGTCGGTGAGGAACCGGCAGCGTCGTTCCATCGGCTCGAGCAAGGTGACCTCCGTATCGGGGAGCACCATGGCCAGGACCACGCCGGGCAGTCCGGCCCCCGAACCGAGATCCAGGAGCGTTCCGTGGCGCGGCTCGACCAGCTCGGCCACCACCGCGCAGTTGAGCAGGTGCCGGTCCCAGAGCCGGGGCACCTCGCGCGGCCCGAGCAGGCCCTGCGCCACCCCGCGGTCGGCCAGCAGTCCCGCGTACGTCACGGCAGCGGGCAGCGCCGCACCGAACACGGTCGCCGCGCTACCAGGAACCGGCTCGCACGGGGCTGCGGGTACCGGCACTACTGGGCCGGGAAGACCACGACCCGCCGGTTCGGCTCCTCGCCCTCCGACTCGCTGCGCAGGCCGGCGTCGGCCACCGCGTCGTGCACGATCTTCCGCTCGAACGGCGACATGGCCTCCAGCGCCTTCGGCTGGCCGGTGCGGGCCACCTCCTCGGCCACGGTGCGGCCGTAGTCGGCCAGCTCGGCCCGCCGGCGGGCCCGGTAGCCGCCGATGTCGAGCATCAGCCGGGCCCGGGCGCCGGTCTGCCGGTGTACCGCCAGCCGGGTGAGCTCCTGCAGCGCCTCCAGGACCTCACCGTCGTCGCCGATCAGCTCGTCAAGGGTCGCACCGACCACCGAGACGATGGCCCGGTCGCCCTCGACGTCCATGTCGATGTCACCGTCCAGGTCGGCGATGTCGAGCAGCCCCTCGACGTAGTCGGCGGCGATATCGCCCTCGAGTTCGAGATCGCTGAGCTGCGGAGTGCCCTCGGTCTCGTCGAGGGCTTCCTCCTCGTCCGTGACCTCCACGTCCTGGCTCAAGACCGGACCTCCCACCGTGCTGAGTCCCTGCTGAAAGTTCGGGATTTACCGTTCGGGCTGCGCCTGGTTAGCGCTTACCCGACCGCTTGTTTCTGTTCTGCCGGACCGGCTGCTGCCGGACCACCCTAGCGGCGGGCACCTCCGGCTCGGGTACGGGCTCCGGTTTCGCCCGTCCCAGGCGCAGCAGCCCGCGCATGGCACCACCACCATTTTGCCCGTTCGGCGTGGCGGACGCGCTGGCCGCGGCGGCATCGCCGCGTGCCGAACCGGTGCGCGGCTGGGCCGAGCTAGTGGCAGCGGCCGCGGGCCGCGACGTGCTCGATCGTCCGTTGGCTCCGCTCGGCGGGCGGGCCGCCGTGGCGGCCGTGGCAGGCTTGGCGGCACCGGCGCTGGCGCTCCGGGTCCCGTTCGTCGCGGTCTTGGCCGCGGTGGTCTTGGCCACCCCGGCGGTGGTCTTGGCCGCACCGGTAGCGCTCTTAACACCGGAGCTGGAACCGGCCGCGGGCTTCGCGGTGCCGGACCCCGGACGCGCCGAGCTCTGGGTGGCCCGGGCCGAGCCGCCAGCCGCTGCTGCGGCGGCAGTGGCGCTCGCGGCCGCGGCGTCCTCGGCGGTCCAGCCCCGGAACATGAAGAACTGCTGGCCGAGCGTCCACAGGTTGGTCGTCACCCAGTACAGCACCAGCCCGTACTGCCAGTACAAGCCCGTCAGCGAGAAGAACGGGACGATGTACATCATGTACTTCTGCATGCCGGCCATCGGGTTGTCCGGGTCCGTGTTGGTCTGCATGAGACCACGCTTGGCGCTCTGCCGGACGGTCATGAACGTGGTCGAGGCGCTGACGATGACGGTCAGCACGATCACGATCGCCACGTGCGTCGGTACCGACGTGTGCGAGAAGAGCAGCTTGTCGCCCAGGTGGACGCCGAAGATCGTCGCCTTCTGGGCGCTCTGCAGGATCGGAGTCGTCAGCCCGTACTTGGATGCTTGGCCCGGCTTCCATTCCGCGATGGCGCGCAGCACGTAGAACAGCGAGAAGAAGATGATCATCTGCGGGATCATCGGCAGGCAGCCCGCCAGCGGGTTGACCCCGTTTTCCTTGTAGAACTTCATCGTCTCTTCGTTGAGACGCGTCTTGTCGTTCTTGTACTTCTTGCGCAGCTCCTGAAGCTGCGGCGCGTGCTTGGCCATCTTCCGCTGGGCGTGCACCTGCTTCACGAACAGCGGGATCAGGCAGATCCTGATCAGGACGACCAGAATCACGATGGACAGACCCCAGGCCAGCCCGGTGTTCGGCCCGAATAGCGTGCCCAGCCAGGCGTGCAGGTGCATGATCGCCCATGCCACCAGGTCAGCCAGCGGGTTGAGAATGCTCACCGGTCAGCTCCTCGCTGGCTTGGCGGGATGGACCCGACCCGGGACTGGGTCGTAACCGCCGGGATTAAACGGATGGCACCGGGCGATGCGCTTGATCGCGAGCCACAGCCCGCGCGCCGCGCCGTGCTCGGCCACCGCGGTGAGCGCGTACTCACTGCATGAGGGCGCGAACCGGCAGCGCGCGGGGAGCAGCGGGCTCACGAACCGCCGGTAACCCGCGATGGGGACCATGAGCAGCCGCGCCGGCACCGTGGCGGTGCGGCTCGTACCGTTCTGTCTGGCTGTCTGTGGCATTACCGACGTGTGTCCCAACCTGGCGCCGCAACAACCTGCTGATCACCAGGTCCAGATCCGCGGCGAGATCCGGCTGGCGGGCGTGCGCGGCTGCAGCGTTTGCGCGCACCACAAGAAGGCTACCGCCAGGAAGCGAGTGAAGGTACCCGCGCATAAGCTCGCGAAGGCGCCGCTTGACCCGGTTCCTGGTCACCGCGGAACCAACCGCCCGGCTGACCACGAAGCCTACCCTGGCCGGCTCCCGGTCATGAATCCCGTCGGCCCGCACCAGCAGGTGACCGACCACGAGCGGCCGGCCCGCACGAGCCCCGGTGCGCACGGCCAGCGTGAACTCCGCGCCGCGGCGCATCCGGGACTGGGACGGCAGGATCAGGCACTCAGCNNCGGCGCCGATTGTTCGGCTGGAACGTGCGCTTACTCACTGGAGACTCCAGATGGGGTTTTCGCTGATGGGCACGCTCGACCGACACGCGTGCCGCCCTCGGGTTCACCCCAGGCTACCATCTAGAACCCCGCCGTTTGCCACCCGTGTTCAGCCATCGCGGCTTAGGCTGTGGACAGCTATTCTCCCCGAACTGCCACGATCACCGCGTGCAGCCGGGAAGCCACGTGCACAACATGTGGAAAGTTCTGTGGATCGTGAGCGCCTGCTCGCGGCACGGGGATGCGAGGGGAGCGCACAGGTGGCTAATTCAGACCTGGCAGAGGTATGGGCACGATCCCTCGACGGACTCGCTGACCTGCAGATTCAGCCCCATCAGCGGGCCTGGTTGAAGCTGACCCGACCGCTCGGGCTGGTCGAGAACACGGCGCTGATCGCCACCCCCAACGAATTCGTCAAGGAGCAGCTGGAGACCCGGCTGCGCCCGCTGGTCACCCAGGCCCTGTCTCAGCAGCTCGGCCGGGACATCCAGCTGGCCGTCACCGTCGACCCGGCGCCGCAGCTGAGCGTGACTCCGGCCGAGACGGTCAGCGACCTCGACGCCGAGACCGCCGCGCCGCGCCGGGCGGGGCACCCCGATCCGGACCACGGCCCGCGGCACGTACCTCAAGCCGAGGACAGCGAGCCGCCCCGCCCGGACCAGGGCCCGCACGGCGCCGTAGTCCACCTGGGTCAGGGCGGTCCGCGGCTGGGCGGCACCCGGCTCAACTCCAAGTACACGTTCGAGACGTTCGTCATCGGGTCGAGCAACCGGTTCGCGCACGCAGCGGCGGTCGCGGTGGCCGAGGCGCCGGCCAAGGCCTACAACCCGCTGTTCGTCTACGGCGACTCCGGCCTGGGCAAGACCCACCTGCTGCACGCGATCGGGCACTACGCCCAGACGCTGTACTCCGGGCTGAAGGTCAGGTACGTGAGCTCGGAGGAGTTCACCAACGACTTCATCAACATGATCCGGGACGGCAAGCAGGACGGGTTCCGCCGGCGGTACCGCGACGTGGACGTGCTCCTGGTCGACGACATCCAGTTCCTGGAGAACAAGGAAGGGACCCAGGAGGAGTTTTTCCACACCTTCAACACCTTGCACAACGCGAGTAAGCAGATCGTCATCTCCAGCGACCGCGCGCCCAAGCGCCTGGTCACGCTGGAAGACCGGCTGCGCAGCCGGTTCGAGTGGGGCCTGCTCACCGACGTCCAGCCGCCCGAGCTCGAGACCCGCATCGCGATCCTGCGCCGCAAGGCGATCCAGGACACGCTGAACGCGCCACCCGAGGTGCTGGAGTACATCGCCAGCCGGATCTCGACCAACATCCGCGAGCTGGAGGGGGCGCTGATCCGGGTCACCGCGTTCGCCAGCCTGAACCGCCAGTCGGTCGACCTGCAACTGGCCGAGATCGTGCTCAAGGACCTCATCCCCGAGGCCCAGGGCCCGCAGATCACGACGGCCACGATCATGGGCCAGACCGCGTCCTACTTCGGCCTGTCGATCGAGGACCTGTGCGGCACGTCCCGGTCCCGGGTGCTGGTCACCGCCCGGCACATCGCCATGTACCTGTGCCGCGAGCTCACCGACCTGTCGCTGCCCAAGATCGGCCAGCAGTTCGGCGGCCGCGACCACACCACCGTGATCAACGCCGACCGCAAGATCCGCTCGCTGATGGCCGAACGCCGGTCGATCTACACCCAGGTCACCGAGCTCACCAACCGCATCAAGCAGCAGGCCCGGGCGGGCTGATTCGCGGCCGTACTGATATGCACACAGTTTGTGGACAACGTTGTGGAAGAGTTTCGGATAACCAGGGGACAACCAGTGGCAAGCGGATGCGCCGCCGCCGTCCGCCACAGCGGACCCTGCGCCGTCCCCCGGCCCCGAACCACCCTGTGGGTAGCAAAAGGCTCGCTGGACTGCGGAAACATAGGTTCTCCCCAGTATCCACCGCACCTATGACTACGACGATTCTTAATCAAGAGGTAAAGAACAACCGCAAGTAGGAGGCAGGTCCGTGAAGCTCCAAGTCGAGCGTGATCAGTTGGCGGAAGCCGTGGCCTGGACCGCGCGGGCCCTGCCGGCTCGCCCGACTGCTCCCGTGCTAGCCGGGATGCGCCTGCACGCGGGGGCCGACCTCACCCTCTCGACCTTCGACTACGAAGTCTCCGCCCAGGCCACGGTGCCGGTGATCACCGACGAGGAGGGCACGATCCTGGTCTCGGGCAAACTGCTGGCCGAGATCGTCCGGTCGCTGCCCGCCCGCCCCGTCCAGCTGGTCACCGACGGCGCCCGCGCCACCCTCAAGTGCGGCACCGCCACCTTCACCCTGGTCCTGCTGCCCGAAGAGGAATACCCGACGCTGCCCGAGATGCCGCCGCTGGCCGGCACGGTGGGCAGTGACGCGCTGGCCACCGCGATCAGCCAGGTGGCCATCGCCGCGGGCCGCGATGACACCCTGCCCGCGCTGACCGGCATCCGGATCGAGATCGAGGGCGACACGCTGACCCTGGTGGCCACCGACCGGTACCGGCTGGCCGTCCGCGAGCTGCGCTGGAACCCGGCCCAGCCGGACCTGTCCACGGCGCTGCTGGTCCCGGCGCGGGTGCTCGGCGACACGGCGCGCGCGCTCACCTCGGGCGCCGAGGTGTCCATCTCGCTGGGCGGCGACAGCCTGATCGGCTTCGCCGGGGCCGGGCGGCGGACCACCACCCGGCTGCTGTCCGGTGAGTACCCCAAGTACGCTGCGCTGCTGCCGAGCGAGTTCAGCGCCACCGCGGAGCTGGTGGCCGGCCCGTTCGCCGAGGCGGTCAAGCGGGTCGCCCTCGTCGCCGAGCGGAACACCCCGGTCCGGCTGGCCTTCAGCCCGGGCCAGCTCGTGCTCGAGGCCGGCGCGTCGGAGGAGGCGCAGGCGGTAGAGATCGTCGAGGCGGCGTTCGACGGCGAGGACCTGCAGATCGCGTTCAACCCGCAGTACCTGCTGGACGGCATCGGGGCCATCGACTCCGACACGGCCCGGATCTCGTTCACCTCACCGACCAAGCCCGCCGTCATCACCGGCAAGACCGAGCGCGAGTCCGACTACCGCTACGTGCTGATGCCGATCCGCTCCGCCGGTTAGCCGAGCCCGTAGTCTCAATTCGTGCACCTGACCCGGCTCGCGCTGACTGACTTCCGGTCCTACCGGGAGCTCAGTATTGAGCTGGAGCCGGGGGTGACCATGTTCAGCGGGCCGAACGGGGAGGGCAAGACCAACCTGGTCGAGGCGATCGGGTACCTGGCCACCCTGGGGAGCCACCGGGTGGCCACGGACGCGCCACTGATCCGGCAGGGCGCCGAGCGCGCCGTGCTGCGGGCGGCGGTGACCGGGGCGACCGGCAACGCGCTGGTCGAGGTCGAGCTCAACCCGGGCCGCGCCAACCGGGTCCGGCTCAACCGCGCGCCGCTGCCGCGGCCGCGCGACATCCTGGGCTCGGTACGCACGGTGCTGTTCGCCCCGGAGGACCTGGCGCTGGTCAAGGGCGACCCCGGTGAGCGCCGGCGGTTTCTCGACGAGCTGCTGGTGGCCACCGCGCCGCGGTACGCGGGCGTCCGCGCCGACTACGAACGGGTGCTGCGACAGCGCACGGCGCTGCTCAAGTCGGCCGGGGGCAAGACGCGCCTGCGCGGCCCGGCCCGCGAGTCGATGACCGCCACCCTGGACACCTGGGACGCGCAGCTGGCCCGGACCGGCGCGCCGCTGCTGGCCGGGCGGATCCGCCTGGTGGCCGCGCTCCGGCCGCACGTGCAGGCCGCGTACGAGGCCGTCTCCGGCGGGCGGCCGGGCGAGGCGTCCGGAATGTCTTACCGCAGCTCAGCGTTTAATAATGAGGAAGGGTTCGAGGACGCGCCGGCGTTCGAGACGGCCCCGTTGGAGAAGGTATTGCTGAAGGCCCTGGCCGGGGTCCGGGCGAGCGAGCTGGACCGTGGCGTCTGCCTGGTCGGCCCGCACCGCGACGAGCTCGAGCTGTCCATCGGCGGGCTGCCCGCCCGCGGCTACGCCAGCCACGGCGAGTCCTGGTCGCTCGCGCTGGCACTGCGCCTGGCCAGTTTCACGCTGCTGCGGCAGGGTCACGAGGATCCGGTGCTGATCCTGGACGACGTGTTCGCCGAGCTGGACGAGGGTCGCCGGGACCGGCTGGCCGGCTTGGTGGCCGGCGCCGAGCAGGTGCTGATCACCGCCGCGGTGCCCGCCGACATCCCGGACCTGCTGGCCGGCGCGCGGTTCGAGATCCAGGACGGCGTGATCAGCCGTGCCGGCTGAGCGGCCGCGGGCTCCGGTGAGCGCTGACGGCCCGGGGCAGGCGGACCGCGTCCGGCGGGCGGCCGAGGCGCTGGCTGAGGCCAAGGCGGACGCGCGGGCTCGGGGTGATCTCCCGGCCGGCCCCCGCGGTCAGCTGGGGCCGGATGACACCCAGAAGTCCGAACGGCCCGGGCTACTCGCGGCCGGGTCCGCCGGCGCGCCCGCCGTGGGCACGCGCCGGACCCGCCGGGATGACCCGCAGCTCCTGGGCCAGGCCATCGGCGGCCTGCTCGACCAGCAGGGCTGGCAGCAGCGGGCCGCGATCGGGTCGGTGTTCGGCCGGTGGGCCGAGATCGTCGGCCGGGACCTGGCCGCGCACACCCAGCCGGAGGCGTTCGCCGACGGCGAGCTCGCGGTGACCGCCGAATCGACGGCCTGGGCCACCCAGGTCCGGCTGCTCGCTCCGCAGCTGGTCCGGCGGCTCAACGCCGAGCTCGGCGACGGGACCGTCCGCCGGGTCAAGGTCCGCGGCCCGGCGCCGCCCCGGCAGCGCGGCGGCTGGCGGGTGCCCGGCGGCCGCGGTCCCCGCGACACGTACGGCTAGGGGCCAAGACGGCCCTGACTGTCGGTACCCGAAGGTAAAATGTATTGAGCGCGAGGTGGCCACATCTTGGGGGGCTGGGCTGTGCGCTTCTGAGGCAGGATGGAGTTCGGTTTGTCCTACGATGCAGGTTCGATTACGGTTCTGGAGGGCTTGGAGGCTGTCCGTAGGCGGCCCGGAATGTACATCGGCTCGACCGGTGAGCGAGGTTTGCATCACCTGGTCTACGAGGTCGTGGACAACTCCGTGGACGAGGCGCTGGCCGGGCACGCCGACGACATCGAGGTGACGATCCTCGCCGACGGCGGGGTGCGCGTCATCGACAACGGTCGCGGCATCCCGGTCGATGACCACCCGGTGGAGCACCGCCCCGGGGTCGAGGTCGTGATGACCACGCTGCACGCGGGCGGCAAGTTCGACGGCAAGTCCTACGCGGTCTCCGGCGGGCTGCACGGCGTCGGCGTGTCGGTGGTGAACGCGCTGTCGTCGCTGCTCGAGGTCGAGGTGCGCCGGGACGGCTACACGTGGAACCAGCTCTACGAGCGCGGCGCCCCGATGGGCCCGCTGGAGCGCGGAGCGCCCTCCGAGGAGACCGGGACCACGATCACGTTCTGGCCCGACGGGCAGATCTTCGAGACCACCGACTGGTCGTTCGAGACGCTGGCCCGGCGGATGCAGGAGATGGCGTTCCTGAACAAGAACCTGGCCATCTCGCTGACCGACCTGCGGACCCTCGACGAGGCCGGCCAGCCACGCGCGGCACGGTACCAGTACGAGGGCGGAATCGCCGACTTCGTTCGCTACATAAATGCCTCCAAGGAGCCGGTGCACGGGTCGATCATCGACTTCGGTGAGGACGGGGACGGGATCGCGGTCGAGATCGCGATGCAGTGGACCGGGTCCTACACCGAATCGGTGCACACGTTCGCGAACACGATCAACACCACCGAGGGCGGCACGCACGAAGAGGGGTTCCGGGCCGCGCTGACCACGATCGTCAACCGGTACGCGCGCGACCAGAAGCTGCTGCGCGAGAAGGAAGATAACCTGACCGGCGACGACGTGCGCGAGGGCCTGACCGCCATCGTGTCGGTCAAGCTGGCCGAGCCGCAGTTCGAGGGCCAGACCAAGACCAAGCTCGGCAACACCGAGGCCAAGTCGTTCGTGCAGAAGGCGGCCAACGACCACCTGCGGGACTGGTTCGACCGCAACCCCGGCGAGGCCAAGGAGATCATCAACAAGGCCAGCCAGGCGGCCCGGGCCCGGATCGCCGCGCGCCAGGCGCGGGACCTGACCCGCAAGTCGCTGCTGGGCGGCACGTCGCTGCCGGGCAAGCTGGCCGACTGCCAGTCCACCGACCCGGCGCGGTCGGAGATCTACGTGGTGGAAGGTGACTCGGCGGGCGGCTCGGCCAAGGGCGGCCGGGACCCGAAGTTCCAGGCCATCCTGCCCATCCGCGGCAAGATCATCAACGTGGAGAAGTCACGGATCGACCGGGTGCTGAAGAACACCGAGGTCCAGTCGATGATCACCGCGCTGGGCACCGGCATCCACGACGAGTTCGACATCAGCAAGCTCCGCTACCACAAGATCATCCTGATGGCGGACGCCGACGTGGACGGGCAGCACATCCGCACGCTGCTGCTGACCCTGCTGTTCCGGTTCATGAAGCCGCTGGTGGAAGCGGGCCACGTGTACCTGGCGAACCCCCCGCTGTACAAGATCAAGTGGGAGGGCCGCGGCGTCAAGCCCGGCTACGCCTACAGCGACGCCGAGCGCGACCGGCTGGTCGAGGCCGGGATCGCCGAGGGCCGTAAGGACCCGCGGCCGCGGGACGCCGTGCAGCGCTTCAAGGGCCTGGGCGAGATGAACGCCGAGGAACTGTGGGAGACCACGATGGACCCGGCGCACCGGGTCCTGTTCCAGGTCACGCTCGACGACGCCGCGCAGGCCGACGAGCTGTTCAGCGTGCTGATGGGCGAGGACGTCGAGGCGCGCCGCTCGTTCATCACCCGTAACGCCAAGGACGTCAGGTTCCTGGACATCTGACCCGCGGGACGCCATGCCGATCCCGCGGTCGTAATTAAGGATTGTTAAAAGTGACGGAAGTTATTGAGGGCGAGTACGACCGTACCGAGCCGGTCGACATCCAGTACGAGATGCAGCGCAGCTACATCGACTACGCGATGTCGGTCATCATCGGCCGGGCGCTGCCCGACGTGCGGGACGGGCTCAAGCCGGTGCATGCCCGCATCCTGTACGCGATGTACGACCAGGGATTCCGGCCGGAGCGGGGCTACGTCAAGTGCGCCCGGCCGGTCGCCGAGGTGATGGGCAACTACCATCCGCACGGCGACAGCGCGATCTACGACGCGCTGGTCCGGATGGCGCAGCCCTGGTCGATGCGGATGCCGCTGATCGACAGCCAGGGGAACTTCGGCTCGCCCGGCAACGACCCGCCCGCGGCGATGCGGTACACCGAGTGCCGCCTGGCCCCGCTGGCGATGGAGATGCTGCGGGACATCAACGAGGACACCGTCGACTTCCGGGAGAACTACGACGGCCGCTCCTCCGAGCCGGTCGTGCTGCCCAGCCGGTTCCCCAACCTGCTCATCAACGGATCCGAGGGGATCGCGGTCGGCATGGCGACCAAGATCCCGCCGCACAACCTGCGCGAGGTCGCGGCCGGCGTGCAGTGGTACCTGGACCACTTCGACGCCTCCGACGAAGAGTTGCTCGACGGGCTGATGGAGCGGATCTCGGGGCCGGACTTCCCGACGCGCGGCCTGATCGTGGGACGGCGCGGCATCAGGGATGCCTACCGGACCGGGCGCGGCTCGATCCTCATGCGGGGCGTGGTGGAGGTCGAGGAGGACGCCCGCGGCCGCACCCTCCTGGTGGTCAAGCAGCTGCCGTTCCAGGTCAACCCGGACAACCTGGCCGTGAAGATCGCCGAGCTGATCAGGGAGGGCCGGATCAGCGGGATCGCCGACATGACCGACGAGAGCAGCGGGCGCACCGGCCAGCGGCTCGTGATCGTGCTGAAGCGGGACGCGGTAGCCAAGGTCGTTCTGAACAATCTCTACAAGCACACCCAGCTGCAAGACACCTTCGGGGCCAACATGCTGGCCCTGGTCGACGGGGTGCCGCGCACGCTGCGCCTGGACCAGATGATCCGGTACTGGGTGGCGCACCAGATCGAGGTCATCGTCCGGCGGACGCGGTTCCGGCTGCGCAAGGCCACCGAGCGGCTGCACATCGTGGCCGCGCTGGTCAAGGCCATCGACCGGATCGACGAGGTCATCGCGCTGATCCGGGCCAGCGCGTCGGCCGCCGAGGCCCTGCAGGGCCTGATGGGGCTGCTGGAGATCGACGAGATCCAGGGCCGCGCGATCCTGGACATGCAGCTGCGCAAGCTGGCCGCCCTGGAGCGCCAGGAGCTGATCAACGAGCGCGACGAGCTCGAGGCCAAGATCGCCGAGTACGAGAGCATCCTGGCCTCGCCGGAGCGGCAGCGGGAGATAGTCGGCTCGGAGCTGGCCGAGATCGTCGCCAAGTACGGCGACGAGCGCCGCACCGAGATCATCGCCTACGACGGCGAGGTGGCCGACGAGGACCTGATCGCCGAAGAGGACGTCGCGGTCACCATCACCTACGGCGGCTACGCCAAGCGGACCAAGACCGACCTGTACCGGGCGCAGCGGCGCGGCGGCAAGGGCGTGCGCGGTGCGCAACTTCGCACCGATGACATCGTGGACCACTTCTTCGTCACCACCACGCACCACTGGATCTTGTTCTTCACCAACAAGGGCCGGGTCTACCGGGCCAAGGCCTACGAGCTGCCCGACGCCGGCCGCGACGCCCGCGGCCAGCACGTGGCCAACCTGCTCGCCTTCCAGCCCGACGAGCGGATCGCCGAGGTCATGACGCTGCGTGACTACCAGGTGGCTCCGTACCTGGTGCTGGCCACCCGCAGCGGACTGGTGAAGAAGTCCAAGCTGACCGCGTTCGACTCGCCCCGCTCCGGCGGCATCATCGCCATCAACCTGCGCGAGGACGACGAGGTGATCGCGGCCCGGCTGGTCGCGCCCGAGGAGGATCTGCTGCTGGTCAGCAGGGGCGCGCAGGCCATCAGATTCCACGCCGACGACGAGTCGCTGCGCCCGATGGGCCGGGACACCTCGGGCGTGATCGGGATGCGCTTCATCGACGGCGACCAGCTGCTTGGCATGTACGTGGTCCGGGACGGCGGCGACGTGCTGGTCGCCACCGGCGGCGGCTACGCCAAGCGCACCCCGGTGGATGCCTACCCGGTGCAGGGCCGCGGCGGCCGCGGGGTAGTCACGGCCAAGATCGTCGAAGCCCGCGGCGAGCTGGTCGGCGCGCTGATGGTAACGGCCGACGACGAGATCTTCGCCATCACCTCCGGGGGCGGGGTGATCAGGACCCGGGCCGCCGAGGTCAAGCAGTCCGGGCGCCAGACCATGGGGGTGCGTCTGATGAACCTGGCGGCGGGAGATAGCGTAGTAGCGCTGGCCCGTAACGCAGAGTCGCTCGCCGAGGGCGACCAGGAACCGTCTGATCCGGATGAGGAGAGTGGCCCGGAAACTTCAGCTGGCGAAGCGGACCTAAGTTGACGGCAACGGTTGCCGGGTCTCAAGCGTCCTAATCAGTGTCACGTCGTCGCAGAGTCCCGGCAGTAAGCCGTCTTCTTGGCGTGAGTGTCCTTTGGGCGTCCTGCTCAGAGATACCCTCATGAGGGTCTGATCATAGGAGGACGGCTTGGATAGGCGCACGAATACGTCAGACGGCGCGGGTGGAGCCTCGCCCACGGTCGTGACCGCACCGCATGATGACGACGACGATGACCTGATGGCTGACACCGGCAAAGACACCAAGACCATGACGGCCTCGGTCACGCGGAGTGCCCGGGCGAAGGTGGCGAGGGCCGCCGCCGCGGCCAAGGAGGTCTTGGCCAACGGCAGTTCGGCGATGGATGAGAAGACGGCCGTGACCCAAGAGGTCCCGGCACTGCCCGCCGACAGCATCGGAATGCCCCGGGACTCCGCCAGCCTCAGCCGGCCGGTCGCGGCACCTGTCGCGCCCGAAGCCGACGATGACTGGGCGCTGGCTGACCACGGCTTGTCGTCGTCGGTTGCCTCGCCTGCGGTTGCCTCGCCCGCGGTTGCGCCCGTCCCGGCTGAGGAAGAGCCAGCGCCGATCCAGAGCGGGACCGGATGGCCGGAAGGCAGCACCCTGTTCGGCACCGAAGCCGGCCCCGAGGGCTCCGGCCTGGCGCCGGCCGCATCGCCGGAGCCCGTCGTGCCGACCGTTTCCGCGGCCAGCTTCGTGTGGGATGTGCCCGATCCGGTGCCCACCTCGCCGTCGTCTCCGGCCCGGAACTTCCTGCGCTCGAACACGAACGCCAAGACTTCGGCTCCGCCGCGGACCCCGCCGGTCAGCGTCGGCCCGGCCAGGGCTGGTGCGGCGGGTTCGTCGCCGGCCCCGGGTGCGCGGCCCAAGGCATCGTCGAAGCGCTCGTCGCGGCAGGCTCACCTGACCCTCGCCCGGGTCGAGCCCTGGTCGGTGATGAAGTTCAGCTTCGTGGTGTCCCTGGTCGCCTTCGTGATCTTGTTCGTCGCGGTCAGCGTGGTCTACAGCACGCTGTCCGCGCTCGGGGTGTTCACCTCGCTCCAGCACGTGGTGCAGAGCGTCACGTCGAGTACGGACTCCAGCGGGGTGAACGCGGCCAAGTGGTGGACCGAGTCCCGGATCCTCGGCTACACGGCCCTGCTCGGTGCGCTCAACATCGTGCTGATCACCGCCATGTCGACCATCGGCGCGGTAGTCTACAACCTGACTTCGCGGCTGATCGGCGGCGTGGAAGTGACCCTCCGCGAGACGGAGTAACGCTTCAAGCGTCGCGGCGCAACCCGCTCCGCCGGTACGATAGGATAATTGCTGCTCCTGTTTCCGCAGGTCAATGGGGTTATAGCTCAGTCGGTTAGAGCGCGTCCCTGATAAGGACGAGGCCCGTGGTTCAAGTCCACGTAACCCCACGCGGCGGCGAATGCTGCTTGTTCGCCCTACGGGCGACCTTCGCCTGGGGCCCCGCAGT
>PLDT01000287.1:0-5248 GCA_003136255.1 Actinomycetota bacterium
GACATCGCCCCGGTCGTGTCCGGGGGAGGAGGCGCCGGCGTGTCAATCGCGCAGACTCTCGTGGGCACGTTCGCCGGGCTTATCGTCCTGGTGGTCGTGGGGGCGATGTTCATGACCGCCGAGTACCGGCGGCGCCTGATCCGCGTCACGCTCACCGCGGCTCCCCGGCGCGGCCGGGTGCTGGCCGCCAAGGCCGTCATCATCGGCGGCGTCACCTTCGGGGCCGGGCTGGTCAGCGCGGCCATCGCCGTGATACTCGGCCAGCGGGTCCTGCGCGGCAACGGCGCCTACGTGTACCCGGCGAGCGCGCTGACCCAGGTGCGGGTGATCGTCGGCACCGCGGCCGTCCTAGCGGTCACCGCCGTCATCGCGCTTGCCATCGGGACGATCCTCAGGCGCGGCATCGGGGCGGTCGCGGTAGTCGTCGTGGTGATCGTCTTGCCGTACATGTTTACCGTGGCCGCGCCCATACTGCCGCCTGGCCCCGCCGACTGGCTGCTGCGGCTCAGCCCGGCCGCGGCGTTCGCCGTCCAGCAGACCCTCATCCAGTATCCGCAGGTCACTAACACCTACACCGCCGCCTACGGCTACTATCCGCTGCCGCCCTGGGCAGGCCTCGCCGTGCTGTGCGCCTGGGCCGCGCTCGCCCTGAGCCTGGCCGTCTTCCTGTTGCGCCGCAGGGACGCATGAGCCGCGTACCAGCGCGAGGCACGCGGCGGGCGGACCCGCAGTACGCGGGGCACGCGCTGCACGCGGAATGGACGAAGGCGCGCACCGCGGGCGGCACGATCTGGCTCCTGCTCGCCGTCATCGCCGCGACCGTCGCGGTCGGCAGCGCAGTGGCCACGGCGACCCGGTGCCCGGCCGCGGGCTGCGGCCAGGATCCCGCCAAGGCCAGCCTCTCCGGCATCGACCTCGGCCAGGCAGTCGTCGCCATCCTGGCCGTGCTGGCGATCGGCGGCGAGTACGGCACCGGGATGATCCTCCTCACCTTGACCGCGATACCGCGGCGGACCANNGGCCTGGTTGGCCTGCTCGGTCTCGGCATAGCCACCGCGATCCGGGATTCCGCGGTGGCGATCGGGGTCGTCCTCGGCCTGCTGTACCTGTTCCCGGTCGCGGCAGCCGCCGTCGCGAACCCGCACTGGCAGCGCCACCTGGAGCAGATCGCACCCATGTCCGCCGGGCTGGCCATTCAGGCCACAACCGGCCTGCGCGGTGTGCCGATCAGCCCGTGGGCGGGCCTCGGCGTGCTCGCGGCCTGGGCCGCGGGAGCGATGCTGGCCGGCGGCCTGCTGCTGCGGCTCCGCGACGCGTGAGCCGGGCCGGTAAAGCAGGGAGGGCCAGCGGCACCCCGGCCGCCTCCTGCTGGTCAGCCGCCGCCCGGCCCAGCAACGTGACCGCCCGCAGCGCCTGAAGGCCGCAAGGGCAACGCCGATGACGGCAGCGCCCGGACCTCTTGCGCCGTGCGGTAGAACGGCAAGCCGCTTCCGTCCGACTTGCGCGGTATGCATCCAGCATCATATCGTTCCGATGTATCGAATCGATATATCGGGTCGACGGGTCGCCGCATGATCTGCTGCCGGAGATGGAGGTCTGATGTCCAGCGCGCAGTTGTACGACACCATCGGAGCTACCTACGCCGTGACGCGGCGCAACGAGCCGCGGATCGCCAAGCAGGTCTGGGCTGCGCTCGGCGATGCGCGGACCGTGCTGAATGTCGGGGCGGGCACTGGCTCCTACGAGCCCTCCGACCGTGACGTCACCGCGGTGGAACCGTCGGCGGTCATGCGGGCGCAGCGCCCCGCGGGCGCAGCACCGTGCCTGGCCGGATCTGCCGAGAACCTGCCGTTCGAGGACCAGTCCTTCGACGCCGCGATGGCCATTGCCACCATCGATCACTGGACCGACCCGATCGCCGGGCTGCGGGAGATGCGGCGCGTCGCCCGCCGCGTGGTGGTGTTCACGCACGACGCCAGTGGCCCTGATCGGTTCTGGCTGAATCGCGACTACCTGCCCGAGCACCCCGGCCTCTGGGCCGGCCGGCCTTCACTGACCGAGCTGGCCCGGGTGATCGCAGCCCGGACCGAGCCGGTGCCCATCCCGTGGGACTGCGCTGACGGCTTCTACGAGGCCTACTGGCGCCGGCCCGAGGCGTACCTGGACGAGAATGTCCGCCGCGGAATGTCGGTCTGGGCGAGGGTCGGGCCGGACGTCGAGCGGCGGGCGGTGCGGAGCCTGCGCGATGACCTTGCATCCGGCCGGTGGGCCGAACGCAACCGCGACCTCCTCGATCTCGACGCGGCAGAGCTTGACAGCCGCCTGCTTATCGCCTGATACGGTCACGGCTCCGGCGANNATCTGGTAGAGCACCTCCCAGTCGTCCGTCCCCAGCTCATCCTGGACCCGGATCGCCAGCTCGCGGCCGCGTTCTTGCAGCGCCTGGGGGTTAGCACCAGCAGCGGCACAGGCGTCGTTCCATGCGTGCAGGTCATCGAGCAGCTCGCCGCTCAGTAGATCGCTCCAGGGCTTGGGGCGGTCGGGCCGGCCTGGCGGCGGGGTACCGCTCCAGCGGCCAGGNNCGCACGTCGTGAGCCTACACATCAGTCATCGTTACGGCTGTCTTGACAGACCGGATCGATGGCATCATGGTGAGCGCATGTTTTGCGGCAAAATCGTAGGCAGTAAGCAAGATTTGCAGCAAACTCAGAGTTAGCAAGCAAAGATTTCTGGTCGGGGCCGCCGCCGGCGACCCCGCCCCTGGCCAGGGGGAGGCTTATGACTCGCGACGAGACTATCCGTAGGCGTCTGGCCCGTCATGTGCTGACCGACGGCTTCCACATCACCTTGGATCTGCGGCGCAGTCGCGGCTCCTGGATCGTCGATGCGGAGACGGGCGAGCGTTACCTGGATCTGTACGCCTTTTTCGCCTCGGCGCCGCTGGGTATCAACCCGCCTGACGTCACCGATGATCCGGATTTCGTGAGACTCCTGGCCGAGGCGGCCGCGAACAAGCCCACGAACCCCGACATCTATACCCCGCATTACGCCGAGTTCGTGGAGACGTTCGCCCGGGTGCTGGGCGATCCCGCGCTGCCAAACCTGTTCTTCATCGAGGGCGGCGCGCTGGCGGTCGAGAACGCGCTCAAGTGCGCGTTCGACTGGAAAAGCCGGCACAACCAGGCCCGCGGTCACTCGCCTCAGCTGGGGATGAAGGCAATCCATCTGACCCGTGCGTTCCACGGCCGCAGCGGGTACACATTGTCGCTGACCAATACCGACTCCGTGAAGACGGAGCGCTTCCCGGTGTTCGACTGGCCACGGATCGACGTGCCGGCGGTCACGTTCCCGCTCAGCGAGCATCTCGCCGAAGTGGCGGCGGCCGAGCAGCGCGCGCTGAGCCAGGCCGAGGCCGCATTCCGGGACCACCCCGGGGATATCGCCTGCTTTATCGCCGAGCCCATCCAGAGCGAGGGCGGCGACAACCATATGCGTGCTGAGTTTCTGCAGGCCATGCAGCGGATGTGCGAGGAGAACGACGCGCTGTTCATCCTTGACGAGGTGCAGACGGGGGTCGGCACGACCGGCACGGCCTGGGCCTACCAGCAACTTGGGCTCGAGCCTGACATCGTCGCGTTTGGCAAGAAGGTACAGCTCGGGGGCATCATGGCTGGACGCCGTGTGAACGAGATCCCCGACAACGTGTTCACGGTCAGCGGCCGGATCAATTCAACCTGGGGCGGCGGCCTGGTGGACATGGTCCGCTCCCGCAGGCTGCTGGAGGTCATCGAGCGCGACCACCTGTTCGACCGGTCCGCCGCCACCGGCGCCTGGTTCCTCGCCGAGCTGGACGAGGTGGGCGCCCGCTTCCCGGACCTGGTCTCGAACGTCCGGGGACGCGGGCTGATGTGCGCCTTTGACCTCCCCGGCCCCCAGGAGCGCGATTCGCTCCTGACCATCCTGCGGGAGGAGGAGAGGGTCCTGCTCCTGCCGAGCGGAACCCGGTCCATCCGGTTCCGCCCCGCCCTCACCGTCAGCCAAGCCGAACTGACCGTCGGACGGAAGGCAATCGAGCGGTCCCTCGACCGCCTGACTTAGCGGCGGCACCGGAAGTTCGCCGGGGTGTCATCATCGGTGAGACCTCAGCTACGTTGACTCAGCCACACCGAGACGTGCGCGGGCTCCAGCGTGTCCTGCACCACCGCGGCCAGGTCGCCCCGGACCGCGTCCAGATCGACGGCGTCCTTGAGCCGGGCCGCGAACGCCGCTACGGTCAGCTCGGCGTCGTACCTGGCCCGGTTGAACCGGCGGTCCACCACCCGCTGCACCCGCCGCCGCAGCGGGTTGAACAGCGCCGCCGCGGCCAGCGTCGAGGCCGCCACCGCCACCGGCGACTTCAGCGACAGCACGTGGGTGGACAGCAGCACCAGGCCCGCGTATACGCCGACGAGCAGCGCGGTCACCACCGCGTAGGCCAGCGTCCGGGAGATGATCCGGTCGATCTCGTACAGCCGGTACCGCAGGATGCCCACGCCCATCGACGCCGGCAGCGCGGCCAGGCCGAACCAGGCGATGTCGTCGGCCCAGTCCTGGATGGTCGAGGTTCCGCCCGACGAGCTGAACGCCAACGCTATGACGGCGCTGGCCATGGCGACGGCCGCGCCGCTGGCCAGCCACTTCACCTGCTGCCGCCGCACCCCGGCCGAGCGCCGCCAGCTCAGCACCTGGTAGCCGATGAAGCCAGCCCAGACGGCCAGCAGCGCGAGCAGGAGCACGTGGTAGACCGTCGCGAACGCACCCGCCGGGTTGTCCAGGGCGGCCAGCCCGCCGGTGGCATCGACGCGGACCGGATGCGCGGCCAGGGCAGCGGCCGTGGCCACGCCGAGGGCGACCAGCAGCGCGGCGTACAGCGCGCCATAGGCCCGCAGGGCCCAGCGCCAGAACCCCGACGAGAGCGTGCCGTCGGGGAAGAGCAGGATCACCACGAGGAACAAGGCCAGGCCCGCGGACCACAACCCGTCGCAAGCCAGCCCCACCGCACCGAGCGGAAGGCGGTAACCGTGCCGGTAGACCAGGGACGCGTAGTCGCCGCCGTCGGTGGCCAGGAACAGGCAGCTGGCGGCGACGAGGAAGAGCCAGCCGAGCGGGTTACCGGGCTGCCGTCGGGCGACCAGGACCCCGACGCCCGCGCACGGAATGCCGATCACCACCGCCACGATCCCGTCGCCGAACTGGCGGGCCAGCAGCG
>PLDT01000243.1:0-19119 GCA_003136255.1 Actinomycetota bacterium
GCGCCGGCCAGCGAGGTCAGCAGCCGGCCGTGCGTGGGGGACAGCAGGACGCGCTCACCGGGGAAGAACTGGTACTCGGCGAAGCCGTCCGGGCACGCCTCCGCCTCCCACGGGTTCAGCACGCCGTCCACGTCGACGAGCAGGATCGGCCGCGGATCATCCGGGATCGTCACGTCCGCGCTCACCCGCCCTTCCTGGTGCGGAGCCCCTCGAACGCGACCGCGCAGNNCCCGCAGCAGCAGCGTGACGTAGGGCAGCCGGTCAGCCAGCACCTGCACGCTCCCGCGGACGAGCTGCTCAAGCCGCTCGATTGCCGTCGCGTCGCTGGCCTGCACCTGGTCAGCGGCGGCGAAGAGGCCGTCGAGCGCCCGGCCGAGCGCCAGGGCAAGCAGCTCCTCCTTGCTGTCCACGTGGTAGTAGATCGAGGATTTAGAGATGCCGAGGCGGCGTGACAGGTCCTCCATGCTGGTGCCGTCGTAGCCGCGCTCGTTGAAGACGGTGACGGCAACGGCCAGCAGGGACTCCAGGTCGTACCCCGGCCTGCCGCGGCGCGGCGCGGACGGCGCGGACGGCGTGGACGGCGCGGCAGCGGGTAGCAGGGTGCCGCGGTCAGGCGGGCTGTTGCTGGTCTGCCCGTGGTTGGTGGTCTGGCCGTGCGCCATGCCGACAAGATAACGTACCGAACGACCGGTCAGGAAAGGCGAGGAGCTGGCAATGGCGCTGCTGCGAAGCTACGTAGGCGGAACCTGGGTGACACCGGACGACGAGGGCCGCCCTGTCTTCGACGCGGTCACCGGGGAGGAAGTCGCCAGGGTCTCCTCTGCCGGCGTGAACATGAACGCCGCCCTGGACTACGGCCGCTCGACGGGCGGGCCCGCGCTTCGCGAGCTGACCTTCCACCAGCGGGCGGCCCTGCTCAAGGCGCTCGGCTCGCACCTGCGCGAGCACCGCGAGGAGCTGTACGCGCTGTCCGCCCGGACGGGCGCGACGCTCGGCGATTCCAAGTTCGACGTCGATGGCGGAATCGGGGTGCTGCTCGGCTACGCCAGCAAGGCCAGGCGCGAGCTGCCGAACGACACGGTGTACCTCGACGGCGGGCTGGAGCCGCTCGGCAGGTCCGGCCAGTTCGCCGGGCAGCACATCATGACGTCGCTGCAAGGCGTCGCGGTCCAGGTGAACGCCTTCAACTTCCCGGTCTGGGGCCCGCTGGAGAAGCTCGCGCCATCGTTCATCGCCGGAATGCCCAGCCTGATCAAGCCGGCCACCCAGACGGCATACCTAACGGCCCGGCTGGTCGAACTGATCGTGGCGTCCAGGCTGCTACCGGAGGGCTCGATCCAGCTGGTCTGCGGTAGCGTCGGCGACCTGTTCGACCATCTCGGCGAACAGGATCTGGTGGCGTTCACCGGGTCGGCCGCCACCGCGCAGCAGCTGCGGGCCCACCCGGCCATCGTCGGGCGGTCGGTACGGTTCAACGCCGAGGCCGACTCGCTGAACTGCTCGGTCCTCGGACCCGAGGCCGGGTCGGGCACGCCCGAATTCGACCTGTACGTCCGGCAGCTGGTCAGCGAGATGACGGTCAAGGCGGGCCAGAAGTGCACCGCGATCCGGCGGGCCCTCGTCCCGGCCGCGCTGGCCGGCCAGGTGGCCGAGGCGGTCCGCGACCGGCTGGCCCAGGTGGTGGTGGGCGACCCGGCGGACGAGAGCGTGCGGATGGGTCCGCTGGCCGGCCTGGAGCAGCGCGAGGAGGTGCGCCGGTCGGTCAAGGCCCTGCTGTCGGCGGGACGCATCGTGTCCGGCGATCAGGACCACGTGGACGTGGTGGGGGCCAGCGCCGAGCGCGGCGCGTTCATGGCCCCGCTGCTCCTGCAGGCCGATGACCCCGGCCGCCCCGAGCCGCATCAGGTCGAGGCGTTCGGGCCGGTCAGCACCATCATCGGCTACCGGGACACCGATCAGGTGATCGAGCTCGCGGCCCGCGGCCGGGGCAGCCTGGCCGGGTCGATCGTCACCGCCGATCCGGGCTTCGCCCGGGATGTGGTGCTCGGCCTGGCGCCGTGGCACGGCAGGCTGCTCGTGCTGGACCGTGATGACGCGGCCGAGTCAACCGGGCACGGGTCACCGCTGCCCATACTGGTCCACGGCGGGCCGGGCCGGGCCGGCGGCGGCGAGGAGCTGGGCGGCATCCGCGGCGTGCTGCACCACATGCAGCGTACGGCGGTGCAGGCCAGCCCGCGGGTGCTGTCCGCGGTGACCGGCCGCTGGGTGGCCGGGACGGAGCGGCGCCCGGACGGCGGCCATCCATTCCGCAAGTCCCTCGCCGAGCTGCGGATCGGCGACACCGTGGTGGCTGGCCCGCGCCAGGTGACGCTGGCCGACATCGAGCATTTCGCCGAGTTCACCGGCGACACCTTCTACGCGCACATGGACGAGGAGGCGGCCCGGGCCAACCCGTTCTTCGACGGCCGGGTGGCTCACGGGTACCTCATCCTCTCCTTCGCGGCCGGCCTGTTCGTGCAGCCCGACCCGGGACCCGTGCTGGCCAACTACGGCCTGGAGAACCTGCGCTTCCTGACCCCGGTGTATCCGGGTGACGAGCTCACCGTGACGCTCACCGCCAAGCAGATCACGCCGCGGGAAGACGCGGGGCACGGCGAGGTGCGCTGGGACGCGGATGTGACCAACCAGAACGGCAAGTCCGTGGCCACCTACGACGTCCTCACCCTGGTCGCGAACCAGTGGCCGCCCGATCGATAAGACCCCGGCGGCTTCGGCTGCGGCGATGGCTTCTAGGGTCTCGGGGAGTACTTGGCCGCCGTCGATGACGATCGTCTGGCCGGTGATGAAGCCCGCTTCCTCGGTGGCGAGGAAGAGCGCGGCGTAGCCGATTTCATCGACGCTGCCCAAGCGGCGCAGGGGTATCGACAGCGCCATCTTGGCCGTGTGTTGCTCACCGAGCGAGGCCAGGTCTTCGGTGAGGATGTTGCCCGGGAGTACCGCGTTGACGGTAATGCGGCGGGGCGCCAGTTCGATCGCGGCGGTCCGCATGAAGCCCAGCTGGGCGGCCTTGCTCGCGCCGTAGTGCGCCAAGCCCGGAAAGCCGGTGATCGGTCCGGTGATGGACGAGGTGAGGATGACCCGGCCCCGGCCGGACCGGGCCAGTGCGGGCAGGCAGGCCTGGACGGAGAACACGGTGCCCTTCAGGTTGGTGCCGAGCACCTGGTCGAGCACCTCCTCGGTCATGTCCGCCAGGCGACTGGGCGGGAAGACGCCGGCGTTGGCGCACAACACGTCGATGCCGCCCAGCCGCTCCTGGGACATGGCCGCCATCCGCCGGCAGTCCTCCCGGCTGGACACGTCGGCCTGAACGAACGAGACCTCCCCGGGGCGCTCCGCGAGGGCGTCAAGCTCCTCGGCGGCGGCCCGGGCGACGTCCGAATCACGGCCAGTGATGAGAACCCGGGCGCCGTTGCGAGCGAACACGCTGGCGATGCCCTTGCCGATGCCACGGGTGCCGCCGGTCACCACCACGGCGCGGCCGGCGATCGATGTGAACATGTCAGCTCCCTGTCCGGTGTGTGCTCAGGTATGACTCCGCCAGGTCGCAGCTGCCCTGCGCGTACCCGGCACCGAGCTCGGCGGCGATGTCGGCGCGTTGGTGCGTTCCGATCCACGCGAGCAGGAGCAGCCGCCGGAACATAATGAACGTCCAGATCTCGGCCTCGTCCTCGGCGGGCAGCCGGCCAACCCGGCGGTACCCGGTCAGCCAGCTGTCTATCAGCCCCGGCACCTCGGGCGAGTGCTCGAAGAAGCTCACCGTGGTCCCCAGGTCGTACAGATACCAGCTGAATCCGCAGTCGTCGAAGTCGATGACGCTGACCGATCCCTGGTGCACCAGCAGGTTGGCCAGCCGGGTATCGGCGTGCACCAGGCCGTAGCGCTCCGGGCTCTGGCCGAACGCCTTCAGGCGCGCGTGCAGGGCCTGGTCGAGGCGGCCGAGCACGTGGCGTTCGGCAGGGCCGACGCCGAGGCCCTCCTGCCACCGTCCCCACCGGGCCTGGTCGCCGAACGCCGCTGCGTAATCCCAGTGGAACCGGGCGAACCCGGCCGGCCGGGCCCAGACGCGGGCGTGCCGGTGCATCCGCGCGGTGATCTCGCCCAGCTCCTCGAAGTGACGGCCGGTCAGCTGGCCCCCAGGCTCTCCCCCGGGCTCGGTACCGGGCAGGAACTCGAAGCGCACGCAGTGCCGGGCCGCTGTCTCGTCCTGGGCCACCGTCACCACCCGCTGCCCGTCGGCGGCGGGCAGCACGCGCGGTGTGCGCACGCCGGCTTCCGCTCGCAGTGCGTCCATCCAGGCCAGCTCGGACGCGATCTCCGGCTCGGTGTGGTAGCCGAGGCGGTGCACGCGCAGAACCGAGGGACCGGAGCCGGGGTCAGACACCAGGAAGGTGGCGTTCTCCGAGACGTTGAGCAGTTCGACCGACGCGTCGGGGTGGCAATCGTAGCGGCACAGTGCCGTCCGGGCACACTGCGTCACCCGGTCCATGACGTCCCCGCCTGCGGACAGGTCGTGCCCGCCGGGTCCGGCGGCCGGATCGAAGCTTTCGGCGTCCACGTGCCTCATTATTGTGGGCCGCTACCCGCGTCCTGCGGGGCAGCGGCCCACGACGTTCCAGTCAGGGTTCAGGCAGAGGCGGCGCGGCGCAGGCGCGCCAGAGCCTCGGCGAGGATCGCCTCGCCGTCGGAGTCGCTGCGGCGCTCCTTCACGTACGCGAGGTGCGTCTTGTAGGGCTCGACGCGCGGCGGAGCCGGGGGCTCCTGCTCGTTCTGGCCGGCCGGGTTGCCGCACCGCGGGCACTCCCAGGTCTCGGGTATGGCGGCGTCGGTGGCGAAACTCGGCCGGGTCTCGTGCTTGTTAGCGCACCAGAACGACACCCAGACACGCGGCGCGGACTCGCCGCGCTCGGCCTCGCCCATGGGTCCCGCGCCGACCCTGCTGCCGCGAATGGCGTTGCCACTACTCACAGATCACCCCTTGAAGGCCATAGAGCTGTAAAACGCAGAACTTCGGTGCGGGAAGACGTACGCGTTAGTGATTGACCAGCCAGCCGAGAACGATGATGTCCACGAACCAGAGGACACCGAAGAATACGGTGATCCGGTCCAGGTTCCGCTCGACGACGGAGGAGGAGCCAAGGGTCGAGGACACCCCCCCGCCGAACAGGTCAGACAGGCCGCCACCCTTGCCCTTGTGCAGCAGGACGAGGAGGACCATCACCAGACTCGTAATGATCAGGATAACGGAAAGCCCGATGATCATCTCTGTTATCCCTCTCCTGCCGGGAAGACCTAAGCCGCCAGCTCACGATACCGGCAGATCTGAGCGAACTGGCCGGCATCGAGGCTAGCGCCTCCGACCAAGGCGCCGTCGACGTCCGGCTGCGCCATGATCGGCGCGACGTTGTCGGGCTTGACGGACCCGCCATACAGGATACGCACACTCGTGGCCGTCTCGGCGTCATGAAGCTCCGAAATCCGCGACCTAATTGCCGAGGTCATCTCCTGCGCGTCCGCTGGCGTGGCCACCATACCCGTGCCAATGGCCCAGACCGGCTCGTAGGCGATCACCATCGCCGCCACCGCGTCGGACGGGATCTCCTTCAGCGACCGGTCGAGTTGACCCGTGCAGTGCTGCACGTGCCGGCCCGACTGGCGGAGGTCGAGGGACTCCCCCAGGCACAGAATGGGCGTCAGCCCCGACCGCAGCGCGGCCTGCACCTTGGTGTTGACCACCTCGTCGGTCTCGTGGTGGTGCTGGCGGCGTTCGGAGTGCCCGGCCAGCACGTAGCCGCAGCCCAGCTTGGCCAGCATGGGTCCGGACACGTCGCCGGTGTAGGCGCCTGAGTCGTACGGGGACAGGTCCTGCGCACCGTAGGAGATGCGCAGCTTGTCCCCGTCGATCAGCGTCTGCACGCTGCGCAGCGCGGTGAACGGCGGCAGGACCGCCACCTCGACGGCGTCGTAGTCCCGTCCGGTCAGGGTGAACGCCAGCTTCTGGACCAGCGCGATCGCCTCGAGATGGTTCTCGTGCATCTTCCAGTTGCCCGCCATCAGTGGCAGCCGGGTCCCGGCCGCGCGGGGCTGTGGTGTCATGAACCGTCCTCCAGTGCCGTCAGCCCGGGCAGGGTCTTGCCCTCGAGGTACTCCAGGCTCGCGCCGCCGCCGGTGGAGATGTGTCCGAACGCGCCCTCGTCGAGACCGAGCACGCGGACCGCCGCGGCCGAGTCGCCGCCGCCCACCACGGTCAGCCCGTCGACCCGGGCGACCGCCTCTGCCACCGCGCGGGTGCCCGCGGCGAAGGCGGGAAACTCAAACACGCCGACCGGTCCGTTCCAGAACACCGTCTTGGCGTCGGCCAGCTTCTCCGCGAACAGGGCCCGGGTCTGCGGGCCTGCGTCCACGCCTTCCCGGTCGGCCGGGAAGGCGGTCACCGGCACCACGGAATGCTCGGCGTCGGGGGCGAAGTGCGTCGCGGCGACCAGGTCGACGGGCAGCACGAGTTCCACGCCACGCCGCTTCGCTTCCTCCATCACCGCCTTGACCGCGGGGATCTGGTCGGCCTCGAGCACCGAGTTGCCCACCTCGTAGCCCTGCGCGGCGAGGAACGTGTACCCCATGCCTCCGCCGATCAAGATGCGGTCGGCCAGGTCCAGCAGTTTCTCGATCACGGCGAGCTTGTCCGACGGCTTCTTGCCGCCGAGCACTACCACGAACGGGCGCGCCGGGTCGCTGGTGAGCTGGCGCAGCACCGACAGCTCATTCCGGACCAGGTCACCAGCGGCGTGCGGCAGCAGCGCGGGCAGGTCGTAGACGGAGGCGTGCTTGCGGTGCACGGCACCGAACGCGTCGTCCACGTACAGCTCACCGAAGCGGGCCAGCTGCTGGGCGAACGCGCCCCGCTCGGCGTCGTCCTTGCTGGTTTCGGCCGGCTCGAAGCGTACGTTCTCGAGCACCGCGACGTCCTCGTCGCCCAGGCTGAACACGGTCTTGGACGCCGACTCGCCGACCACGTCGGTGGCGAACGCCACCGGCCGTCCCAGCAGGTCGCCGAGCCGCTCGGCGACCGGGCGCAGCGACGGGCCGCCGGCCGCCCGCTCGGCGAACGAGTCG
The DNA here is from genome assembly GCA_003136255.1 of Actinomycetota bacterium. Taxonomy (GTDB): domain Bacteria; phylum Actinomycetota; class Actinomycetes; order Streptosporangiales; family Streptosporangiaceae; genus Palsa-504. Next base: position 7,171 of record PLDT01000243.1, read on the forward strand.
CCCTTGGGCCGCCCGAGATGCGCGAGGATGATGACCCGCGCGCCCCGGTCGGACAGCTTGCTGATCACCGGCAGGCTGGCCCTGATCCGGCCGTCGTCGGTGATCTCCCCGGTGCCGGTCAGGTCCAGGGGGACGTTCAGGTCCGACCGCAGCAGTACCCGGCGGCCGAGTACCTCAAGGTCGTCGACGGATCGCATTAACGCAGCCGGGAGGCGACGAGCGCGGTCAGGTCGACGATCCGGCTCGCGTAGCCCCACTCGTTGTCGTACCAGCCGATGACCTTGACCTGGTTGCCGGACGCCATGGTGAGCGAGGCGTCGAAGGTGCACGACGCGGGCGAGCCGACGATGTCGGAGGACACGATCTGGTCCTCGGTGTAGTACAGGTAACCCTTGAGCGGCCCCTCGGCGGCGGCCTTGTATGCGGCGTTCACCTCGTCCTTGGTCACCTCGCGGCCCAGCTCGACCACCAGGTCCGTCACCGAGCCGTCCGGCACCGGGACCCGCATGGCCAGCCCGTCCAGCTTGCCCTTCAGCTCGGGCAGCACCAGCGCGGTCGCCTTGGCCGCCCCGGTCGTGGTCGGGATGATGTTCTGCGCCGCGGCCCGGGCCCGGCGCAGGTCCTTGTGCGGGAAGTCCAGGATGACCTGGTCGTTGGTGTAGGCGTGGATGGTGGTCATCAGGCCCCTGACGAAGCCGAAGTTGTCCAGCAGCACCTTGGCCAGGGGCGCGACGCAGTTCGTGGTGCACGACGCGTTGGACAAGATGTCGTGCGTGGCGGGGTCGTACGCGTCGTCGTTGACCCCCATCACGATCGTGATGTCTTCTTCCTTGGCCGGCGCGGAGATGATGACCTTCTTCGCGCCCGCCTCAAGGTGTGCGCCCGCCGTCGGCCCGGTGGTGAACCGGCCGGTGGACTCGATCACGATGTCCACCCCGAGCTCGCGCCAGGGCAGCTTGGCCGGATCGCGCTCGGCGAGGATCTTGATCGACTTGGCGCCGACCAGGATCGTGTCGCCGGATACCGACACGTCGTGCGGCAAGGTGCCGAGCACGGTGTCGTACTTGAGCAGGTGCGCCATGGTGGCGATGTCGCCGAGATCGTTCGCCGCGACGATCTCGAAGCCACGGTCGCCGTCCGCGACGTTGACGGCCCGCCAGAAGTTACGGCCGATGCGGCCGAATCCGTTGATTCCCACGCGAATGGTCACAGTACTAAATCTCCTCGTCGATCCCCGCGATCGCCAGCGGTCGAAGACTATCGGACGCCGCCCCCGGGATGACCCCGGAAGGCGAGCCTGTCGGGGCCCCTGTACCGGGCAGGCATGCACAGACTCCTGAGGTCTAGACCTTATCAAAAAGACAAGGTTCTTTCCTGAACGGGCGAGATGTGCCCGGATCCTTTCCGGACGGGCTAGGGAACGGGCACCCGGTACCTTTCCGGATGGGCCAGGGATCTGCGGGGGGTGATGTCGATTCGGGAGCGTGGCGTTCGTATAGGAGGTGAGACGCTGGCACATGCGAGCGTCAACGTCTAGGAGGGACAAGATGAAGCAGTACCTGCTCAGCGTGTACCACCCCGAGGGCGGCATTCCCGAGCCAGAGGTCATGGAGAAGACCGTGGCGGACGTCAACGCGCTGAACACCGAGCTTCAGCAGGCCGGCGCGTGGGTCTTCGCCGGCGGGCTGTACCCGTCCAGCACGGCGACCGTGGTCCGGGCGGACGGCGGCGACGTCCTCATCACCGACGGGCCCTTCGTCGAAGGCAAGGAGCACGTGGGCGGCTTCTGGGTGATCAAGGCCCCCGATCTGGATTCCGCGCTGGAATGGGGCCGCAAGGCGACCCGCGCGTGCGCGGTCCCGATCGAGGTGCGGCCGTTCCATGATGAGGCCCCGGACGTAGGCACGGGCTGAGGGTGCCCGGTCCCGCGCTCGCCGACATCGAAGGTGTCTTCCGTGCGGAATACGGCCGGGCCGTGGCCGTCCTGACTCGCGTCTTCGGCGACATCGACACCGCCGAGGACGCGGTCCAGGACGCNNTGCTGCCACCCGGCGCTGGGCACCGCCGCCCAGGTGGCGCTGACGCTCCGGCTGCTGGGCGGGCTCTCCACGGCCGAGATCGCGCACGCGTTTCTGGTGCCCGAGCCGACTATGGCCCAGCGCCTGGTCCGGGGCAAGGGCAAGATCCGCGACGCGGGGATCCCCTACCGCGTGCCCGCCGAGGCCGACCTGCCCGGACGGCTGGCGGCGGTGCTCGCCGTGGTCTACCTGATCTTCAACGAGGGATACACGGCGAGTTCGGGAGACCGGCTGGTCCGCGGCGACCTGTGCGCCGAGGCGATCAGGCTCGGGCGGCTGCTCGTCGAGCTCATGCCGGACGAGCCCGAGGCGCTGGGCCTGGTGGCGCTGATGGTGCTCACCGAGTCCCGCCGGGCGGCGCGGACCGGCCCGGATGGTTCCCTGGTCCTGCTCGCCGACCAGGACCGGGCCCGCTGGGACCGGGAGCTCATCGCCGAGGGACAGGACCTCGTCCGGTGCTGCCTGCGGCGCGGCCGGCCCGGTGCGTACCAGATCCAGGCGGCGATCCACGCCGTGCACAGCGACGCGCCGGCCGCTGCGGTCACCGACTGGGGACAGATCCTGCAGCTGTACGACCAGCTCCTGGTGGTCGCGCCCGGCCCGGTGGTGGCTCTCAACCGGGCCGTCGCGGTGGCCGAGGTGCAGGGCCCGGCGGCGGCGCTCACCCTGGTCGACGGACTCGACCTAGACCGGTACTACCTGCATCACGCGATCCGCGCCGACCTGCTGCGGCGCCTGGGCCGGCCCGGCGAAGCGGCCCAGGCTTATTCCGAAGCGCTAGCCCTGACCGGGAACGCGGCCGAGCGCGCCTACCTGGCCGCGCGCCTGGCGGATCAGCGTCCGGACTGCGCCTGCTAGGCGTCGAGGATGGCCGGGTCCGGCGGCCGGGCCAGGTCCGCGTCATGTGCTTAGTCTTGTGTTGTGTCGCTGGTAAACAAAGTCCAGCAGCTCGGGTCCGCGGCGCACCGCAGACCCCACGACCGGGCCCGGCCTGACGACGCGGCCCGGCCTGACGACGCGGCCCGGCATGTCCCGGCTCGGCTGACCGCGACCCGGGCGGCCTTGTGCGCGGTGTTCGCGACGCATGGGTTCATCTTCGCCAGCTGGGCGGTCCGGGTGCCCGCGGTCAAGGAGCAGACCGGCGCCTCGTCCGCGGTCCTGGGGCTCGCGCTGCTGGGCCTGTCGGCCGGCGCGGTGGCCACCATGGTGATCGCCGGGGCGCTGTGCCGCCGGCTGGGCAGCCAGCGGGTCGGGGTGATCTCCTGCGCTTTGCTGTCGGTGACCCTGGTGCTGCCCGCGCTAGCCCGGTCGGCGACCACGCTCGGCCTCGCGCTGCTGGTCTTCGGGGCCACCTACGGCTGCCTCAACGTGGCCATGAACAGCATCGCCGTGGAGCTGGTCGCGGCGCTGCGCCGGCCGGTCATGCCGGGCTTCCACGCCGCGTGGAGCTTCGGTGGCCTGGCCGGGGCGGGCCTGGGCGGGCTGCTCGCGCCGCACCTGTCCCCGCTCCGGCACCTGTCGCTGGTCGCCTTGGTCGGACTGCTGGTCAGCGGCCTGGCCGGTCGTACACTGCTGGCCTCCGCCCGCTGGCTGCCCGCCGACCCGGCCTGGGCAACGCCGGAAAGCCAGTCGGCACCGGCCTGGGGCCGCGCGCTGACGACGGGCCGGGTAGTGGGGCTGTTCGGCCTGATCGCGCTGTGCGCCGCCTACGACGAGGGCGCCATCGGCGACTGGGGCGCGCTGCACCTGCGGCAGGACCTCGGGGCCGGCCCCGGGCTGGCCGCAGCGGGCTACGCGGCCTTCGCGCTCGCCGAGGCGACCGGCCGCCTCTCCGGCACGTTCCTCCTGGAGCGCCTGGGCCGCACCCGGGTCCTGGTGCTGGGCGGCCTGACGGCGTGCGCCGGCATGCTCGTAGCCTCGCTGGCCCCGGACGTAGGGCTGGCGCTGGCCGGGTTCGCGGTCACCGGGCTCGGGCTGGCCAACCTGTTCCCGGCCGCCATCGCCCGGGCCGGGCTGCTGGCCGGATCGGACGGGGTGGCCATGACCTCGATGCTCGGCTACAGCGGGTTCCTGCTCGGTCCGCCCGCCATCGGCTTCCTGGCCGACGAGTTCGGCTTGCGAGTCGGCCTGACCACACTCTCGTTCCTGGCCTTGGCGGCGGCCACGATCGCCTACTTGGCGCCGGATCACGCCGACCAGGCATACTCGTCGATGCCGGAGGATATCCGGCGCGATCCCGATAGACGCGGAGACGGCCAGTGACTCGTTTCCTCTACCTGGTCAGGCACGGCCTAGCCGACCCGCACGACGGCCCGCTCAGCGCGGCCGGGCAACAGCAGGCCCGGCTGACCGGGCAGCGACTGAGGGACGTGCCGTTCTCCGCCATCTACCACGGGCCGCTGCCCCGGGCCGCGCAGACTTCGCGCCTGATCGCGGCCAGCCTGCCCGGCGTCCCGGTCTCGGAGTGTGAGCTGGCCGGGGACTACCTGCCGTCGGTGCCCGACCCGGACGCCGTGCCGCCCCACTTCACCGCCTTCGTGGCCGGGTTCTCGGCGGCCGAGCGCGCGGACGGCCCGAAACTGGCGGCTGCCGCGCTCGAGCGGTTCGCGCGCCCAGGCGGCGAGCAGGGTACGGAGTACGAACTTGTCGTGACCCACAACTTCCTCATCGGCTGGCTGGTCAGCCAGACGTTGAACGCACCGCCGTGGCGCTGGATAGGGCTGAACCAGATGAACTGCGCCCTAACCATCCTCACCTACTCGCCCGGCTCGCCCGCGGGCCTGATCAGCTTCAACGACGCGGCCCACCTTCCGCCGCAGCTGCGCTGGACCGGGTTCCCAACCGCGATCCGCCCCATCTCGGGCTGACCGCCCGGAATCCCGCCCACGGCCCGCCGTCGCGCTCCGCCGGGCCAGCACCATCCGGCACGATGGAACATAGATCCGGTTATAACCGGCACAATGGGACATTGTACCGGTGAGGTGGTTGGAAATACGGCCGGCTAGGGCAGCATGTCGACGGTCAGGAAGGCCTCGGTGCTCGGGATGCCCTGCTCGCCGGCCCGGCGGTCGGCCATGGCCAGCAGACGGCGGATGCGGCCCGCGATGGCGTCCTTGGTCAGCGGCGGGTCGGCCAGCTGGCCCAGTTCCTCCAGGCTGGCCTGGCGGTGGGCCATCCGCAGCTCGCCCGCCATGGTCAGGTGCTGCGGGGCGTCCTGGCCTAGGATTTCCAGGGCGCGCTCCACGCGTGCGCCGGCTGCCACCGCGGCCCGGGCGCTGCGGCGCAGGTTGGCGTCGTCGAAGTTGGCCAGCCGGTTCGCCGTGGCCCGGACCTCACGGCGCATCCGGCGCTCCTCCCAGGCCAGCACGGCCTGGTGCGCGCCGAGCCGGGTCAGCATGGCGGCGATCGCCTCGCCGTCCCTGATCACCACGCGGTCCACGCCGCGCACGTCGCGGGCCTTGGCGTGAATCTTCATCCGCCGGGCCGCGCCGACCAGGGCGAGTGCCGCCTCGGAGCCAGGGCAGGTGATCTCGAGCGCCATCGACCGGCCGGGCTCGGTNNAGCGTCTCGCCGGCCTGACCCTTGTCGACCCGGACCAGGTACCGGTTGCCCTTGCGCAGCCCGCTCGGCGCGAGGACCAGGAAGTCGGCCGGGTGCCCGAACACCTCGGTGATGCTGGCCCGCAGCCGCCGGGCCGCCGCGCCGGTGTCCAGTTCCGCCTCGATCACCACCCGGCCCTCGGACAGGTGCAGTCCGCCGGCGAATCTGAGCAGGGTGGAGACCTCCGCCTTACGGCAGCACGGCTTGATCACCGTGACCCGGCTGAGCTCGTCCTTCACCACACCGGTCATCGCCATCGGCGTCACTCCCCCCAAGTTAGCCGGGCCGTCGAACTGGCTTCCCGGAAGATATGCGCGTACGCCCCCGCGAGGAGCTTGGGCTCGTGGCGAGGCGTGCCGTCGGCCGCGGCCACGTCGGCCATCATCAGCTCGGCTCCGAGCATGTTCGCCGCCCGCTCCAGATCGGCCACGTTACCCGTCCCCGCGGCCTTGGCGTCCGCCAGGACTACGTCCACGGTAAGGGCGGGCGCGTGCCCGGCCAGGACTTCCAGGTGCTTATGCGGGGAAAAGCCCTCCGTCTCCCCCGGCTGCGGCACGAGGTTGAGCACCACCAGCCGCCGCGCGGTCGTGACGTGCAGCGCGGCCGCGAGCTCCGGGACGAGCAAGTGCGGCAGCACGCTGGTGAACCACGACCCCGGGCCGAGTATCACCCAGTCGGCGTCGAGCACCGCCCGCACCGCCTCGGGCACGGCGGGCGGATCGGACGGCAGCAGCGTGATCGACCGGACCTGGCCCGGGGTGGTGGCGCACGCCTCCTGGCCCCGGACCACGGTGACCTCGTCGGGCCGGACCGGGTCCGCCCCGACCACCTCGGCCACGATGTCGAGCGGCACCGCGGCCATCGGCAGGACCCGGCCGCCCGTGCCGAGCAGCCGGCCGACCCAGTCCAGCCCGGCGACCGTGTCACCGAGCAGGTCCCAGAGCGCGACGATGAGCAGGTTGCCGACGGCGTGGCCGGCCAGCCCCGCGGAGTCCTCGGCGGAGCTGGTGAACCGGTGCTGGACGACCTTGCTCCAGGTGTTGCCCCACTCGTCGTCCCGGCACAGCGCGGCTAGGGCCATCCGTAGGTCACCGGGCGGCAGCACGCCGTAGTCGCGGCGCAGCCTGCCGCTTGAGCCGCCGTCGTCGGCCACCGTCACGATCGCGGTGAGGTCGTCGGTCACCCGGCGCAGCGCCCCGAGCGACGCGGCTAGCCCGTGCCCGCCGCCCAGGGCCACGGCCCGTACACCGGTCAAGGTCACTCCCGCCCCAGATCCCGGTGCGCGACCTGGACGTGCATGCCCGCGGCGGACGCCGGATCGGTGACCGCCGCGAGACGCGCGGCCAGCTCGTCAGCGATCGCGACGCTGCGGTGCTTGCCGCCGGTGCAGCCCACTGCGAAGGTCACGAACCGCTTCCCCTCGCGTTCATAGCCGGGCAGCACCACCCCCAGCAGCTCGGTGTAGTTCCGCAGGAACTCCTCGGCACCGGGCTGGGCCAGCACGTAATCCCGGACCGGCGCGTCCTGCCCGGTCATCGGGGCGAGCTCGGGGATCCAGTGCGGGTTGGGCAGGAAACGGCAGTCCGCCACCATGTCGGCATCGACCGGCAGGCCGTACTTGTAGCCGAACGAGATCAGCGACAGGCGCAGGCCGGCCGCGGTCCCGGCGCCGAAGGAGTCCCTGATCCTGGCGCGCAGCTGGTGGACATTGAGCCGGGACGTGTCGAGGACCAGGTCGGCGTCGCCGCGCACCTCGCGCAGCAGTTCCCGTTCGGCCAGGATGCCGTCGGGTACCCGGCCGGTGCCCTGCAACGGATGCGGCCGCCGCTCGCTGTCGAACCGGCGCACCAGCGTGTCGTCGGCCGCCTCCAGGAATACGATGCGCGCGGCCATGCCGCGCGCGGCCAGCTCGCTGACCGCCGACTTGAGGTCCGTGCTGAAGGCCAGGCTGCGGAAGTCGATGACCGCGGCCATCCGCGACACCGCCCCGTTGGTCCTGGCGGCCAGGTCGACCATGGTCGGCAGCAGGGTCGGGGGCAGGTTGTCCACCACGTACCAGCCGAGATCCTCCAGCGCCTTGGCCGCGGTGGACCGTCCCGCCCCGGACAGCCCGGTGATGATCACGACGTCGGTCTGATCGTCAGCCGTCCTCATGAAGCTCCTTTGCCCCGTGGGATGGTGTCCCCTCAGGAAGAGAGTTGGAACCCAGGGCCGCCGCGATGGTGGCCGCGAGCTTGGGGCCGATGCCTGGTACGGCCGTGATCTCCGCCACGCTCGCGGCGCGGAGCTTGCGCACCGAGCCGAAGTGTTTGAGCAGCGTGGCGCGCCGGGCCGGGCCGAGCCCGGGCACGTCGTCGAGCGCGCTGGCGGTGGCCGCCTTGCTCCGCTTCTGCCGATGGTAGGTGATAGCGAACCGGTGCGCCTCGTCCCGGACCCGCTGCAGCAGATACAGTCCCTCGCTGCTGCGCGGCAGGATGACCGGGTACTCCTGACCCGGCAGCCAGACTTCCTCCAGGCGCTTGGCCAATCCGCAGACCGCCACGTCGTCGATGCCGAGTTCGGCCAGGGCTCGCGCCGCCGCGTCGGCCTGCAAGGGACCGCCGTCGACTACGACCAGGTTGGGTGGGTAGGCGAATTTCTGCTGTGCCCCCGCCACGGCCCGTTCGGCCAAAGGATCTTGATCTTCGGCCGCCTCGGGGTCGCCCAGAATATCCAGCTCGCCGGTCTTCTCTCGTTCGGCCAGGTACCGGCGGAACCGCCGGAAGATCACCTCGTGGATCGCGGAGATGTCGTCGGTGCCGTCCAGGCCCTTGATCGCGAACCGGCGGTACTCGCTCTTGCGCGCCAGGCCGTCCTCGAACACGACCATCGACGCGACCACGTGCGTGCCCTGCAGATTGGACACGTCGTAGCATTCGATCCGCAGCGGCGCGTCGTCCAGGCCGAGCCCCTCCTGGATCTCGTTCAACGCCTTGCTCCGGGTGGTCAGGTCACTGGCCCGGCGCGTCTTGTGCAGGGCCAGGGTCTCGGCCGCGTTGCGGGCCACGGTCTCCAGCAGCGCCCTCTTGTCGCCGCGCTGCGGGACCCGCAGGCTGACCGGTCCGCCCCGGCGTTCGGCCAGCCACTGGGTCATCGTCGCCGGATCGGGCGGCAGTTCGGGCACCAGGATCTCGCGGGGCAGGCCGGCGTTGATCGCCTCGGCGCCGCCCGGGCCATCGCCGTAGACCTGGCCGAGGAAGTTCTCCACCAACGTGGCCGTAGTTACCTCTTCGATCTTGTCCAGCACCCAGCCGCGCTGGCCGCGGACCCGGCCGCCGCGCACGTAGAACACCTGAACCGCCGCCTCGAGCTCATCTTCGGCCAGCGCGATCACGTCGGCGTCGGTGCCGTCGCCGAACACCACCGCCTGCTTCTCGATCGCGCGCTCCAGGGCCCGCAGGTCGTCGCGGAGCCGGGCCGCGCGCTCGTACTCCTCGACCCTGGCGGCCGCCTTCATCTCGGCCTCGAGGCGGGACGCGAACCGGCTGGTCTGCCCGGCCATGAAGTCGCAGAAGTCCTCGGCCAAGGCGCGGTGCTCCTCCACGCTGATCCGCTTGACACACGGCGCGGAGCACTTGCCGATGTACCCCAGCAGGCAGGGGCGGCCGATCTGGCCCGATCGCTTGAACACCCCGGCCGAGCAGGTCCGGACCGGGAACACCCGGAGCAGCGTGTCCACCGTGTCGCGGATGGCCCAGGCGTGGCTGTACGGGCCGAAGTACTTGGTGCCCTTCCGCTTGGCGCCGCGCATCACCATGACCCGGGGGTACTCCTCGCCCATGGTGACCGCGAGGTAGGGATAGCTCTTGTCGTCCCGGTACCTGATGTTGAACCTGGGATCGAATTCCTTGATCCAGGAGTACTCGAGCTGGAACGCCTCGACCTCGGTGCTGACCACGGTCCAGTCCACCGCCGCCGCGGTAGTCAGCATGGCCTGGGTGCGCGGGTGCAGGCTAGCGAAGTCGGCGAAGTAGGAGTTCAGGCGCTGACGGAGGGATTTGGCCTTTCCGACATAGATCACCCGGCCGCGCTGGTCACGGAACCGGTAGACCCCAGGAGACTCGGGGATCGCGCCCGGCGCGGGCCGGTAACCGTGCGGATCTGCCACGAAGCAACTTTACGCGCCCGCCGGCCTAACCTATTCCGCCTTCAGCCGGCCACGATGGCGGTTAGTCCTCACGGATTCGCCCGCTGGCCGGCGACGATAGCTTCCGTGAGTACCTCCTTCGCCGTGGTCGGGCGGCTGTCGGTCCGCTTCCGCTGGGCGATCGTGCTGGCCTGGGTGGCGGCCACGGTCGCGGCCATGACGCTGCTGCCTTCGCTGTCGAACGTCACGCAGAGCGACAACACCTCGTTCTTGCCGGCCAGCGCACCCAGCGAGCAGGCGGCCCAGCTGGCCTCGCCGCTACAGGGGGCCTCGCTGACGGCGGTGACCGTGGTGGCCGCCCGGTCCGGCGCGGCCCAGACCGGTAGGACACTGAGCGCTGCCGACCAGGCGGCCATCGCGCGGCTGTCCGCCGCGCTGGCCCACGTGGCCCGGGTGACCGGGGTGCGGGACGCCGGGCAGTCCGCCGACGGCCAGGCCGAGCAACTCACCGTGCTGGCCGCGCTGGCCCAGTCCGGCGGCCTGGCTACCTCCCAGCAGGCCAGCCTGGTGGCCGGCCTGCGCGACGTCATCCGGGCTGCGGCGCTGCCGGCCGGGCTGGCGGCGCACACAGCGGGCCCGGTGGCGACCCGGGTGGACACCAACGCGACCTCCAGCAAGACCGGCGGCGAGGTCCAGTGGTTCTCGATCATCTTCGTGGTTGCCCTGCTCATGGCCGTGTTCCGGTCGGCGCTCGCGCCGCTGATCGCCGTGCTGCCCGCCCTGGTCGTGGTGCTGGTCGCCGAACGGCTCACGGCCGAGGCCGCGGTGCACGGGCTGGGCGTGTCGCAGATCGCCTCACTGCTACTGATCGTGCTGGTCCTCGGCGCGGGCACCGATTACGCGCTATTCCTGATGTTCCGGGTGCGAGAGGAGATGCGGGCCGGGCGGGCCTGCCGCGAGGCGATCGTGTTCTCGGTGGCGCGGGTCGGCGAGACGATCACGTTCTCCGCGGGCATCCTCATCGCCGCGCTGCTGTCTTTGGCCACCGCGTCGTTCAGCCTCTACTCGGGGCTGGCCGCGCCGCTGGCCATCGCGATCGGGCTGATGCTCATCGCCGGGCTCACCTTGCTGCCCGCGTTGCTGGCCATCTTCGGCCCGGTCGCGTTCTGGCCGTCCTCGGTCCGGCCGGGCGCGGGACGCGCCGGGTGGTGGGGACCGGCGTGCGCGCGGATCGTGCGCCGGCCGACGGCGACCCTGGTCGCCGGGCTCGTTGTCTTCGGCGCGCTCGCGGTGGCGTCGGCCGGCTACCTGGCCTCCGGGTTCGGCGGGGCGGCGACCGCCCCGGGCGGCAGCGACTCCGCGCTGGGCAACGCCCTGCTGACCGAGCACTTCCCGCAGTCGGCGGCCAACCCGACCGTCATCGTGCTGCGCCTGCGCCAGCCGGTGTGGGCCGCCACGGCCACGGTGGCGGCGGCCGAGCGCCAGCTGACTGCGGATCCGCAGTTCACCGCGGTATCCGGGCCCTTTGACGCCAACGGGACGGCGCTGACCGCGCCGCAGTACGCCGCGCTGCACGCTACCTACGGGCCGCCGCGCGCGCTGACCGCCTCGTCGGGCTCGCGTGTCCCGCGGGCGCAGCTCGCGGCGTACCAGGCCTACCAGGCCAGCGGGTCGTACGTGAGCGGGGACGGGTACACGATCTCGTTCGCGACCTCACTGGCGGCCGGGAACCCGGCCACCACGGCGGCCGAGCGGGCCGTGCCGGCCGTCCGCGGGGACGCCGCTCGCGCGGCGCGGCTGGCCGCAGCCTCGGCGTTCGGTGTTACCGGGCAGGCCGCGTTCACCTACGACGTCGCCCAGCTGTCCGACAGCGACCTGCGCACCGTGATCCCGATCGCCATCGCGGTCATCGCGGTGCTGCTCGCGGTGGTGATGCGCAGCCTGGTCGCGCCGCTGTACCTGATCCTCTCGGTGGTGCTGTCGTACTTCTCGGCCCTGGGCCTGACCGTGCTGGTGTTCGTCAAGGCCGCCGGCCAGCCGGGACTGACCTTCATCCTGCCGTTCTTGCTGTTCATGTTCCTGCTGGCGCTCGGCGAGGACTACAACATCCTGGTCATGCTGCGGATCAGGGAGGAGGCTCACCGG
>PLDT01000574.1:0-11437 GCA_003136255.1 Actinomycetota bacterium
GTGGGGGGGGTGGTTGTGGGGGGGGTGGGGGGGGGGGGGGGGGGGGGCGGGGGGGGCCGCGGCCGCGACGTCCGCGCGGAGGACCTTGCCGCCCGGGCCGGTGCCGGCCACGGCGGCGAGATCCACCCCGGCCGCGGTGGCGTCCCGGCGCACCAGCGGCGAGACGGCGCCGGGGCTGGCGTCGGGGCTGGCTGGCGCGGTGGCCGCGTCCAGCACGTCGGCGGTGATGATGCGGCCACCGGGGCCGGTGCCGGTCAGCAGCGTGACGTCGATGCCGCGCTCGCGGGCCACCCGACGGGCGTTGGGCGAGGAGAACACGCGTCCGTTGCGGGCGGGGTCGGCCGCGGGTGTCGCGGTGGCTGCGGGTGTCGCGGTGGCTGCGGGTGTCGCGGTGGCTGGTGTCCCGGCGGCGGGCGTGCCGGTGGCGGCGGGCGTGCCGGAGGGGGCTCCGGGTAGCGCTTCGCCGGTCTCAAGCAGCCAGCCGATCAGGGCGCCGGGCGGCAGTTCCGCGCCCGACGCGACGACCGGGTGGAACAGGCCGGACCCTTCCGCTTCGACCTCGACGTCCACCTTGTCGGTGGCCAGCCGCAGCAGCGGGTCGCCTGGCTTGACCGCGGTGCCGGGCGCGACGAGCCACTCCTCGATCAGCCCGTACTCCATGGTCAGCCCCAGCTTGGGGAGCAGGACCTCGACGGCCACGTCAGCCCCCGGTGCGCTCGAGCAGGCGCCGGACCTCGGCCACGATCCGGTTGCTGTCCGGGATGTAGGCGCGTTCGAGCACCGGGCTGAACGGGACCGGGGCGAATGGCGCGCCGAGCCGGAACACCGGCGCGTCCAGGTAGTCGAACGCCTCCTCCTGGATCTGCGCGGCGATCTCGGCGCCGATGCCGCCGAAGGTGACCGCCTCGTGCACGACCAGGGCCCGGTTGGTGCGGCGGATGGATTCCAGGATGGTCGGGCTGTCGAGCGGCTGGACGGTGCGCACGTCGATCACCTCGACGTCGATCCCGGACTCGGCCAGCTCGCCGGCCGCGGTCACCGACTCGGGCACCATGCGCCCGACCGCGATGATGGTCGCGTCGCGACCGGGGCGGACCGTGGCGGCCTGGCCCAGCGGTATCTCGTAGATCTCCTCGGGCACCGGGCCCTTGCTGCCTAGCATCCGCTTGTTCAGCACGACCACCGTCGGGTTGTCGTCGCGGACGGCCGCCACCATCAGGCCCTTCACGTCGTACGGTGAGGAGGGCAGCGCGACCTTCAGGCCCGGCACGTGGGCCAGCCACGCCTCCAGGCTCTGGCTGTGCTGGGGGCCCGCCGACAGGCCGCCTCCGCCGGCCGTGGTCAGCGTGAGCGGGACCGAGACGTCGCCGCCGAACATGAACTTCAGCTTGGCCGCCTGGTTGTACAGCTGGTCGAGCGCGACGCCGATGAAGTCGAAGAACATCAGGTCGCAGACCGGCCGCAGGCCGCGCGCGGCCGCCCCGACGCCCATCCCGATGAAGCCCATCTCCGAGATCGGGGTGTCGATGACCCGGCGGTCGCCGTAGGTCTTCCATAGCCCGTCGAAGGCGTGGAACACGCCGCCGTACTGAGCCACGTCCTCGCCGATGACCAGGATGTCTTCGTCCTCGGCCATCAGCTGCATGAGTGACTCGGTGAAGGCCTTGACGTAGGTGATCTCGCGCACTGGGGTCCTCACACCGTATAGACGTTGTCGAGCAGGTGCGCCGGGTCGGGATCGGGGCTGTCCTCGGCGAACTGGATCGCGGCGGCGATCTCCTCGCCGGTATCGGACCAGACCTTCTCGCAGTCCTGCGCAGTAGCCAGCCCGGCGCTGATCATGCGCTGCTCCAGGGCGGTGATCGCGTCCCGCTGTTTCCAGCTGTCGATCTCCTCCTGGGTGCGGTAGGGGATGCGCAGGCCCTTGACGCCCTGGTGGTCGTAGAACCGGTAGGTCTTGGCCTCCAGCATCGACGGGCCCTCGCCGGCCCGGGCCCGCGCCACCAGCCGCTGGGCGGCGAGGTAGACGGCGATGACGTCCATCCCGTCCACGATGTCGGACGGCATGCCGTAGGCGGCGGCCCGGTCGGCGACGTCCTTGATCAGCATGTGCCGGTCCTGCGGGGTGAACTCGGCGTACCCGTTGTTCTCGCAGACGAACACCACCGGCAGGTGCATCACGGCGGCCAGGTTGGCGGATTCGTGGAAGACCCCGATGTTCGTGGCGCCGTCGCCGAAGAACGGGACCGCTACCGAGTCCTGGCCCCGGTAGACGGACGCGAGCGCCGCGCCGACGGCGTGCGGGATGCCGCCGCCCACGATGCCGTTCGCGCCGAGCATGCCGATGCTCAGGTCGTTGATGTGCATGCTGCCGCCGCGGCCCTTGCAGTAGCCGGTCTGCTTGCCGAACAGCTCGGCGTACATGTAACGCAGATCCGCGCCCTTGGCCACCGCGTGCCCGTGGCCGCGGTGGGTCGAGGTGATGACGTCGTCGGCCCGCAGCGTGGCCATCACGCCGGCCGCGACCGCCTCCTGCCCGACGTACAGGTGCAGGAAGCCGGGCAGCCGGCCCGCTTCCATCAGCTTGCCTGCCGTCTCCTCGAAGAGCCGGATCCGGACCATACGCCGGTGGAGGTCGTGGATGACGTCGGGCGGCAGAGCCGACATCGGATCCTGTTCGGCTGACTCGGTCATCACTGCTCCAAATCGACCACGCGGCTGCTCATGCCCCTTACCGTACTGGCCGTGCCAGAGAAACGCTACACTGCCTCTAGAAACTGTTTGGCGGCCCCCGAGGGCGGAGGGTGCGATGCGCACGGCGGTCGTGACGGGTGCGGCGCGGGGCCTCGGGCGGGCCATGTCCGCGCGGCTCGTCGCGGACGGCTTCGCGGTGTGGGCGGTGGACACCGACGAGGCCGAGGTCACCCGGACCGCCAAGGAGATCGGGGCCACCGCGTGCGCCCTCGACGTCACCGACGAGAGCGCCGTGGACGCCCTGGCCGCCCGGCTGGAGCGGTGCGACGCCCTGGTCAACAACGCCGCGATCTGGCGGTTCACCCCGCTCGCCAGCACCCCGATGGACGAGGCCAGCCGCGTCCTCGCGGTCAACGTGCTCGGCCCGCTGCTGCTCATGCAGCGGCTGGTCCCGGTGATGGCGCGCGACGGCGGCGGCACGATCGTCAACGTCTCCTCGATCACCGCCAAGTACTCCCCGACGCAGGCCGGGGTCTACCCGGCGTCCAAGGCGGCGCTGGAGGCCCTGACCCGGGTGGCGGCGGTGGAGTTCGGTCCGCTCGGGATCCGCTGTAACGCCGTGGGACCTGGCATCATCCCGACCGAAGGCACCCTGTCCCACTACGGCGACGAGGCCACTCGGCTGCGGCGTGGCCGGGCGCTGCCCGCCGGGCGGTACGGGGACCCGGGCGACGTCGCCGACGTGGTCGCGTTCTTCTGTTCCGACGACTCGCGCTACGTCACCGGCCAGGTGATCTACGTGGACGGCGGGTACACCGCGGCCGGAGCGCACTTCTTCCGCCTGGGCCGCGACGCCGAGGCCCGCCACGCCGAGACCCGCCACGCCGGGAGCAGCTGAGCGTGCGCTTCCTGGCCGTGACCGGAGGTCACCGGGTCGACCTGGACGCGTTCACCGGCATGCTGGCGGGCCTGTGCGCCGAACGCGGCTGGGTGTTCGCGCACGCGGTCCAGCCAGCCGCCCAGGACTGGCTCGGCCCGGAGCACCGCGGCGTGTTCGACGCCGTCCTCTGCTACGACCTGCCGGGGCTGGCCCTGCGGCGCGGGACCGCGCCGCGGCCGGTCCCGCCCGCGCCGCGGGTGGCCCGGCGGCTGCTGGACCTGCTCGACACCGGCCTGGGCTTCGTGTTCTTGCACCACGCGCTGGCCGGCTGGCCCGCCTGGCCGGGCTGGGCCGAGGTGCTCGGCGGTCGCTACCACTACGCGCCGGCCGAGCTACGGGGGCGGAGCTGGCCTGATTCGGGATTCCGGTACGCGCGGTACGCCGCGCGGGTGACCGACCCGGATCATCCGGTGTGCGCCGGGGTGGGTGACTTCGAGCTGGACGACGAGCTGTACTGCTGCCCGGTGTTCGAGTCGGACGTCGTGCCGCTGCTGCGGGCGGACGCTCCGGACGGGCCGTTCCGGGAGACCTACCACGAGGTGCTGGGCACGCCGCGATCCGGTCCGGCCTGGACGCACCCGCCGGCCAGCGACCTGATCGGCTGGGCCAAGTCCGCCGGGCGCAGCCCCGTCGTCTACCTCCAGCCCGGNNCAGGAGAGGAAGCAAGCCATGGACCTGCAGTTGACCGGGCGCAAGGCCCTCGTCACCGGCGCCAGCCGGGGCATCGGACGGGCCATCGCGGTCGAGCTCGCGCGCGAGGGGTGCGATCTGGCCCTGTGCGCCCGCGGCGCCGAGCCGCTCGAGGCGCTGGCCAAGGAGCTGCGCGAGACGGGCCGCACGGTCTACGTCCAGGCGGTGGACGTGTCCGACGAGCAGGCCGTGACCGGGTTCGTGCAGACCGCGGCGCAGGAACTGTCCGGGCTGGACGTCGTGATCTCCAACGTGTCGGCGGGCTCGGTCAAGGGGCCCGACCAGTGGCGGATCAGTCTCGAGGCGGACCTGCTGCCGTTCGTCCGGATCGCCGAGGCGGCCGTCCCCTACCTCGAGCAGTCCGACGCGGCCGCGATCGTGGTGATCGGGACCACGTCGGCGTTCGACACCGCGTTCCCGGCGGCGCCGAACTCCTACGCCGCGCTCAAGGCGGCGGTGCTGGAGCACGCGTCCGCGCTCGGGCATTCGCTAGCCCCCAAGGGCATCCGGGTCAACACCGTCTCCCCCGGCCCGATTTTCTTCGCCGGCGGGGCCTGGGACAAGGTACGTGAGGGCCGGCCGGAGTTGTACGAATCGATCCGGGCCAGCATCCCGCTCGGCCGCCTCGGCCAGCCGGAGGAGGTGGCCCGCGCGGTGACCTTCCTGGCCAGCCCGGCGGCCAGCTTCTGCACCGCGGTGAACCTGGTCGTGGACGGCGGCGTCATCAGCCGCGTCCAGTACTGACATGCCGGGTCCGGGCGGCCGCCTGGACGCGGTCCTGGTCTGCGGCGGCCGGTGGCACGACTTCGACTACGCGCGGCACCAGCTGCTCGGCCTGCTCGGCGACCGGGAGCAGGTGCGGACCCAGGTGTTCTCGGATTACGGCTGCGTCACTGCGCTGGAGCGGGCCGATCTGTTGGTGAGCTACACCTGTGACGTGCGGCCCTCGCCGGCGGAGCAGGACGCCCTGGCCGGGTTCGTGGACCGGGGCGGCCGCTGGCTGGCGCTGCACGGGACGCACTCGGCCATCGACCCGCCGGCCGCGCCCGGCGGCGCGTACCGGACCCCCCGGGTGCTGGGCCGGTTCGCGGAGGTGCTGGGCGGGCAGTTTCTGGCCCACCCGCCGATCGCGCCGTACACGGTGCACATCACCGCGCCGGAGCACCCGCTGGTGGCCGGCCTGGCGCCGTTCGAGGTCCGCGACGAGCTGTACGTCCTCGAGCTGCACCCGCCGCTCGAGGTGCTGCTGCACGCGCGGTTCAGCGGCGAGTGCCGCGGCTTCGAGGAGGGACACGTCAGCGACGACGAGCCGCGCCCGGTCCTGTACCTCAAGCGCTCCGGCCAGGGCACCGTCTGCTACTTCACGCTGGGTCACTGCCGCGGCCGGTTCGACGTCCAGGACCTCGGCGTCGACGACCTCGGCCGCCGGGACTTCGGCAGCTGGCCGGTGGCCGAGTTCCGCACGGTGCTGGAGCGGAGCCTGGACTGGGCGGTCACCGGCGCGTTCCGGCCGGCCGGTAACTAGTATCTGTATTCAGTTACTCCTTCCCGGCTGGCCAGCGTCGGTATAGGGTCCGAATTGACGGTTGCAGGAGGTGCCCGTGGCGGTCGAGCCCATCCCGCGGACGACGCGGATCGTCACCCTGGCCACGCGCCCGGACGGGCGCCCGACGCCCGGCAACTTCGGGGTGGAAGAGTGGCCGGTCGACGAGCCCGGCCCCGGCCAGCTGCTGGTCCGCAACGCGTACATGAGCGTCGATCCGGCCATGCGCGGCCGGATGGACCAGACCGAGAAGCATTACACGACCAACTTCTCGGTGGGCGGCCCGCTGGACGGCTCGGCCCTCGGGCGGGTCGTCGTCAGCCGGGCCGACGGGTTCGCGGCCGGGGACTTCGTGCGGCACCGTCTGGGCTGGCGCGATTACGCCGTGGTCGAGGCCGCGGCGGCCACCGTCGTCGACCCGGTACTGGCCCCGCTGCCGGCCTGGCTCGGCGTCATGGGCCAGACCGGTTTCACCGCCTACGCCGGGCTGCGCCGGGCGGGCGANNTCCCGCATCCTGGTCGACGAGCTGGGCTTCGACGAGGGGATCGACTACCGGGCCGGCCTGGCCGACGGCCTGGCGGCGGCCGCGCCGGACGGCATCGACCTGTACTTCGACAACGTGGGTGGCGACCATCTCGTCGCCGCCCTGTACGCGCTCAAGGTGCACGGCCGGGTCGCGCTGTGCGGGATGATCTCCACGATGGAGGACGGATCGTCCGCGCCCGGGGTGGGGCACCTGATCCAGGCCGTGCTGAAACGCCTGGTCCTGCGGGGTTTCATCGTGCGCGATCACGAAGATCTCCGCCCCGAGTTCGAGAAGCAGGTGGCGAACTGGCTCCGCACCGGGGAGCTGGTCTCCAAGCAAACGGTGGTGGACGGCCTGGAGAACGCCGTCGACGCGTTCATCGGCCTGCTGGCCGGGGCCAACGTGGGCAAGATGCTGGTCCGCCTGTCCGACGACGACGCCCCGGCGCCCTAAGGAGGACCCGATGGACATCACCGTGCCCCCCGAGGTGGCGGAGCTGGCCGCGCGGACCCGGGAGTTCGTCCGGGACGTGGTCATCCCCGTCGAGGAGGAGACCGGCGGGTCGATACACGCCGCGCCGGATGAGCTCCGGCGCTCGCTGCAGAAGCAAGCCGGGGCGGCCGGCTTGCTGGCGCCGCACGTGGCCGTCGAGTGGGGCGGCTGCGGGCTGGACGTGCGCGGTCAGTCGGTGGTGTTCGAGGAGGCGGGCTACTCGCTGCTCGGCCCGCTGGCGCTGAACTGCGCGGCACCCGACGAGGGGAACATGCACCTGCTCGAGGTGGTGGCCACCGAAGAGCAGAAAGAACAGTACCTGCGTCCGCTGGCGGCGGGCGAGACGCGGTCCTGCTTCGCGATGACCGAGCCCGCGCCCGGGGCCGGGGCCGACCCGTCGATGCTGTCGACCACCGCGACGAAGTCCGGCGACGGGTGGCGCATCGACGGGCGGAAGTGGTTCATCAGCGGCGCGCACGGCGCGGGCTTCGCGATCTGCATGGCGCGGACCAGCGGGGCGCCGGGTGAGCGCGGCGGCGCGACGATGTTCCTGGTCGAGGCCGACCATCCGGGGCTGCGCGTCGTCCGGGACATCGAGACCCTGGACGAGGGCCTGTTCGGCGGTCACAGCGAGGTGGTGTTCGACGGCTGCCTGGTCGGGCCGGAGTCCGTGCTGGGCGAGATCGACCGCGGTTTCGAGTACGCCCAGGTGAGGCTCGCCCCGGCTCGGCTGACGCACTGCATGCGGTGGCTGGGCCTGGCCCGGCGGGCGCACGGCATCGCGCTGGACTGGGCCGCGACCCGCAAGGCCTTCGGCGGCCTGCTCGGCGACCTCGGCATGGTCCAGCAGCTGGTGGCCGACTCCGAGATCGACATGGCGGCCAGCCGCGCGCTCATCTGGCACACCGCCGCCGTGCTGGACAGCGGGGCCCGGGGCGGGACCGAATCCTCCATCGCCAAGACGTTCGTCGCCGAGGCGGTCAACCGGGTGGTCGACCGCTCGGTGCAGATCTGCGGAGCGCTCGGGGTCTCCGGCGACGTCCTGCTCTCCCGCTACCTGCGCGAGGTGCGCCCGTTCCGGATCTACGACGGGCCGTCCGAGGTGCACCGCTGGGCGATCGGCCGGCGGGCCATCAGCCAGCGCCGGCGGGCTATCGAGGGCGGCGAGGCGCCGCGGTGGCAGCGCTCCGTCGGGGACGCGAAGGAGACGTCGTCATGACCGCGACCGCCGTGGACCCGGCCCTGTTCAGTTCGCTGGACCCGCCCCGGCTGGCCGGTTCGGCCTGCGCGAGCTGCGGCACGGTGACCTTCCCGGCGCAGGCGGGCTGCGCGAAGTGCACCGGAACCGACCTGGCCCGGGTGGAACTCGCCGACCGCGGGACGCTGTGGACGTGGACCGTGCAGGCCATCGAGCCCAAGGCCCCGTACCACCCGCCGGACGACGGCTTCACCCCCTACGGCGTCGGTTACGTGGATCTCGGCGACGTGATCGTCGAGTCACGGCTCCTCGGCGATCCGGCCGGGTTCGAGATCGGCATGGCGATGCGGCTGACGCTGCTGCCGCTGTGGCCAGGGCCGGACGGCTCCCCCGTGGTCAGCTACGCATTCGAGCCGTCGGGAGGAAGCACATGAGCACCGAGGTGGCCATCGTCGGCGTCGGCCTGCATCCGTTCGGCCGGCACGCCCCCGACCTGACCGGCATGACGATGGGCGCCCAGGCGAGCCGGCTGGCGCTGGCCGACGCCGGAGTCAACTGGGCCGACATCGGCTACGCGGTGGGCGGGAGCAACGTCTCGGGCAAGCCGGACACGCTGGTCGGCGTGCTCGGCCTGACCGGCGTGCCGTTCGTCAACGTGCGCAACGGGTGCGCCACCGCAGGCGTGGCGCTGGCCACGGCGGCCAACGCGATCCGGGCGGGCGAGACCGATCTCGCGCTCGTGGTCGGGTTCGACAAGCACGCCCGCGGCGCCTTCGCGGCCAGCCCGGCGGACTACGGCCATGCGGCCTGGTACGGCGAGACCGGGCTGATGGTCACGACGCAGTTCTTCGCCATGAAGGACCGCCGGTACCTGCACACCCACGGGCTGAAGGACCGGCTCCTGGCGCAGGTGGCAGCCAAGGCGTTCCGGTGCGGCGAGCTCAACCCGAGCGCCTGGCGGCGGACCGCGCTCAGCGAGGACGAGATCATGGGGGCCCGGGTGATCAACGCGCCGCTCACCCAGTACATGCTCTGCTCCCCCAGCGAGGGGGCCGCCGCGGTGGTGCTGGCCCGCGGCGACCGGGCCGCGGACCTGTGCGAGCGACCCGTCCGGCTGGCGGCGGTGGCCAAGCGGACCCGGCGGTTCGGCTCGTTCGAGGTCTTCGCGCCGTGGCTGCCGCCCGAGGCCGGGCACAGTCCGTCCGTCGACGCGGCCCGGGCCGTGTTCGCGGCCTCGGGCCTGTCCCCCGCGGACGTGCAGGTGGCCCAGCTCCAGGACACCGATGCGGGCGCCGAGATCTACCACATGGCCGAGACCGGCCTGTGCGAGGACGGCGCGCAGCAGGAGCTGATCGACCTGAACGAGACGGCGCCGACCGGCCGGCTGCCGGTCAACACCGACGGCGGCTGCCTGGCCAACGGCGAGCCGGTCGGCGCGTCCGGGCTGCGGCAGGTCATCGACATCGTGCTCCAGCTGCAGGGACGGGCCGGCGCCCGCCAGGTGGCCCGGCAGCCGCGGGTCGGCTTCACGCACGTTTACGGCGCGCCGGGCATCAGCGCGTGCACGGTCCTGACCGCTTGAGGAGACGCCCTTGACATCCTCCCCCGCCTGAGGGGGTGGGGGATTCCAGCCACTACGCCGATTGGAGCAGCAGTTGAGGTTCGCGGTTCACAGGCCGGGCAACCCCGTCGCCTCCCCGCGCAGTCACGGCGTGCCCCGCCGCGATGTTGATGGCCGCATTCACATCAGCGTTACCGGCGAAACCGCAGGCAGTGCACCGGAACACGGCTTGGCTCTCACGCGAAGCCCGGTCCACCTCCCCGCACGCCGAGCACCGCTGGCTCGTGAACGCGGGACTGACCTTCTCCACCCGGCCCGGGGCCTTCTCCTCCAGCCGCCGCACCAGCAGCCCCCACCCCGACCGCAGGATGCCCCGGTTCAGCCCGGCCTTCTGCCGGACGTTCCGGCCCGGGTTCTCCCGGGTGCCCTTCGCGGACCGGGTCATGTTCGTGATCTGGAGGTCTTCGACCCGGATCACGTCGAACTGCCGCGCGATGCCGGTGCTGGTCTTCTCCGCCCAGTCCTTACGCCGGTCCGTCTCGCGGGCCCGCAGCCGGGCGATCGCGTGCTTGACCCGGCCGCGGCGGTGGGAGCCCCGCTTCGCGTGGGCCAGCCTGCGCTGCATGCGCCGCAGCCTGGTCCGCTCCCGCCCAGTCAGGGCGGGGCAGTGCAGCAGCTGGCCGGTGGACAGGGCCGCAGCGACCGCCACGCCCCGGTCGATGCCCACCACCTGGCCATTACCGGGTGCGGGCACCGGCCCGGGGAGCACGGCGAAGGCAACATGCCAGCGCCCGGCGCGGTCCATCGTCACCCGATAGGACTTGACGCCCGGCGGTACCGCGCGGGACCAGCGGAACCGGACCCACCCGGCTTTGGGCACCCGGACCTGGCCGGTTTTCCGGCTGAGCCGGCGTACGTCCCACTGCCGCCCGCGCCCCACGATCCGGAACCCCTCGTGCCGCCCGGCCTTGCGCCACGACGGCAGCCCGGCCGGGTTGCCCGGGTCGAAGAACGCCGTCATCGCCTGGGTGAAGTCCCGCAGGGCCTGCTGCTGCACCGTCTGGGAGCCGGCGGCCAGCCACGGGTTTTCGGCCCGGGCCTGGGTGAGCTGCCGGCACTGCTCCAGGTAGCCCGGCGCGCTTTTGCGGCCGGGGTGCCAGTGGGAGTGCTGCTCGACGGCCAGGTTCCACACGTACCGGGCATGTGCGCAGTGGTCCCGCAGCACCGCTTCCTGGGCGGGGCTGGGGAGCAACCGGTACCGGGCCATACGAACACACTATCGGATACCACTGACATTTCCGGGGAGGTGAAGCGGCGTTTCCTCCCCGGCCTGAAGGCCGGAGTGTCCACGCCGCGATCCTGATGAGCGAACCGCAGATGCAGGCCTGGCGGACCGAGGTGCGCGGATGGCTGGCTTCGGCGCTGCCGCGGCGCTCCGAACGGCCCGAGGGCCCCGCGGACTACGCGGTGTTCCAGAACATCACCGATGAGGCCGAGCGCGACCTGCTGGACAAGGTCCGGGCCTACCGCAAGCAGCGGTACGACGCCGGCTACGGCGCGATCGCGCTGGCCGAGGAGCTGGGCGGGGCGGGCCTGTCCATGCGGTACGTGGTGGCCTTCACCGAGGAGGAGCAGGCGTTCGACCCGCCCCAGTCGACCGAGCTGATCAGCGTCACCTGCGGGCTGGTGGGGCCGACCATCGCGACGTTCGGCACCGCCGAGCAGCGGGCCAAGTACGCCCGCGCGTTCCTGCGCTCGGACCTGCTGTGCTGCCAGCTGTTCAGCGAGCCGG
>PLDT01000396.1:0-3410 GCA_003136255.1 Actinomycetota bacterium
TGGTGATGAAGGTTCCCGCCGCGAGAAGTCCGGCCGGCTGATCTGCCATCCGGGATGGGCTCGCGGAGGTCCAAATACCCCGACGTAACAAGGCACGGACGTGCGGGCGCATGACTTCTTCCAGTCCTCGCTCGTCGCGCCCTGCACAGATACCGGGGCGCTCGCTCGTCGCCGATCGCGAGGCCGCTATTTCGTTCCTTCGATCGCGAGACCGCTGTCGGGGTCGAAGAAGTGCAGGTTGCGGGTATCCACGCCGAGCTCGATCCGGTCGCCAACGCGGACCGGGCTGCGCGCGTTAACCCGCGCGGTCCACAGCGATTTGCCTTCGAATAGCGAGCTCGCCGATCCCTCCTCTTCCTGCTCTGGGACAAGGTCCGCGAGATCCTTGTGCGCGACGGGCGGCGCATCGATGGCAAAGATCACGTGGATCTCACTGCCGAGCGCCTCGGTCATGTGCGTCACGACCGGCATCCTCGGCCACGATTCGTCGGTCAGCCTTGCATCCTCGAAGTCGGACGGCCGGATTCCGAGGATCACGTCGCGGCCGGCGTACGCTTCGATGCCGGAGGTGGCGCGCACCACTTCCTCAGGGATGGGCAGCCGGTGTCCGGCGAACGTGACCGCCATGCCGTCGTCGTCACTGATCACCCCAGCTTTGACGATATTCATCGAGGGTGAGCCAATGAAGCCGCCGACGAACAGGTTGACTGGGTGGTCGAACAGGTTCTGCGGCGTGTCGACCTGCTGCAGCATCCCGTCCCGGAGCACGCAGACCCGGTGTCCGAGCGTCATTGCCTCGACCTGATCGTGGGTCACGTACACGGTGGTTACATGGAGCCGCTCATGTAGCTCCACCAGCGATGCCCGCACGCCCACACGGAGCTTGGCGTCGAGGTTCGACAGCGGTTCGTCCATGAGGAAAGCCTGCGGCTCCCGCACGATCGCCCGGCCCATCGCCACGCGCTGGCGCTGGCCGCCGGACAGGGCCGCCGGCCTGCGCGCGAGGAACGGCTCAAGGCCAAGAATGTTGGCCGCATTGCGGACGCGGCGCTCGATCTCCTTCTTCGGTGTCTTGCGCATCCGCAGGCCGAACGCCAGGTTCTGTGCCACGGTCATCTGAGGGTAGAGGGCATAGTTCTGGAAGATCATCGCGATATCGCGATCTTGGGGTGGCACGCCATTCACCACGCGGTCGCCGATTCGGATCGTTCCGTGGCTGACCTCCTCCAGGCCTGCGATAATCCGCAGGGCGGTCGACTTCCCGCACCCGGAAGGGCCGACCAAGACCATGAACTCGCCGTCCTGGACCTCCAGGCTTAGGTGGTTCACCGCCTTCACGCCTCTGCCAAAGGTCTTGTCGACTTCATCTAGCGTAATCTCCGCCATTGTCCCTCCTTGCCTCTTCCGTACTATGGCCAGCCAGCGGGTCGCGACCTAACGCAGCACGATGGCGAATCCGCCGGCCGGCACTGGCACGGTGATGGTCGAGTCCGTGCTGATCGTGACGCGCCATTGGCGTCCTTGACTGTCGTAGCTCGTGGCGACGGCCGGGCCGGTGCCCGGCAAGCTGAGTGTGCGGGCACCTTGGGTGTTAGCCTCGCTGTTGAGCAGGGCGACGCTGCGCCCGTCGCCTGTGGTGATCAGGACTGCGATCAGCGGGGTGAGCAGGATCGCGTCGAGTTGTCCGGTGCCGCCCAGCGTGCTGGCGGTCAGCTGGGTCGCGTTTGCGGGCAGGATTCCCGGCAGGGTGACCGGCAGCAGCGCGTCCGGGGCGGGCGAGACGCCCTGGGCGCCGCCGCCGCCGTACTGCACGGCGCCCAGATGCTCGGTGCCCGACGCGAAGTCGCTGACTGCGGCGGGTCCGGGAACGCGGTTGACGATGGCCTGCACCAGGCGGGGCTGGTCGTCGCCCGGGATGGTCCAGGACAGCGTGCTGCCCGTCGNNGCGACGTCGGGATTGGCGTCGAGTGCCTCCATGGTGAGCAGCCCGAAGATGGTGGATTCGGCGCCGGAGTTGAGGTTCACCGTGCCGTTCGCGTTGATCCCGTCGTCGGTGGCTCCGGTGGCCGGGTTGTAGGTGGCGATACCGGCTGGGTTCTGGCCGAAGAACCAGCCGGCCGCGATGCCGGCGAGCTGCCGGAGTCCGGAAGAGTGGGCGGCCGCCGCGACGGCGAGCAGGGCCAGAACGCGGGCGCCGGCGCCGTAGGCGATCTGCGAGCTGTCGACCGGCGCGGGCCCCCACAGATTGTCTGGCCCGGTCGCGGTCAACAGGTGCGGGGTGAAGACGGCTGTGTCGGCCACGGCGGCGCTCAGCAGTCCCGGCTCTTGCAGCGCGGTGGCGGCGGCGGCCAGGGCGGTGGGCATCTGCGCGGCCCAGGGGTGCCACTCCGAGCGCGATGTCACCGAGGGCAGGATCGCCCCGTACGGCCAGGTGCTCGCGGTGCCGGAACCCATGTCGGCGATGCCGTCGGCAAGCTGGGCGAGCGCGGTGCGGGCGGCGGTGCCACCGCCCGCCTGGACGTAGGCCGCCAGGCCGAGCACGGCCTCCGAACTGGCATCGGCATCGCCGGTGATCAGCCACGCGGGCACGCGCAGCCCGTTCGAGAGCTGGTACTGCCCGTAGCTGGTCAGCACCTCCCGGTCGAGCGCCCCGATGGCCAGATCCAGGCGCTGCTGGAGGAAGGCGGCGAAGGCGGGGTCGGTGCCGCGGAAGTCGGCATAGCCTTCGCCGAGCGCCCAGATGGTGCGGGCCAGCCAGTACGAGGCGCCCGAGTCGGAGGGATTCGGCGAGTCGGCGGGGGTGGGCGTGGGGTTGAGGCTGCCGTCGGGCTGCATCCACAGCACGACGTTGCCGGCGTTGGGCCCGGACGCGGTCTGCAGGTAGGTCAGCCCGCGCAGCAGCTGGTAGGCCTCGTCGCGGCTGTGCTGGTCGCCGAATTGCCGCCAGTGCTGCAGGTAGACGACCGCGGCGCGGGAGATGTCGTCGGCGTCGTAGGCGCCCTGCCCGTAGGTGTTGTTCGCGGGGTCGTAGGTGCCGCCGCCGGTGACCTGGTAACTGCCAGGGGCCAGGTAGTTGGCGTAGACCCACAGCACTCCGACCGAGGGCTCGGTGCCGAGCTGGTAGGTGGTGTGTCCGGCTTGCGGCGGTGGGGTCACCGTGGTGGTGAGGAAGTCCAGGTGCGCCAGGTTGGTCAGTGGCGCGGACGCGGCCGCTGCCTGTGGCGGGGACGCGCCGGCGGCGGCCGGGACGATGGCGATGCTCGCGGCGATCAGCAGGCCAGCGGCGGCGGCGGTCAGCCGGCGGCTCATGGTGTCTCCATCCTGTCCAGGCGGGCGACGCCGATGCTGGAATCGGCCATTCCGTAGAAGACGAACCGCTGCCCGTCGATCTCTTCGATGGCGGTCGGGAA
>PLDT01000355.1:0-7050 GCA_003136255.1 Actinomycetota bacterium
CGACCGCCGCGGCCGCCTTCGAGGCCGGCGGCCTGACCGCCTGGGTCGTTAGCTCATCCGACCTGAGCGCAACCGTCCTGATCGGAACGCCCACGCCGACCTAGACCCGCCGGCCCGTAACACCAGCCTCGACCGCACCAGAGCCTCCCAGCCATCACGCCCCAAACCCTCCGGATAACACGTGATCGTGGCACCGTAACGGGTAGAGCCATCACGCTGCCACAGCCACCTGGTCAGCTCAGGAGGCCGGCAGCGCCGATAGGGCGTGGCTTGGAGTGTGCGAGCGGGTCAGAAGCCGGGGAACAGCCCTCGGAGGTCGTCGAGGTCCACGCCGTCGGTCTCGACTACCGGGGTGTGGGAGGGGCCGAGGCGGCCGTAAACCAAACGAACGAACGCTTCGGCGGGCAGGCGCAACTCGGGCAGGCCGTCCTGGTGGTCCGATTCGGTCAAGTTGACCGCGTCGCCGGTCTCCAGGATGAAGTGCCGTTCGGGGTCGCTGGTCGATACCTGCAGCCGGCGCTGCTTCCCGTCCGGCTTAGCCGACCGAGCCGCGAGCTGGCCGACGGTGTCGATAAGCAGGCCGACGGCGTCCGGCGCGATTGTCGCCGACGGGTCAAGCGCGACCGCCACGTCCCAGGTGTGGATGGCGTGCTCGCTGACCCGCATCCTGGCCAATCCGGCCAGGTCCAGGTCCATCCCGAACAACGCCAGCCGCAGCTGCGCCTTCTGCTCAGGGTCGACATCTTCGAATTGCTCCACAGCCACCTGGTCGGCCTGCAGGCCCTCGGCGGCCTGGGCCTGCGGGTCCTTGGCGTTCCAGGTGTCCCAGATCGGGGCGAACGCCTCGCGTCCGGGCGGGTCCTGCCCGGTCAGTCCCGCCTCCAGGAACAGGCCGAAGATCTCGGCTTGGGACCCGAGATGGGAGAGCACCTGGGCGATCGACCACTCGCTGGCGTACGACGGCTGCTCTAGCTGGTCCAGGTCGAGCGGTCCGACCAGGGTCCGCAAGCGGTCATGGGAGTACCGCAGCGCGTCGATCCACGGGTCCGGGCTGGTTTCCATGATGCTTCTCCGTTGCTGGCTGGCGTAAAGGAGGAATCCTCGGGGAAGCTTACTCGCAGCGTGGCAGTGTCCGGAGGCTACCCTCCACATCGCTTACTATGAAAGGCATGTCCGTCCGCGACCAGCTCGAACCCGGCGTTGCCGGGGAGGCATGCGAGCACGCCGGACCCGCCGCCTGCGCGCAGGCGGAGCGGCGGCTGCGGGCCGATGCGGCCCGCAACCGGGCCGCCATTGTGGCGGTGGCCCGGGACGTGTTCGCCGAGCACGGGCTGGAAGCGCCGCTCGAGTTGATCGCCGCCCGGGCCGGGGTCGGCATCGCCACCTTGTACCGGCGCTTCCCGACCCGGGAGAAGCTGGTCGCTGCCGCGCTCGTGGAGAAGGTCGCCGAATACGCTGAGGCGGCCCGGCAGGCCTTGGCCGTCCCCGACCCGTGGGACGGCTTCGCCGGGTTCGTCGAGCGGATCTGCGAACTTCAAGCTGGTGACCGCGGCCTGTCCGACCTGCTGTCCATGACGCTCTCCGCGGACGAGCAGGTCGAAGAGCTCCGCCGGACAGCCAACGACCTGCTCATCACCGTGATCGACCGGGCCAAGGCCGCGGGCACGCTGCGCAAGGATTTCGTCGGCGAGGACCTCGTACTGCTACTGATCGCGACCGCGGCGGTCATGCACGTCACCCACGCCGACGCGCCCGAGGCCTGGCGGCGGTTCGTGGCCCTGGCCCTGGATGCCTTCTCCGCCCGCGGCTCGCCGGGGCTACCTAAGACGACGCTGCCGGAGCCGCCGTCGACGGCTCAGCTGACCCAGGCCATGATCCGGCTGGCCCGGGAGCGCGGCTGCGGCAAACGATCGTAACCCGGCGCTCGCGCCGGACAACCATGACACTGGAGGACCTCATGCGCAATGTCACACTGCTCGGTACCAGGCTCGTGGTCGGCAGTTATATGGCCGTTCACGGTGCACAGAAGCTGTTCGGCGCCTTCGGGGGCCCCGGCCTGGAGAAGGCCGGGGCCGGCTTCCACCGCATCGGCCTGAGGCCAGGCAAGCACATGGCCGCCGCGGCCGGGATCACGGAACTCGGTGGCGGTGTGCTCACCGCGGCGGGGATCGCCGACCCGGCCGGGCCGCTGGCCATCATGGGAGCGATGACCGTGGCCGCGACCACGCACCGCGCGAAGGGCCCGCTGGCCGCGCGGGGCGGGTTCGAGCTTCCGCTCACCAACCTCGCCGCGGCCGCCGCGCTGGCCGTGGTGGGACCCGGCAAGTTCCGTATCGGCCCCTCGCTGCCACGGCCGCTGGCCGTAGCGGCCACCGTGGGCGGTGGCCTGCTGGCGGCCGGCCTGGTCGCCAAGATGCTCACGGCGGCGCCCGCGGCTCCAGCGACCCCCGCCAGCCAGGCCGAATCCGCTGGGCAGGCCCAGTCCGCCGGGCAGGCCGAATCCGCTGGGCAGGCCAGCCCGCTAACCACGGCCCCGGCCGGGATCCCGGGTAACCCAAGGCCTGCTTGAGGGGGCCTTTATGTCCGCTTAGTGTTTGCTGCCTATAGTTGTAGGGCAGTTGTCATTCTGGTCAACGGGGGACCAGTTGAAGCAGAAAATGGACGTAGACCACGCAGGAACGGGTGGCGGAGTGGGCACGCTCGTCTCGGCCAGAACCCTGGCCATGCGCGAGCCCGGCACCGGGCTCCGGCCCTGGCTCGATCGCCGCCACCTGATCATCGCCTACACGCTGTTTCTCGCCTACGCGGCCATCGACGCGATCGGATCGGCTGGCGAGGACCGGATCTGGGCCATCTGGGCGGCCTGCGGCTACGCCGTGGCCCTGCTCGTGCTCTGGCGCTGGGGAAACCGGACCGCGGCAGCGCTGGCGTCGGTGGCCCTCGCCGTGATCGCCCCGCTGCTCTGGCTATCCGTCGCCTACCGGCTCGAAGACGGGATGATGGTCATCGAGCGGTCGGCGTCCCTGCTCCTGCACCACGGCTCGCCGTATATGACCGCAGATCAGGTCACCTCCTGGCTGTCCTACAACCCCTACCTGCCGGTCATGACCCTGTTCGGCCTCCCGGCTGCGGCCGGTGTCGGCGCCCTGGCCGGGAACGCCGGCGTGTGGCTCGCCCTGGTCACGGTAGCCGTGCTCGCGATCGCCTTCCGGGTCGCGATGCCGACGTCCCGCCGGGACGCCCTGCTCGCCACGGCGGTCGCCGTCGCCTCTCCGGTGGTAGGCCTCAACCTGGCCGTGATCACCACCGACCCGCCCGTGCTCGCGTTCATGCTGCTCGCGCTGGCCCTGAGTGCCGTTCCGGCGGGAGCGAAGGCCACCGCCGCGCGGACCGCGGGTGCGGGGATCGCCCTGGGCGTGGCCTGCGACCTCAAGTCCACCGCCTGGCTCGCGGTCCCGGTCATGGCCGCGATGTTCGCTGCCCGGGACGGAGCCCGGGCCGCGTACCGGTTCCTCGCCGCGCTGGTGGTCACCGGCCTCGCTCTCGTCGCGCTCCTGGCGCCCGCCGTGCTGTTCAAGCGGGGCGCGGCCACCGCCCTGGTCCAGAACAGCGTGCTATTCCCGCTCGGCCTGACCCGCCACAAAACCCCGGCCGAGAGCCTGCTGCCCGGGCACCTGCTCGCCTCGATGGGGACCGCCGGGCACGTGGTCTCGGTCGGGCTGCTGCTCGCGGCCGGCCTGGCCGTCGCGGTCTCGCTGGTCATCCGGCCGCCGCGCAACGTACCAGCGGCGATCTGGCGACTGACCATCGGCCTGACGCTGATGTTCCTGCTCGGTCCGAACGTCCGCTTCGGCTACTTCATCTACCCGTTCGGCCTGATCGGCTGGCTGGCCTTGACCCAGGTGACCGAGCTGAACCCGTCCGCGGTACCCCGCCCAAGGGGATGGAACCGCGCTTCTGGCACGCTCGACCCGTAGCGGATCCCGAAGGAGGAGCGCATGCGCGTCATTCAGATCGAGCAGCGGGGCGGGCCAGAGGTGCTGATCCTGGCCGAGCATCCGGCTCCGCAGCCCGGGCCAGGCCAGATTGTGGCCGAGATCGCCGCGGCCGGAGTGAACTACATGGACATTTACCAGCGGGAGGGCGTGGGCGGTTACCGTCCCCCGCTGCCGTTCGTCACCGGCGGAGAGGGCGCCGGGACCATCATCGCCATCGGAGCGGACGTCACCGGGCTGGCCGTCGGCGACCGAGTGGCGTGGGCGGGCCCGGGCAGCTACGCCGAACAGGTCGTGCTGCCCGCCGACCGCGTGGTCCCGGTGCCGGACGGGATCAGTACCGAGCTTGCCGCGGCCGCGCTATTGCAGGGCATGACCGCGCACTACCTGGTCACCAGCACGTATCCAGTGCGGGCCGGGGACGTGACCGTGGTGCATGCGGCGGCCGGCGGGGTCGGGCTGCTGCTCACCCAGATGATCAAGCGGAGCGGCGGCATCGTGGTCGCCACCTGCTCGGGCGGGCAGGACGGGGAGAAGACCGGCCTCGCGCGTTCGGCGGGCGCGGACCACGTCTCCGGCTACGACGGGTGCCGCGCTCTCGTCGATGAGGTCACCGATGGCGTCGGTGCGCACGTGGTGTACGACGGCGTCGGCCTGGCCACCTTCGACGACAGCCTGGCGTCGCTGCGGCCGCGCGGAATGCTAGTGGTATACGGAGCCGCCAGCGGGCAGGTGCCCCCCTTCGACATCCAGCGGCTCAACAGCGGGGGGTCGCTGTTCGTCACCCGGCCCACCCTCGCGCACTACATCGCCAATACCGAGGAACTGCGGTGGCGGGCCCGTGAGGTCTTCGACTCGATCGAGCGCGGAGAGCTCGACGTGCGGATCGGCGGCCGTTACCCGCTGGCCGACGCCGCCCGGGCCCAGCAGGACCTGGCCGCCCGGCGGACCATGGGCAAGCTGCTGCTCATCCCGTAGGGCTCGGGAAAAGTAGGGTGGGACAGTGCAGTGGGGTGATCGGGCGCGCGCACGATGGTTCGTTCGGTTAAAGGACTATTTTCACTTTCAGATAGCTTTACTTGCTGATGGCCGAACATCCCGCCGCCGGCCCACGCCGGTCCTACCAGACCACGCTGCTCGTCGTCGCCGTGACGGCGGCCGGGTTTAACCTGCGTGCCGCGATCACCAGCCTCCCTCCGCTGTTCCCGGATTTGCAGGCGCGGCTGCACCTCTCGTCGGCCGTCCTGTCGCTGCTGGCCGCTACACCGGTGATCTTCTTCGGCGCCGCGGCTGCCTTCGCGGCCTGGCTGAACCGGCGGTTCGGCGAGGAAGTCGTCCTGCTGGCCGCCCTGGGGGTCCTCACTACGGGGCTGCTGCTGCGCGGCGCAGACCCCGCCATCATGCTGTTCCCGGGCACGGCGCTGGCTGCGGGCGCCATCGCCATCTTGAACGTACTGCTGTCCAGCATGATCAAGCGGCGCTCACCGGAACGGGCCGGGTTTCTGATCGGCATCTACCTGACCGCCCTGTGCGTGGGCGCCATCATCGCCTCGGTGCTCAGCGTGCCGCTCTACCATGCGTCGAGCGGTTCGGTGCGGCTCGCGCTCGGGCTGTGGGCGGCGCCGGCCGCGCTGGCCACGCTGTTGTGGCTACCCCAGCTCAGGTACCGCGCGGCCGGTGCAGGACGCGCGGTGCCCATCTCCGGGCCGACGCCCGCGCCGGCCCGGGTCAAGGTGTATAAGCACGCGCTCGCCTGGCAGGTCATGGCGTTCATGGGACTCCAGAGCCTGATCTACTACGCGGCCCTGTCCTGGCTGCCGACCATCTTCCAGGACCGGGGCACGTCCGCGGTCACGGCCGGTAACCTGCTGGCCCTGATGGGTGTCGGTAACCTGGCCGCCGCGCTAGTCGTGCCCATGCTGGCGCACCGCGCGCCCGACCAGCGCGCCCTGGTGGTGCCAAGCATGACCGCGATGGGCGTTGGCCTGGCCGGATCGCTCTGGGCCCCGGTGGGCGGGGCCTGGCTCTGGGTCCTGGTCCTCGGCCTCGGTCAGGGGGCCTGCCTCGCGCTGGCCATCTTCTTCATGATGGCGCGGGCCCCGGATCCGGGCGCGGCGGCCTCGCTGTCTGCCTTTGCCCAGTCCGCCGGGTACCTGGTGGCCAGCGCCGGGCCGCTGGAGCTCGGCCTCCTGCACACGGCCACCGGCAGCTGGAATATCCCGCTGACGCTGCTGCTCGTGCTGTGCGGCTGCGGGCTCGTGGTCGGCATCTTCGCCGCCCGGCCGCTCGTCCTCACGCTGCGGGGGAACCAACCGAGCCCGACGCGCGTGTCGGAGACCGGGCCCGCGTCGCGAGCTATCTGAACACCGCGGCCGTAGACTCGGCTCATTCGTTGACCGCCAGGCCCGCACAGCAGACGAGGAGCAATCGACGTGACCCTGCTGGAGTGCATAAACGGCCCTGAGGACCTGAAACAGCTGAGCCAGGATCAGCTCACCAGGCTGGCCGGGGAGATCCGCGATCTTCTCATCGAGACCACCACAAAGACAGGCGGCCATCTCGGGCCGAACTTGGGCGTGGTCGAGCTCACCATCGCCATCCATCGCGTCTTCGACTCGCCCAAGGACCGGATCATCTTCGATACCGGCCACCAGTCGTACGTGCACAAACTGCTCACCGGCCGGGTCGCTCAGTTCGGCACGCTGAAGCAATATGGCGGCCTGACCGGCTACCCATGCCAGGCGGAGTCCGTGCACGACGTGGTCGAGAACTCGCACGCCTCCACCAGCCTGTCCTACGCCGACGGCCTGGCCAAGGCCTACAAGCTGCGGGGCGAGCCGGACCGGACGGTGGTCGCCATCATCGGTGACGGCGCGCTGACCGGCGGCATGGCCTGGGAGGCGCTGAACAACATCGCCGCGGCCAAGGACTCGCGGCTGGTCATGATCGTCAACGACAACGGCTGGTCCTACCAGCCAACGATCGGCGGCCTGGCCGAGCACCTGGCCGCGATCCGGGTCAGCCAGCGGTACGAGAACGTGCTCGACTACATCAA
>PLDT01000355.1:7147-22714 GCA_003136255.1 Actinomycetota bacterium
GCGCTGCCCGGCAGCTGGAGCCGGGTATTCGGCGATGAGATGGTGGCGATCGGCGCGCGGCGGCCCGACGTGGTCGCGATCACCGCGGCCATGCTGAACCCGACCGGCCTGACCCAGTTCGCCACGGCCTACCCGAGCCGGACCTACGACGTGGGGATCGCCGAGCAGCACGCGATAACCAGCGCCGCGGGCCTGGCCATGGGCGGCCTGCACCCGGTCGTGGCCATCTATTCGACGTTCNNCATCACGGCATGTGGGACGGGTCGATCATGCAGCTCGTCCCGGGTATGAAGATCGCGGCGCCGCGGGACGGCAAGCGCGTGGCCGAGCTGCTGAACGAAGCGGTCGAGGTGTCCGACGGGCCGACCGTGGTCAGGTTCCCCAAGGGCAAGGTGGGCGGGGAAGTCGAAGCTGTCGCCAAGCTCGGCGGCATGGACGTGCTGCGGGCGCCGGGAGCAGGGCTCGGTCCGGACGTCCTGCTGGCCGGCGCGGGCCCGATGGCCCTGATGGGCATAGAGGTCGCGGACCGGCTCGCCGGTCACGGGATCGGCGTCACCGTGGTGGACCCGCGCTGGACCAAACCGATTGACGAGGCGCTGGTGGGTGCCGCGCGCCAGCACCGGCTGGTCGTCGCCGTCGAGGACAACGGGCGGGTCGGCGGGTTCGGCGACGCGGTGTCCAGGCTGCTCCGCGACCATGACGTGGACGTGCCGGTCAAGACGTTCGGGCTGCCGCAGGAGTTCCTCTCCCACGGAAAGCGCGAGCAAGTGCTCGAGGAGGTCGGCCTGACCTCCCAGCAGCTGGCCCTGCACATCACCGAGGCGGTGGCCCGCCGGTCGTCCGCCGAGGCGCCGGAGGGAACGCCGGAACCGCGGCCCGTCGATTGACTTCCACCCACACTGAAGGGCAACCGTATTGGTAGCGTAGAGCTTTATGCTCAACGTCGCCGTAATCGGCTCTGGTCCGGCCGGTCTGTATGCCGCTGAGGCGCTGGTCAAGCAGGCCGCCGCGCTGTCCCCGCCGGCGCCCGTGCGGGTCGACGTCATCGACCGGCTGCCCACCCCCTACGGTTTGGTCCGCTATGGGGTGGCGCCCGACCATAAGTCGATAAAGTCGATCGCCCAGTACCTGCGCAAGGTCCTGGAGAGCCCGGACGTCCGGTTCCTGGGCGGGGTGCATCTGGGTGAGGACGTCACCCGCGACGAGCTGCTCTCCGGGTACGACGCGGTGATCTACGCCACCGGGGCCATGCGCGACCGGCGGCTCGGCATCCCCGGCGAGGACCTGCCCGGAAGCTACGCGGCCACCGACTTCGTGAACTGGTACTGCGGTCATCCGGACGTGGATTCCAGTGCGTTCACCCTGGACGCGGAGTCGGTCGCGGTGATCGGTGTCGGTAACGTCGCCGTCGACGTGGCCCGGATCCTGGCCCGGGACCCGGCCGAGCTGCACGCCACCGACGTGCCGCAGCCGGTCTTGGACGTCTTGTACGCCAGCAAGGTGCGCGAGGTCCACATGATCGGCCGGCGCGGGCCCGCGTACGCCAAGTTCACCACCAAGGAGCTGCGTGAGCTAGGCGAACTGCCCGGTGTTGAGCTTGTCGTGCACGCCGACGAGGCCGATTTGAACGGGTTCGATTCCTCCGGCGAGAGTGTCGCGCTGGCCGAGGCCGACCGGCGCGTCCGCGGCAACCTGGTCGCCATCTCCAAGTGGGCCGAAGGCGGGGCCACCGGACCGGCTCCCTCCGGGCACTCGCGGCGGCTGATCGTGCGGTTCTGGCTGCGGCCGGTGGAGATCCTCGGGACCGAACGAGTCGGTGGTATCACGCTCGAGCGCACCGCGATCGACGCCAGTGGGAAGTTCGGCGGCACCGGGCAGCTCGAGACGCTCGACGCACAGATGGTGCTGCGCTCGGTCGGATACCAGAGCGTCCCGCTGCCGGGCGTGCCGTTCGACGACCGGGCCTCCGTCGTGCCGAACGAACTCGGCCGCGTCCTTGGCCCCGACGGTTCCCCGCTGCCCGGGGAGTACGTGGCCGGCTGGCTCAAGCGCGGCCCGACCGGCGTGATCGGCACCAACAAGTCCGACGCCGCCGAGACCGTCCGGTCCCTGCTCGAGGACCTAGCCGGCGGCCCGGCGGTGGGCGACACCCAACTGCCAAGGGCCGGCTTGCTCCGCTATCCGGAGGCGGCCGCCACGGCCGCGGACCGCGATGACGGCCCGCTGTCGGCGGTTCTCGCCGGGCGCGGGATCACGCCCGTCTCCTATGACGAATGGCTGCGCATCGAGACCGCCGAAGTCCAGCTGGCCCAGGACCTCGGCCGCGGCGAGCGGGTCAAGCTGCACAACCGCGACGCCATCTGGTCCGCCTGCCGCCCCGACCACGCCTAACCATCACCGCCCAACCCCCAACCCCCGCACCCCGCCCATGGTGGCTCCTCGCCTCCCGAGCGGCGAGCAGGATCGTGGACAGTTACTGGTGGTATGTAGACATCCCGAAACAACCTGAGTTTCCGGCGCGTCGCGGCACGAGTCCGTTTTATCCAGAATAATCCCGTTGGCCACCTTGGAGCTGCCTGGCCGAGCATGGTTGATGGACCGCTGTACCAGGAAGAACAGGTAGAACGGACCATCAACCAGGTAGCCAGGCCGTGGGCACACGGGAGGAAGCCGCATAAGAGATCAGACAGATACCACTCAATGGCAGGCCCGTGGAGGGTAGCGGGCCATCTAGCACATCGCTGACCTCGGACACGCCGCAAAATCACCTTGTTCCGGAATGCTCACATGACAGCAGTAGCTGTCCACGATCATTGGCGGCCCGCCAGCGCTCACGGCCGGGCTGGGCTGGAAACGTACAGCTGGTACAGAAGTTACGCGGGGGACAGGTCAGGCGTCTATTCAAGAATGTCACTGGGTGTCCGCATCATGGAGCCGAAGGCGGGACGGCCACCGTGGACGATGGAGAGGCAAGCGGACATGACAAACCACAATGGCGTCCTGATGATGCAGAGGTTGCTGCTGGCCGGGACGCTCGGCCTAGCCGTGGCCCAGAAGGCGGCGGCGATCCTGGAAGGCGAGTCAGCCTCGGGCGACGCGCTGCTGCCGGTGCCGCCGGTACTCGACGGCCAGTACGCTCCGGATCCGCGCAGCAACGACGGCGCGGTGCTGCGGGCGATCCTTGACGCGGCCAACGAATGCCTGGGGCATTTCGACGACCGGCCGCCGGGGGACCGGTGGTGCGACGCGCTGCTCCACCTGCTCGACCTGGCCGCCTTCGCCACCGACCTGGGCTCCACGGCGAATGATGTTCAGC
The DNA here is from genome assembly GCA_003136255.1 of Actinomycetota bacterium. Taxonomy (GTDB): domain Bacteria; phylum Actinomycetota; class Actinomycetes; order Streptosporangiales; family Streptosporangiaceae; genus Palsa-504. The sequence goes on from PLDT01000355.1 coordinate 10,464, forward strand.
TAGCGGGCTGAGCAGCGGCGCCAGCGGCGGGCCCCGAAGCACCCGGGGTCCGCCGGCCGGCGTCGCGCACCGGAGCGAGTACGGTGGCGGCGACGGCCGTGACCGCCATTCCGGCGGCGACCAGGACCATCACGGCGGCCGGCGACACAGCCTGCAGCAGGAAGCCAGCCAGCAGCGACCCGAGCGGGAGGACCCCCCAGGCGATCTGCAGGGCGACGCTGCTGGTCCGGCCGAGCAACTCGTTCGGCGTGATCTGCATCCGGTACGTCTGGACCGACACGTTCCAGGACGGGCCGACGAAGCCGAAGACGGCCACGATCGGGCACAGCCACAGCGGCACGCGGACCAGTACGATCAGCGTCAGCAGAACAGCCCAGGTCCACATGCATCCCGTGATCGTGATCCCGGCCGGGACCGTGCGCTGGATCCAGGGTGCCGCGAACGCGCCGGCCAGGCCTCCGGCGCCCATGCACCCCACGATGAGGCCGATCTGCGCGGACGAGGCCCCGTCGTGCCGGGCCAGCACGATCAGGCCCAGGGTCAGGACCTGCAGCAAGATGTTCACCGAGGCGGCGAAGAACGAGCTGTAGCGCAGGAACGGCTGCCGCCAGGTAAAGGCCAGCCCCTCGGCGAGCTCGGCCCGCAGCCTGCGGGAGGCCGGGGGAGCGGACACAGCAGACACAGCAGAGGCCCCAGCCTGCATGGGCGCCTTGATGAACGGCAGCGTGACCAGGGAGGCCAGGTAGGACAGGGCGTCCGCGCCGAACGGCGCGGCCCGGGACAGCCCGAACAGCGTGCCGCCCAGCGCCGGGCCAGCCAGTTGCGCCGCGTTCTGTCGCGCCTCGTTCTGCCCGACGGCCGCCGACCGCTGGGACGGGGCCACGAGCATCGGCAGCGCCGCGCGCTGGGCGACGCCGAAGAACACGGTCGCCGTACCCTCGACGAACCCCGCCACCAGGATCTGGACGTAGGTGATGTGCGCGGCCCAGCCGGCCACGGCGATGCTGCCCACCGCGGCGAGCCGGATCGCGTCGCAGCTGATCATGATCCGCTTGCGGTTGTACCGGTCGGCCAGACCGCCCGCCGGCAGCGGAAACAGCAGATAGCCGAGCATGGCCGCGAACCCGGCGATCCCCGCCTTGGCCGGCGAGCCGGTCATGGCCAGGACCAGCAGCGGATAGGCGATCTTCGAGATCTGCGAGCCGAGCAGCGAGACCGCCTGGCCGCCCCAGAGCAGCTGGAAGTCCCGGTTCCGCCGCAGCGGCACGGGCTCACGCGCAACTGACTCATCCGCCGGGACGCCCACCTGGTCACGATACCTGCGGACCGGCCGTCTCGAAATTACCTGATCGGATGGGTCTAGGAAATCGGGTTGAAGCGAACTAAAACAGTAGTTACAGGGTTAGCGCGATCTCGCGCGGGGGATCGTCCAAGCATCGCCAGATGGGGTCCGCGGTGACGAAGTACGGCCATATCGGGTTGCGCGTGATCGCGGTGGTGGCCTTCGCAGGGACTGCCGCGCTCGCCGTCACGCTAAGCCGCGCCCCGGTCCGCCCTGATCACGCCGCCCTGTCCTCGAACCTGATTCAGAGCCCGTGCGCCCCGTCGGGGCTCGAGGCGTGGCTCGGCCTCGCGCAGACCGCGGGATCGACATCCGTCACGGGCACCGGAGACCGCCTCGAACCCGGCGGCACCTACTACACCCTGGAGTTCACCAACGTCTCCGCCCGCGTATGCAGCCTGTACGGCTACCCCGTCGTGTCCGCCTACGCCGGCGACCAGGTCGGCGGGACCCAGATCGGTAGCACGGCGGCCCGCGACACCTCGGTCCGCCCGCGGCCGGTGACGCTCGCGCCCGGCCAGACGGCGCACTCCGTGCTTCGCGTCACCAGCACCGGTACGTTCCGGCCGACCGCGTGCGCACAGGTGACCGTGCTCGAACTCCGGGTGAAGCTGCCCGACCAGGTCCGGCCCGCGTTCGTGCCTATTCACCTGCCTGCCTGCTCCAAGAAGGGCCCGGAATTCCTCAGCGTGCAGGCGATTCAGCCGCGCCCCGGCGTCCCCGGGCTCCGTGCGCCCTAATCAGGGGTCTCGAACGTTCCTGTTCATCGCGGGGCGGGGACAATGGGTGTCATGGGCATGAGCCAGATCAGCATCTCCCCGGCCGCAGGATCATACGATGGCTTGGACCCGCGACCGCGCGAGGCGGCGCGGCTAGCCGAGGCCGGTGTCGTCGCCCGGGGCGGCGAGGGGGAGGACGGGTTGCCCGAAGAACGCTTCCTGGACCGCGAGGAGAGCTGGCTCAGGTTCAACGAACGCGTCCTCGAACTGGCCGAAGACGAATCGGTCCCGCTGCTTGAACGGGTACGATTCCTGGCCATCTTCGCGAACAACCTGGACGAGTTCTTCATGGTCCGGGTGGCTGGGCTGGTGCGCCGCATGGTGGCCGGCTTCCCGGTCGAGGGCCCCGGGGTCCGGCTGCCCCGCCAGGTGCTTGAGAACACCCTGGAGCTGGCGGGAGAGCTGACCGTCAGGCACGCCCGGGTGTTCAGCGAGCGGGTCAACGCCGAACTCGCCGAGCACGGGATCGAGATCCTGCGCTGGAAGGAACTGTCCGCCAGCGAGCGGGACGACCTCAGCGAGCTGTTCCGCCAGCGCATCTACCCGGTGCTCACCCCGCTGGTGGTGGACCCGGCCCACCCGTTTCCGTTCATCTCCGGCCTGTCGCTCAACCTGGCCGTCATGATCGCCGACCCCAGGACGGACAGCACGGTGTTCGCCCGGGTCAAGGTGCCGCCGCTGCTGCCCAGGTTCCTCGCCGTGGGGCCGAACCGGTTCGTGCCGATCGAGGACGTCATCGCCGCGCATATGACCGACCTGTTCGGCGGGGCCGAGGTGCTCGAGCAGCACGTGTTCCGCGTGACCCGGATCCGGGACCTCGAAGTGGATGAGGACCTCACCGAGAACCTGCTCCAGGCCATGGAACGGGAACTGGTCCGGCGCAGGTTCGAGCCCGCGGTGCGGCTGGAGGTCGAGGACACGGTGTCGGGCGACGTGCTCGAGCGGCTGATCACCGAGCTCGACATCGACTCGCGCGCGGTGTACCGGGTGCCGAGTCCACTCGACCTCAGCGGGCTGTCCGCCCTCGCCGACCTGAACATCGGCGAGCTGCGCTACCCCGCGTTCGTCCCGTCCACCCGGGAGGTCCCGCAGGACACCAGCATCTTCACCGCCATCGCCGAACGTGACATCCTCGTCCAGCACCCCTACGACTCGTTCGCCGCGTCGGTCGAGCGGCTGATCGAGGAGGCCGCCGAGGACCCGGGCGTGCTTGCGATCAAGCAGACGCTGTACCGGACCAGCGGGCAGTCGCCGATCGTGGACGCGCTCATCGACGCGGCCGAGGCCGGCAAGCAGGTCGTCGTGGTGGTGGAGATCAAGGCCCGGTTCGACGAACGGGCCAACATCGCCTGGGCGCGCAAGCTCGAGCAGGCCGGCTGCCACGTCGTCTACGGCTTCGTCGGCCTGAAGACGCACTGCAAGATGGCGCTGATCGTGCGGCAGGAAGCCGACGGGACGCTCCGGCGGTACTGCCACCTCGGCACCGGTAACTACCATCCGACCACGGCCCGGCTGTACGAGGACTTCGGCCTGCTCACCGCTGACCCGGCCGTCGGCGAGGACGTCACCGCCCTGTTCAACCACCTCACCGGGTACACCCGCACCCGTTCGTACCGCAGGCTGCTCGTCGCGCCGGAGCAACTGCGCAACGGCATCGTGAGCCGGATCGACCGGCAGGCTGAACGCAGCCGGGCCGACCTACCCGCCCGAATCGTCTTCAAGTCCAACGCGCTCGTCGACGAGGTGGTGATCGACGCACTCTACCGGGCCTCCCAGGCCGGAGTCCGCGTCGACCTGTGGATCCGCGGCATCTGTACGCTGCGGCCGGGCATCGCAGGGCTGTCCGAGAACATCACGGTCCGCAGCGTGCTCGGCCGGTTCCTCGAGCACTCCCGGATCTACGCGTTCGGCGTGGGGGAGGACGAGGACAGCCAGATCTGGCTCGGCAGCGCCGACATGATGCACCGGAACCTGGACCGCCGGGTGGAACTGCTGGTACAGGTCACCGACCCCGCCCATCAACGGCGGCTGCGCGGCCTGCTCGACCTCGGCATGGACGACGGCACCTCGTCCTGGTGGCTCAACCAGGACGGCTACTGGACCCGGCACAGCCGGGACGAGTCCGGCCATCCGCTGCGGGACATCCAGGAGACCCTGGTCCGGGAACGCCGGGGTCGTTCGGCCGATGAGTCAGCCTTACTACTGGCCGCCTGGCGAGCGTGGCCGGGGAGCACGGCTGATGAGTCCCCGCCGGTGAGCGAGGCTATCCTCTCGGCGGGTGCCGTGCTGTGGCGCCAGGCTGCCCATGGGCTCGAGGTGCTCCTGGTGCACCGGCCCAAGTACGACGACTGGTCGCTGCCTAAGGGCAAACGAGAACCCGGCGAGCACGTGCTTCTCACCGCGGTCCGCGAGGTGCTCGAGGAGACCAGCGTGCGCGCCGTGCTCGGTCCCCGGCTGCGGACCGCGGAATACCTCGCCCACGGCCGGCCCAAGCAGGTCGACTACTGGGCCGCGCTCAGCGCTGAGGATGAGGCCGCGGCCAGTCACGAGATCGACGCGGTGTCCTGGCTGCCGCTGCGCCAGGCGCTGGACCGGCTCAGCTATCCCCATGACGCCGACGTGATCGCCAGCCTGCAGCCGCACCGCACGGTGCCGCTGATTCTGGCCCGGCACGCCTCGGCGGGCCATAAGCGCGACTGGGCGGGCGAGGACCTGCTGCGCCCCCTGGACGCCGAGGGCGCGCTGGACGCGCTGCTGCTGGGTGACCTGCTGGCCTGCTTCGCTCCCTGCGCCCGGGTGATCAGTTCGCCCGCGCTGCGGTGCACCGAGAGCGTGCGCCCATACGCCGCGGGGTTCGGGGGATCCGTGGAGGCTGAGGCCGTTCTGGCCGTGCCCGACCGGGCTACCGAGTCATTTTTGGACCGAACGGACCGGGTTCACGCTCTCCGGCACCTGTTCCGCGACCTCGTGGCCGACGGTCAGCCCGTGGTCGCCTGCCTGCACCGGGAGAACCTGCCGCTGGCCCTGGCCGCCGCATGCTCGGTGCTCGACGCGCCGCCGACCGCCGATTTCGACCCGTCGCTGGCCAAGGGCGGCTTCCTTGTGCTGCACGTCGCCGCGGGCACGCTCGTCGCCCTGGAACGCTACGAGCTCTTAGGCTCGGTTTCCCCGGCCGTAGCGATCTCACCAGCATCAGTGACCCCGTCAGCATTCTGGATCCCTTCAACCACTGAGGTCTCTCCGCCCACTGGAGCCCCTTGAGTCCCTGGGGCATTCCCGGCCTCGGAGGTCTCCCCAGCCTCTTTGGTCTGGGGATCCGGCGAGCCTGCGGCCGGCCGGCCAGCCCGGTGCCGGCGCACCAGCCGCCGGGTGATGTACGCCATGAGCAGTACCACAAGGACGACCAGCACGTAGAGCGAGTAGCGGTTGACGTTGCTGTAGATCGAGTCGATATGGTCGCCGGCGAAGTACCCGATGCTCACCCAGGTGCCGACCCAGACGCACGCCCCGAACACGTTGAAGAAGGCGAAGGTGCGCGCGCGCATCTGGGTGATGCCCGCGATGAGCCCGTTGGCCTCGCGCAGGCCGACGATGAACCGGGCGACGACTACCACGATGCCGCCGTAGCGGGAGACGACCGCCTCAGCCCGGTCCAGGTGCTTCGGCTTGAGCAGGACGTACTTGCCATAGCGCAGGACTAGCTCCCGGCCCGCGTACCGGCCGATCAGGTAGCCGATCTCGGCCCCGATGACCGCGGCGGCGACCGCGACGATCCCGACCAGGACGATGTTCAGCCCGCCCCGGCCGGTACCGGCGAAGATGGCCCCGCCAATCAGCGCGAACTCGCCCGGGATGACCGGGATGCCGATGTTCTCTAGCAACAGCAGCAGGGCGATGGCCAAGTACCCGTAATGGTCGAGGGGACCTTGCAGGGAGTTGAGGAAGCCGGGCAGCGGCGCGGACCCTGACCCCCCCAAGGGGTTCGCGCTGGCGAGTAGTCCCATGCTCAGCCGTCTCCTGGTTTCTGTGCCTCCGCCTCCCCGGAGTTCAGCGCCTCGGCGAGGGGCCCCGCGGTGAGCTCGACCTGCCAGGGCCTTGCTCCGTACGCGGAGAGGGCCAGGCTAACCGTTCCGGCGTCGGCTGACTGCGGGGGATCCCAGCTGAGCCTGCGCAAGGCGTCCGGGGCGAGCAGGTTCTCCACTGGCAGCCTATTGGCTTCGGCGATGGCCGTCACTGTGGCGCGGGCTGCGGCCAGCCGGGCCGCGGCCACTGGATCACGCTCGGCCCAGCGATGCGCGGGTGGCGGCCCGCTGGGTATCGCTCCGCCGACGGCGTCGGGCAAGTCGCCGTCGGCGCTGGTCCGCGCCTTGGTGACAGCCGCCATCCACTCCTTCTCGTGCCGCCGGGCCTGGCGGCCGGCGAAGCCGCTGATCCGCGACAACTGCGGATAGTTGGTCGGAAGCGACCTGGCCGCCTCGATGATCGCGTTATCGGGCAGGACGCGCCGCGGCGACAGGTCGGCGGCCTGGGCGATCTGGTCCCTGACGGTCCAGAGCTCGCGCACCGCGGCCAGCGCGCGGCGGGACTGGACCCGGTGGATGCCCGAGGTGCGGCGCCATGGGTCTGGCCGGGCCGCGGCGGGCTTGGCGGCGAGCTCTGCCGCGAACTCCTGACGGGCCCATTCGGTCTTGCCCTGGTCGGCGAGTTCGGCCGCGAGCGCGTCGCGCAATTCGATCAGCACCTCGACGTCTAGGGCCGCGTAACGCAGCAGTTCCTCCCGCAGCGGGCGGACCGACCAGTCCGCCGCCGAGTGGCCTTTCTCCAGGTGGAAGCCCAGCACCTCCTCGACCAGGGTGCCGAGGGCCACCCGCGGGTAGCCGAGCAGCCGCCCGGCCAGCTCGGTGTCGAACAGCTGCCGCGGCCGGAAGCCGACCTCGGCCAGGCAGGGCAGGTCCTGCGACGCCGCGTGCAAAATAGCTTCCGCGTCCTGCAGGGCCGCGTCCACCCCGGACAGATCGGGGCAGGCGATGGGGTCGATGAGCATCGTGCCCGACCCGGCACGCCGGAGCTGGACCAGGTAGGCGCGCTGCCCGTAGCGGTATCCCGAGGCCCGTTCGGCATCGACCGCGACGGGTCCGTGGCCCTCCGCTAGCCTGCCGGTGGCCTCGGCCAGGGCGGTGTCGGTCTCCACGACCGGGGGCAGACCATCGCGAGGTTCGAGCAACGGGACAGCCGCGCCAGGCCCGCTGACCTCACTGTCCGTGCTCACCTTCGCCCCGGCGGTCGCAGCGCCCGCGTGCCGGGTGGTTCCAGGCCGGCCGCGGCGGCCAGGCAGTCGCACCAGGCCGAGAAGTGCGCCGACAGGTCGAGGGTGCCCAGGTCGTTGTCGTCAGGACTGTTCCCGGGCCCGGGCGGCGACCAGGACGCGCGCAGCTCGAACCCGGTCAGTGGCAGCTCGTCCCGCTTGGCTCCGAAGCCTTCCGTGATCACCCGGGTCACCGTGCCGCTTGGCACCGCGTACCCGGGCACGTGCGCGTCCAGCGCTTCGGAGAGCCAGCTCCAGCCGACCTCGCCGAGCAGCGGGTCGGCCGCCATTTCCGCTTCTACGTCGGCCCGGATGTAGGCCACCAGCCGGAACACGCCATCCCAGCCTTCTTGGCCGTCCGGATCGTAGAGCAGCACCAGCCGTCCCCAGGCCACGTCCGCGCCGTCCCGCTCGACGGTCGCGGCGATGGCTGATGCGTACGGGGCCAGGCGCTTGGGCGCGGGTAGGTCTTCGAAGGAGAACCCATGCCCGGTCTTGGCGTCACGGCCCGCCATGAACGTGGCCGCGGCCACGGCGAACGTCGCCTCCGCAGGGCTTTCGGCGCTGGCCGCGGGCGGCTCCTTACTTCCCGTCGGCTTACTAACTGTCTGCTTACTTCCCGTCGGCGCGCGTTCGGCCGGCGCGGGTGCCGCCGCCAGGCTGGCTGCCGCTCCTGACCGCCGTCCCGCTCCCTCTCGGGTCGCGCGCCGCTTGCCCGGCTCGTCAGCAGGCTTCATGACCCGAGCGTACGTGTCGCTCATCCGCTTCTCACGCGGCGTCACGTAGTTTCATGCGCAAACACCATGTTTCATCCGAGTTCGACCGGTTCAGCTTCAGCCTAGAACCAGCGTGAATCGGTTAGTCCGGTTACGCGGCTCTGGAAGCGGTGCCGCTGCTGACATGCTCGCGCACCGGAAGGCCGATGAACAGGGCTTCGCCGCACAGACAACAACCCCACTCCGGGCAGTCGCCGTCGGCGACATCCGGACAGCTGGCCGGCTCCGCATGCAATTGCTCGAACGGCCGCTCCTCGCCACATTCGGTGCAGTACCTGGTCAGCTGGCTCATCCCGGCGACCTCCTCGGTGCGGTGCAACACGAACGTGCAGCGGATTAATAGAGGTTGCCGCCGATAGTGACATGCTGGCCGGCCAATTCGTGGGATCTCAGGCGGCGTGTCTCCAGACGGTGACCACGCTCTGGCATGAAACGATCGCCGTTGTGCAGCCAAACGATCCCCGACGTGCAGCCATGTGAGACGATCCCAGACGTGACCGTGCGCTCGGGAAAATCCCCCTTCATCCAGGCCTGCCGGAGGGAGCCGGTTCCCTTTACGCCGGTCTGGTACATGCGCCAGGCCGGCCGCTCGCTGCCTGAGTACCGCAAGGTGCGCGAGGGCGTCTCGATGCTCGATTCGTGCACGCGGCCCGACCTGATCACCGAGATCACCCTGCAGCCGCTGCGCCGCTACGACGTAGACGCGGCGGTCCTGTTTAGCGACATCGTGGTCCCGCTACGCGCGGTGGGCATCGATGTCGACATCAAGGCGGGCATCGGGCCGGTGGTGGCCACCCCGGTCCGGACCTCGGCGGATCTAGAGCGACTGCGTCCGCTGGAACCCAGTGACGTGCCCTACGTGACCGAAGCGGTCCGAATGCTCGTCGCCGAACTGGATGACCGCCCGCTGATCGGCTTTGCGGGCGGCCCGTTCACCCTCGCGTCCTACCTGGTCGAAGGGGGGCCATCGAAGAATCACGACAAGACCAAAGCCCTGATGTACGGCAATCCCGAGCTCTGGCACGCGCTGCTCGGCCGGCTCGTCGACATCACGATCTCGTTCCTGCAGATCCAGGTCGCGGCGGGCGCCTCGGCGATCCAGCTCTTCGACTCGTGGGTCGGCGCGGTTGGACCAGATGACTACCGGCACGCGATCCTGCCGCACACCAGCCGGATCTTCAGCGCGCTCGGATCCACAGGAATACCGCGTATTCATTTCGGCGTCGGAACGGGCGAATTGCTCGGGCTGATGGGACAGGCCGGCGCCGACGTGGTCGGGGTCGACTGGCGCATCCCGCTGGACCAGGCCGTCCAGCGGGTGGAACCGGGTAAGGCGTTGCAGGGCAACCTGGACCCGGCCGTCCTGCTCGCGCCGTGGGACGTGGTCGAGGAACGGGCCCGGGACGTGCTCGTGCGCGGGCGGGCCGCGGAGGGGCATGTGTTCAACCTGGGGCACGGCGTGCTGCCGGAGACCGATCCAGGCGTCCTGGCCCGGCTCGCCGACCTGGTGCACGCCGAGTCGATCCGGCCGCAGACCTAGCTTCAGGGTTTCCAGTGCGCGACGAAGCCCAGGGCGGTCCGTCGACGTCCCGGCCCGGCGCCGGGCCCTAGTTTTCCGGTGCGGCCGGGCGCGATGCGGGCTTGCGGCGGAGCATCCAACGCCTGGCCCGGTAGATCGCGTAACCGGCGATGACCGCGATGGCGACGAAGGGCGCGACGGCCCCGAGGAAGGCCAGGGTCCAGGACAGCGTGACCCGGAGCGCGTGCCAGCCTGCGCCAAGGCCTCCAGCCAGGGACGGCGGCGCCTTCGGACGGTGCACAACCGGCTTGGCCTTCGGGCCGAGGATGGTGAGGGTCACCGTCGCGTAGCTGGTCTCGTGGCTGAGTGCCCGCTGCTGCGCCTGCATCGCTTCCAGCGTGGATTCCTCGTTGTTGATCTGGTCCTGCACGTTGAGCAGATCATTGACCGAACCGGCGTGCGCGAGCAGCACCCGCAGCTGCACGATGGCGGCCTGGTCCGAGGCGACCTGGCTGTTCACGTCGGCTACCTGCTGGGTGACGTCCTGGGCCTGCTCCTGCAGCGACAGCTGAGTGCCCAGGCCGCCCGCGAGCTGGCCCAGCGTAGCCGGATAGGACGCGACCGGGATCTTCAGCTGCACGGTGGCCGTGGCCTCGGACGGGTGATCCGGGTCGGCCGAGGTGGTCTCGTTCGAGACGTAACCGCCCACTCCCTCGGTGATCTGGGTGGCCCGGGCGGCAGCGGAGCCGACGTTCGCCGCCCGGACGGTCAGCTGCGCGGTGTAGATGATGTCGCCGGCGGGCGCCAGCTGGGCCGTGGTTCCCGCGTTGGCCGACGGTCCCGAGGCGCTTCTGGCGGCCCCGGACGGCAGTGCCCCGATGCCTGGCGCAGCCGCCGCAGCCGTCGGCGCGGCCACCACTGCTGACCCCGCTGCCGTGCCGGACGAACTGGCCGAACTGCCGGAGCATCCGGCCAGCAGCATTCCCCCGGCGAGCATGACACCGCCGATCGCCAAGCCGGCGACGCCGAATCGTGTGCGCCCGGTCCGTGCGGACCCGCGGTTCAAGCTCCGTGTGTTCAACATGCCGGTGTGACGGCGGCATCCGCCGGGCGGTTCCGTCGCCGTGGTCACGATCCCGCACCGGCCCGGCCGCACCCCGGTTACGAGGCTTATGTCCCCTCCAGAGGCGGTGGCCCTGCCGTCCCGGGCACGGCGCGGTATCTGCCAGGCTGGAGGAATGAACCCTTCGACTTCGCGACCGCACGTGGTGATCGTGGGCGGCGGGATCGCCGGGCTAGCCGCGGCGTTCTTCCTCCGGGATGAGCCGGTGCGGGTGACTGTGCTGGAGGGGTCGTCCCGGCTAGGCGGCAAGCTGTCCGTATCCGAGATCGCCGGCATCGCGGTCGACGAGGGGGCCGAGGCGCTGCTCGTCACCCGGCCGGAAGGTACCGGGCTCATCGCGGAGGTCGGGCTGGCCGGTGACCGGGTGGCGCCGGGAACCACGTCCTCGGCGATCTGGACGCTCGGCGCGCTCCACCCGCTGCCCCGGCGCCAGTTCATGGGCGTGCCGTCCGACCTGGCCGAGCTGGCCCGGTCCGGGGTGGTGTCCGGGGAAGGCGCCGCCCGGGCCAGCCAGGACCTCGAGCTGCCACCGACCACGCGGGACGGTGACGTGCCGGTCGCGGATTTCGTCGGAGCCAGGTTCGGCACGGAGGTGGTCGACCGGCTGGTCGACCCGCTGCTCGGCGGGGTCTACGCGGGACGCTCCTCGGACCTGTCTTTCGACGCGACGATGCCGGCTCTGGCCGCCGCGTCGCGGCGGTACCGGTCGCTCGCGGAGGCCGTGGGCTCGCTGCTCCCGCCACCGGCGCCGGTTCCGGCCGGAGAGCGGGACGGGGCACCGGCCGGCCCGCGGTCCGGCGGTTCGGTGTTCACCACCTTGGCCGGGGGACTGGGCCAGCTGCCGGCCTTCCTGGCCAAGGCGTCGGGCGCTGAGGTCCGGACGACCGCCATGACCCGGGCGCTGTCCCCGGCTCCGGGTGCTCCGGGTGCTCCGGGTGCCGGGCCCGGCTGGCGGCTCACGATCGGATCCGCGGCGGCGGAAGAGTTGATCGACGCCGACGCGGTGATCCTGGCCGTGCCCGCGCGTCCGGCCGCCCGGCTGCTCACTGGCGTGCCGGGCACCTCGGCTGCGGTCACGGCGTTCGGTGAGATCAGCTACGCGAGCATGGCGATCGTCACGCTGGCCTATCCGCGTTCGGCGTTTCCCGGGGCCGGACTGGCCGCGCTGGGCTGGAGCGGGTACCTGGTCCCGGCCGTGGACGGGCGGGCCGTGAAGGCGGTCACCTTCTCCAGCGTCAAGTGGCCCCACCTGGCCGACGTGACCGCTCCCGGTGCCGAACCGCTGGAGGTCGTGCGCTGCTCGGTCGGCCGTATCGGCGAGGAAGCCCTAGTGCAGCGGGCCGATGAGGATCTGGCTGCGGTGGCCGCGGCCGAGCTCGCGGCCGCGACCGGGGTGGGGGGCGCAAC
>PLDT01000501.1:0-3148 GCA_003136255.1 Actinomycetota bacterium
GGGGGGGGCGGGGTTTGGTCGGAGGCCTGGTGCTGTGGGGTGCTGGTTTCTGTCCTATCCCGCTGCCTATCCCTCTCCCTGTCCGGTCTGGGTCTGGTGCACGTGCATTTCGGTCTGGGCGGGAGGGGGCTGGTTGGGGTGTGTCGCAGTTAATTCGCAGCGGGGGCTGGTTGGCCAAGTTGGGGGTGGGTGAGTGGGGGGTTGGGGTTGGGGGTGGAGTTCTGGCTCTGGGTTGGCTCTGAATGCATAATGTATGCAGGGTACGGGCGGGGGGCTATCCGGGGAGGCTTTGAGAGGGGATTCTTAGGCTTTGTTGAGGTGTTTTCGTTATTGGTGAGGGCAAATCCGGGGAATGATCAGCGGGTGCTTACTAATGGGGCCCGGGTAATGCCACATTGTGGGCGGCTGGGCTATTCGGTCTTACGGAACTCGGCTATGGCTACGGCTAGCATCGCGGTTCCCATGACGGCGACGATGGCCAGGCATAGGCCGACCGGGACAACCCAGCCGAACCAGGTGATGCCCGGGCTCAGGGCGTGCACCGCTACGGGACTGACCGACAAGTGCGCGAACACCGCGTTCCGCATCGGCTGGACGACGTAGGTCAGCGGGTCGANNTCAGCGGGTAGAGCGCGCCGGACAGGAAGAACAATGGCAACACGAACAACTGGGTGAGCGCCATGAACGCCTGTATCTGCTTTATGCGGGCCGCCATCATGACTCCGAACGCGGTCAGGGTGAACGACAGCAGCAGTAGTTCCCCGATCAGGGTCAGCAGGAGAACCGGGTCGTAGGGGACGTGCGCGACGCCCGCCAGGGCCAGGAAGATGAGGCCCTGGAAGGTGGCGACGGTGGCGCCGCCCAGGCACTTGCCGACCACGATGGCCCAGCGCCGCACCGGCGCGACCAGCATCTCGCGCAGAAACCCGAACTCCCGGTCCCAAACGATCGACGCGGCCGAGAAGATCGCGGTGAACAGGACCGACATGGCGAGCACGCCCGAGTAGATGAACGTACTGAAGTGCACCCCGGCGGGCAGGCCGTGGGATGCGAGCCGGGACAGACCGGTGCCGAGCACGAACAGGAACAGGATTGGCTGCACCAGGGACGTGACGGCCCGCAGCCGGTCAGTGCGGAACCTGATCAGCTCGCGGCGCCAGACGATGCTGACCGCGCGCAGGTCGTGCCGCAGGCTACGCTCAGGTACCGCGACCCTGATCGTCTCGGTCAGGGCCAGTTCTTCAGCGGTAATGGGGTCCTGGGTCGGGATCTCTTTGGTCGCCACTGCTACCTCCGGCCGAACCGCGTCGCGACCCGGCGGTTGCGGTCGCCAATCGAGGCTTCGGCGTCACGGATCGTCTTACCCGTATAGGACATGAACACGTCGTCAAGGGACGGCCGGGACACGCTCACCGAGCGGATGGCCTGCGGCAGGCGCGCAAAGAGCTGGGGCACGAAGTGCTCGCCGGACTCCACCGAGAACGTCACCAGGTTCTCATGCAGCCCTGCGTCGATGCCGAACACGTCGGTCAGCGCGCGGATCGCGGCCTGGTCGTCGGCCGTGCTGATCTGCACCCGGTCCTTGGCGATCGACGCCTTCAGCGCCTCCGGAGTGTCGATCGCCACGATCTGGCCGTGGTCGATAATCGCGATCCGGTCGCAGTTCTCCGCTTCGTCCATGTAGTGCGTGGTGAGGAAGATGGTGATGTCCTCGCGCCCCTTCAGGTCGTTGATGTAATCCCAGATCGAGACCCGGGTCTGCGGGTCCAGGCCCACCGTGGGCTCGTCGAGGAACAGCACCCGCGGGGCGTGCAGCAGGCCGCGGGCGATCTCCAGCCGCCGCTGCATCCCGCCGGAGTAGGTGCCCACCACGTTGCCCCGCCGCTCCCATAGCCCGACCATCTCCAGCACCTGACGCATCCGGGGCGCGAACGCTGCCTTGGGCACCCCGTACAGGTCGGCGTGGAAGCGCAGGTTCTGCTCCCCGGTCAGGTAGTTGTCCAAGGTGGTGTCCTGGAAGACCAGGCCGATGTTGCGACGCACGGTGTCCCGCTCCCGGACCACGTCGTGGCCCGCGACCCTGGCGGAGCCCGAGGTGGGATCCGCCAGGGTGCACAGGATCTTGATCGTGGTCGACTTGCCGGCCCCGTTCGGGCCGAGAAACCCGAACGTCTCCCCGGCGGCGACCGTGAAGTCGATGCCGCGGACGGCTTCGATCTCGCCGTACTTCTTGGTCAGCTCGCTGACCGAGATAGCCGGAGTCACCCCTTCGAGCCCTCCCCCGCTTCCTCGTCGTCTGCCGCGAGGATACGGTACAGGGCCTTGCGGGTGTCGGCCAGGATCTTGCTGGCCTGCTGGACCTGGGCTGGTGAGCCGGCCTGAGCGACCTGCACGGTGGCCATGGCCACCTGGCGGGCCAGATTGTGCATCTGGACCGCGGCGTCGTCCACGCTGCCCGTCACGGCGTCCCAGGACGCCTTGAGCTCATCGGCGTGCGCCTGGACGTAAGCCCGGCCATCGTCGGTCAGCGTGTAGTTCCTTTTGCGGTCTTCGCCGGCCGCCGGCGTGATCAGGCCCTCGTCCTCCAGCTGCTGCAGCGCCGGGTACACCGACCCCGCGCTCGGCCGCCACACGCCCTGCGTGCGCTCGCCGATCTCCTGGATGATCTGGTAGCCGTTCCACGGCTGTCCCTCGGCCAGCAGGTCGAGGATCGCGGCCCGGACGTCACCGCGCCGCACCCGCGGCCCGCGGCCTCCGGGACCCCGGAACCTGGGCGGCCCGAACGGCCCGCCGCGCCCTTCGAACGGGAACGGGCCAGGGCCCCACGGCATCGGACCGCCGCGTACGCGGGAGCCTCCTCGCACGTGGCCACGGTGGCCTTCTCGGGGGTCTCCCCATCCTTCGTTATGCATTGTGATACTCCTTAAATCTGTCTAGATCGCTTCTCGATCCTTGTCGTTAGGTTAACGATATATCGATGACTATCTGTTGGCAAGTTTTTTTCCCGAACGGGCCGCGGTGCGTGCCTCGCGGACCCCTCGTCGAGCCTCGGAGTGTTGCGGCTGGGCGTGCGCGCCCGGCATCAGGCGGCCCGCCCTATGCGGGTCGATGGGCCATAGGTCCAGCTAGAGAGGCTGTAACGCGACTG
>PLDT01000652.1:0-6675 GCA_003136255.1 Actinomycetota bacterium
ACCATCTCGGTCATCACCAGCCCCGCCCCGCCCAGTGCCTTGCTGCCCAGGTGCACCAGGTGGAAGTCGCCCGGCACGCCGTCGGCGGCCGAATACATGTCCATCGGCGAGACGATTATCCGGTTGGCCAGCTCCAGCTGGCCGATCCGGAACGGCTGGAACATCGGCGGGCACGCCTCGCGCGCGTCCGGCTGGCTGGCCGCGAACCACTCGTCCATCGCGGCCACGAACTCAGGGTCACGCAACCGCAGGTTGTCGTAGGTGACCCGGCGGCTGCGGGTCATGATGTTGAAGGCGAACTGGTGCGGGTCCTGGTCGGCGTACTGGCCGAGGTTCTCGAACCACTCCAGGCTGGCCTGCGCGGCACGCTGGGTCGAGGCGACCACCGGCCGCCGCTCGGTCTCGTACGCGGCCAGCGCCTCGCCGACGCCCGGCTGTTCGTGCAGGCACGCCGCCAGCGCCAGCGCGTCCTCCATGGCCAGCTTGGTGCCCGAGCCGATGGAGAAGTGCGCGGTGTGCGCGGCGTCGCCGAGCAGCACCACGTTTTCGTGCCGCCAGGTCCGGCACCGGACCGTGGTGAACGTGGTCCACCGGGAGTTATTGGCCACCAGGGCGTGCTTGCCGCTGTGCTCGCCACCACTGTGCTTGCTACCACTGGGCCCGCCGAGGAAGTCGGCGCACAGGTCGCCGATGCGCTCGATCGAGGCCTCGTCGCTCTGGCCCGGCACCAGCCCCGCGGCCTCGGTGAACCCGGCCCGCCGCCAGACGTCCTCGTGCATCTCCAAGATGAAGGTGCTGGCCTGGTCGCTGTACGGNNAGCCAGATGTACTTGCACCGCCGTCGTTCCAGATCCGGGCCGAACGTAGCCGCGTACGTCGCCCGGGTCGCCGAGTTCGCTCCGTCGGCGGCCACCACCAGGTCGTAGCTCGCGGCCAGGGCCGCCACATCCGGCGCCTCGGTACGGAACAGGACCCGCACGCCCAGTTCCGCGCAGCGGGCCTGCAAGATGGCCAGCAGCCGCTTGCGGCTCATCGCGGCGAAGCCATGGCCGCCCGAGGTAAAGGTACTGCCTCGGAAGTGCACGTCGATGTCGTCCCAGCGGGCGAACTCCCGGCGCATCCGCGAGAAGATCTCGACGTCGGCGTGCTCGATGCCGCCCAGCGTCTCGTCGGAGAACACCACGCCGAACCCGAACGTGTCATCGGCGGCGTTCCGCTCCCAGACGGTGACCTCATGCCCGGCATCGAGCTGCTTGGCCAGCGCCGCGAAGTAAAGCCCGCCCGGCCCCCCGCCCAAGATCGCGATCCGCACGATGCTCCTCCTCCCCGCCCCAGTGTCCCGATGCTATGCCGGAATCTCTACGATCGTCAACGGAACGCTATACCAGCCACCAGCCCGCCGCGCCTTCCCGCGCCCACCGCGCCAGCACCACCCTCGCGCCCGCACCGCCCCGCGCTAGCACCGCNNCCCTTGCGCCAGCACCGCCCTTGCGTCCGCCACACTGTGAACTTGAGCCCCACCAAACCCTCACGTTTCACGGATGGGCTTCGCTCATACACGTGGATGTGGCACCCTAACGGCTCTTCCCACCACGATGTCGCTGCCATCCGGTTCCGGCGCGCTGGCTAAGGTGCACTCATGGACCTGGAGCGGATCAACCCGGCCGAGCTCGCCCGGCCCTCCGGTTTCTCCCATGCCGTCGCCGTGACCGGGGGCCGAACGGTGTTCCTGGCCGGCCAGGTCGGCATGAACCAGGACGGGAAGCTGATCGGCGGCGGCGTCGTGGCCCAGTTCGAGCAGGCCCTCGCCAACCTGCTCACCGCGCTGGCCGCGGCGGGCGGCCAGCCCGCCGACCTGGTCAGCGCGACCATCTACATCACCGATCTGGCGGACTACCAGGCCCACGCCAAGGAGATCGGCGCGGTCTGGCGCCGGCTGGCCGGCGACGACTACCCGGCCATGGCGGGCGTAGGCGTGACCCGGCTGTGGGATCCCGAGGCCCTGGTCGAGATCCAGGGCATCGCAGCCGTCAGCCGCTGAGCGACGGTCAGCCGCTGAGGACCTGCTGCACGTACACCTGCGCCGGTCCCTCCAGCAGCGCGCGCAAAGCGAAGAAGTCCTCGGCGGCCCGGATCCCGATCCACCCGGAAGGAAGCAACTCGGCGGGCAGGCCAGGGTCGCAGTAGGGCAGCCGCCGCCAGTCGGTGACCGCCCGTACGTAGTCGGCGAAGGCCTCGTGCTTCGCAGCCGGAGCGCCAGCCGAAGCCCCCTCAGGGGCGGCCGCCGGAGTCGCAGCCGGAGCCCCGGCCGAGCCGGCCATGGGTTCACGCTGCCAGCGCCGCAGCGTCGCCTCCTGCGCGTCGATGAACTCCTGGTAGCGCCGGGCCAGCTCGTCCAGGTCCCACCACTGCCGGATCTTGTCCGCCGGGTCGCCGAAGGCCAGGTGCTCGGCGTGGAACAGGTCGGCGTAGGCGTCCAGCCCGAGCCGCCGCAGCGTCTGTGCGGTCGTATCGTCCAGATGGGCGGGCACGATCCACACGCCCGGCGCGACCATGCCGAACCCCAGCCTGGTCAGCTCGGACCGCAGCACGTGCCGCCGGTGGCGTTCGGGTTCCGGCACCGAGAACACCGCCAGTAGCCAGCCGTCGGCCAACGTGGCCCGGCGCCGCCGGAAGATCCGGGCGTCGCCCTCGCGCAAGATGGCCAGCGCCTCGGCGGACAGCTGGTACCCCGCCGAGCCCGCTTGGCGCCGGGACTCCAAGATGCCCCGCCGTTTCAGCCGGGAGATGGCCGAACGCACCGCGGACTCGTCCACCCCCAGGTCGGCAAGCAGCCGGATCAGCGCCGCGACCGACAGCCAGCCGCCGTCGGACCGGGCGTAGAGTCCGTAGACGGTGACGATCAGCTGCCGCAGCCGCGCCGACCGGGCAGTGGTATCCCCGCCCGGCTCGTTCGTTTCCGCTACGGCCGTCACCGGCTCACGATACCAACTACGCGCGCGCCCTCCACGGCCTACAGTCTCCTCATGACCGATGAGGACACCAAGCTGCCGAGTTACTCCGACCTCCCGGCCGCCCCGCGCGGCGGCCGCTCTGCCTGGGGTCTGTTCGGTGCCGAGGACAACCTCGGCCTGGTCAACCTCATGACCCCGGAGCGCATTGCCGCCGCCGCCCGGCTGGTCCACCGGGGATCGGTTTTCTGCCTGGACATGCCGCTCGGCAGCGTCTCCCCGGCCCTGGCCATGTTCCGCGGCGCGCCCCGGCACGAGGTGCTGCACTCGCCAGGGAGCGCCGGCTTCGACGACGTCTACGACAACTTCTACCCGCAGGCCTCAAGCCAGTGGGATTCGCTGGCCCACGTCGGCTACGCGCCCGACCAGCTGTACAACGGCGTGACCGACGCCGAGGTGCTGGCCGGCACCAGGAACACCATCGACCACTGGGCCCGGCACGGGCTCGCGGGCCGCGCGGTCCTGCTGGACGTCGAGCGGGCCCTGCGGGCCGCCGGCCGGCCCTACGATCCCGGCGGCCCCAGCGCCATAAACGTCGAGGATCTGGAACTGGCCCGGCGCCAGGCCGGGATCGAGTACGCGCCGGGTGACATCATCTTGCTGCACACCGGCTTCGCCGCCTGGTACGTCCGGCAGCCCGACGCGGTCAAGCGCCGGCTCCACGGCAACGTCATCGCGCCGGGGGTCGCCCACACCGAGGCGGTCTGCGAGTACCTGTGGAATAGCCACGCGGCGGCCATCGCCGCGGACAACTTCGCCGTGGAGGTCTTCCCTGCCGACCGGGACCCGGCGGCGCATCCGTTCGGCTTCCTGCACCACGTGCTCATCGGCCTGTTCGGCATGGCCCTGGGCGAGCTGTGGTGGCTGGCCGACCTGGCCCGTGACTGCGCCGCCGACGGCGTCTACGAGATGTTCCTGGTCAGCGCGCCGCTGAACGCGCCCGGCGGCATCGGCTCACCCGCCAACGCCGTCGCCATCAAATAACGCAGCTCCCGCCATCACATAACCCAAACCGCCGTAATGATGCGGGAACGTTCGGACCGTAACGTTGCCCGCCAAGCTGGCCGACATCGGCGGGAGCGGGTTGAACGGGGCGGTCGGCATCGTGTTCCTCGGCGCCTTCGCCACGGTCGGCGCGCTACTGGCCTGGAAGCGACCTGGGAACCCCATCGGATGGCTGCTGTCCGCGACAGGCCTGGCGGTCGCCGTGGCGGTCTTCGGCGTGTTCCTGGCGCATTTCCCCCGGACGCTGACCCTGGCCAACTGGCTGGGCTGCATGTACTTGCTGGGCTTCGGGCTCTGCGTGTTCGTCGTGCTGCTGTTCCCCACCGGGCACCTGCCCTCCCGTCGCTAGCGGCCCGTGGCCTGGGCCGCCGGGGCAGGCCTGGCCGGGTGGGTCCTGGGCTGCGCGTTCGCTCCCACGATCATCACGACCAGCCCGACGATGCGGAACTCACTCGGCGTGACCGGGCCGGCCGGGGACCTCTTCAAGCTCATGGCGTTCGTCGGTACGGCGCTGATCGCGGTTACGGGCGTAGCCGCCGTGCTGTCGCTGGCGTTCCGATACCGGCGCGCCTAGACGGTCGAGCGCGCGCAGCTGAAGTGGCTGGTCTACGCGGGCTTCGTGATCGCGGTGGCCGTGCTCGCCACGATTCCGATCCCATCCACCGACGTCCAGAACGCCATCAGCAGCGGGGCCGTCGCGCTGATCCCGGTGGCCATCGGGATCGCCGTCCTGCGCTACCGGCTGTACGACATCGACCGGATCATCTCCCGGACCCTGGCCTACGCGATCGTCACCGGCCTGCTGATCGGGATCTACGCCGGCCTGGTCCTGCTGGCCACCCAGGTCCTCCAGATCCGCAGCGCGGTGGCCGTGGCCGCCGCCACCCTGGCCGCGGCCGCCCTGTTCAACCCGGTGCGGCGACGGGTCCAGCACCGGGTCGACCGGCGGTTCAACCGGGCCCGGTACGACGCCGAGACCACCGTGGCCGCGTTCGCGGCTCGGCTCAAGGACGCGGTCGACCTGGACACCGTGTGCGCCGATCTGGCCGGCGTGGTGCAGGCCGCGCTGGAGCCCGCCCACGTCTGGGTGTGGAGCGGGGACCGTCAGGCCCCTGATACGGCCCGCACCGCGGCCCGGATCGTGTCCTCCAGTCCCTCCAGTGGGAGCTTGCCGTCGATGCGCTCGCCGTCGACGTAGAACTTGGGCGTGGCGTTCACGCCGTCCCGGATGCCCGCCTGGATGTCCCGCTCGATCTTGGCCGCGTAGGCGCGGCCGGTTATCTCCTCGCGGAACCGGCCCAGGTCCAGGCCCAGATCCGCGCCGCAGTCCAGCAGGGCAGCCAGGTCCAGCTGAGATGAGGGCCGCAGCAGCAGTTCGTACATCTCCCAGAACTTCCCCTGGGCCCCCGCCGCCTCGGCCGCCTCGGCGGCCTGCTCCGCGTGCGGGTGCAGTTGGACGATGGGGAAATTCCGGAACACGAACCGGACCGTGTCTGGATAGCGGGCCAGCATCTCGTTTACGTCCCGGGCCGCGCCCCGGCAGTACGGGCACTCGTAGTCGCCGTACTCCAGGACCGTCACCGGCGCATCGGCCTGGCCGAGCACGTGGTCATCCGCCGTGACCTTGGTTACCGCAAACTCTTCCATGTCTCCTCCACCGACTCCACCGACAGCATGGCACGAAAGGACACAGGCATAGGATCAGTCCGGCCAACCACGAAGGAGCAGACATGACCGAAGGTCCCGAAGGCGGCGCGGGCCGCATCGTCGTCGGCGTGGACGGATCGCCGCCATCCCGGCAGGCCCTGCGGTGGGGCGCCCACCTGGCCGCAACCTTCGGCGCCAGTCTTGACGCCGTGACTGCCTGGGAGATCACGTCGAGCAACCACGACTGGAGCTGGATACCGTCCGACCGGAACCCGGACCAGGACACGCGCGAAGCCCTCGACCAGATCGTTCAGGACGTCTTCGGCGACCAGCCCCCGGCCGGACTGCGGCGCCTGGTGCACCAGGGCCAGGCCTCCAAGGTCCTGCTCGACGCGTCCGAGGACGCGATCATGCTGGTCGTCGGCAGTCGCGGCCACGGCGGCTTCGCCGGCCTCATGCTGGGTTCGGTCAGCGCCAACGTCACCGCGCACGCCGCCTGCCCGGTGCTGGTCATCCACGGCGACCAGGCCCCGCCGAAGTAAGGCCGAAGTAAGTCAGTCCTTGACCTCGCGCAGGCGGCCGGTCTCGACCTCGTAGACGAAGCCCCGCACCGAATCCTTGTGCGGGACGTAGGGGCTGGCCTTGATCCGGGCGATGGACTGGCGCACGTCGGCGTCCAGGTCGGGGAAGGCCTCCAGGGCGAACGGCGGCCGCAGGCCGGTGTCGGCCTCGATCTGGGCCTTCACGTCGTCGTCGTGGAAGGTGAGCATGCCGCAGCCGGTGTGGTGGATGAGGATGATCTCGTTCGTGCCGAGTAGCCGCTGGGAGATGGTGATGGACCGGATCGCGTCGTCGGTCACCACCCCGCCCGCGTTGCGGACGACGTGCGCGTCGCCTTCGGACAGGCCGAGCACGCCGTAGGGGTTCAGCCGGGCGTCCATGCAGGCCAGCACCAGGACGTGGGAGGCGGGCGGCAGCGGCAGGTCGCTCTTGTCGAAGCTGGCGGCGTACCG
>PLDT01000593.1:0-2956 GCA_003136255.1 Actinomycetota bacterium
CCGATGAAGCCCGCCCCGGTCAGTACCGCCCCGAACGCGATCGTCAGCAGCCACGGCGCGGGGCTCGCGGGCGGGTGCGGCGCGGTGCCGCCGAAACCGGTGTTGGCTCCGCCCCACGGCATCGGCTCGCGGCTTCAGTCCGGTCGCAGCGGTGCCGTTCAGAACGACGCCCGGGGGCGGTGCCCGACGATGATCGTCTTGAGCCACGGTCGCCCCCCAACCCGCCGCGCAGCGCCACGGCTCACGGGCGCAAGCAGAGCACACAACCCCCCGGCCTCAACCGAAATGACCGATTAGTGACCTACGTTCGGGCGAGCGGACCTGGCAGATCCCTGCGGTTGCCCTGATCTGGAGCGGCGAGTCAGGGTATCGCCAGCTCACACTGCCGGTCACTTGAGGAATGCCCCGCAGACGCGGTTGGGCTGGCGGGTTGGGGGAAGACGACGCTCACGGACAGGCCGCCATCGGGCCCGGGGTGAGCGGTGATGGTGGCGTCGTGTGCGGTCGCGATGGCCCGGACGATGGACAGTCCCAGCCCGTGCCCGTCCTTGTAGTTTGCCCGACGGGGATCGAGCCGTTGGAAGGGCTGGAAGAGGCGGTCGAGTCCCGCTGGCGGTATGCGTGGTCCGGTGTTCGTTACCGACAGGACGGCCCTGCCGTCCGTCATCTCGGTCGCGACCTGGACCCGGCCGTCGGCCACGTTGTGGCGAACGGCGTTCGTGAGCAGGTTGGCCACGAGCCGTTCGACGAGCAAGGGGTCTCCATCGAGGGGCGCGGGTTCTGTCACCTCGTCGATGTGGATCCCATATCGGCTGGTCTCGGGCTGCAGACGGGCAAGAACCGCGGCGACGGTGGCGGCGAGGTCGACGGGTTCGTGTGTGTTCAGCCCGCTTTCGCTGCTGGCCAGGGTGAGCAGGGCCTCAATCAGGCGGGCCTGCTCATCACTGGAGGCGAGCACCTCCTGGGCGGTGCAACGCCATGCGGCGGTCGTCGTGCCGGGGTCATCGAGCGCGACTTGGAGCAGGGTGCGCTCGGCCGTCAGGGGGGTGCGTAGCTCGTGCGAGGCGTTGGCCACGAAGTGCCGTTGGGCCTCGAAGGCGGCTTCGAGCCGCGCGAAGAGGCTGTCGAGGGTGTCCCCGAGTTCCTTGAGCTCGTCTTGCGGCCCGTCGAGGGCCAGGCGTTCGTGCAGGCTGGTAGACGAGATCCGCCGGGCCGTACGGGTGATGGTCCGGATGGGTCGCAGCATCCGGCCGGCGACGAGCCAGCCGCCCAGCAGGGCGAGTACGGCCACGATGGCGAGGGCGATCCCCGAGTTGACCAGAAGCTGGTGCGAGTCGGCCGCGCGCTGCGCGGCCTGTACGGTCCCGGCCTGGGCCAGCTGATGCACCGACTGGGCCAGCTGATGCACGGACTGGGCCAGCTGATGCTGGTCCTGCGTCAGCTGATGCTGGTCCCGGATCAGCTGCTGGTCCTGCGCCGCAAGCGGACCCCCGGGCAGTCCTCCCAGCCGGCTCTGGTCCTGGGTCAGCTGGTACTGGGCCTGTATCAGCTGCTCCTGGATCAGTTTGAGCTGCCCAGGCAGCGCCGTGGCCAGCGGAGACAGCGGCTGGAGACTCTGGATGGCGACCGGGTGAGGGATCTTGGGCAGGGCCGGCGGCCGGTATTCGGTCGCCCGTTCAAACAGGGCGTAGGTGATCGCGGCCAGCGCGGCGCCGGAGAGCAGGAACAGGGCGCCGTACAGAGCGGTGAGCCGCAGCCGAGCGGTGCGGCGAGGCAATCGCAGCCAAGAGAGCGGTGCGAGCCGAGGGTGCGTAGCGCTCATCACTGGCCTCCGATGCGATAGCCGCGCTCGCGGACGGTCTCGATCATCGGCGGGTCACCGAGCTTGGCGCGCAGCCGGTTGATGGTGGCTTTGACGGTCGTGGTGAACGGGTCGGTCGCCTGGTCCCACACTCGATCGAGCAGTTCCTCCGCTGACACCGGCCGTCCCTCGGCGACGAGCAAGCATTCCAGGACCGCGAACTCCTTCGGGCTGAGCTCCAGGCGTCGTCCGGCGCGCTCTGCGAGTCGTCTTTCTGGGTCCACGGCCAGGTCGCGGTAGCCCAGGTGTNNAGGCCGAGCCCCTCGACCCGGTCTTTGACCGAACTGGCGGCGGTGAGCATCAGCACCCGGCTCTCACATCGCTCGGCAGCAAGGGTGCGGCAGATCTCGTCGCCGTGGGTGCCGGGGAGGTCCCGGTCCAGCACCACTACGTCGTACCGGCTGGCGCCCAGCCGGGCCAGGGCTTCGTCGCCGTCCAGCGCCACATCGACGACCATCCCGTAGCGGCGCAGCCCCGCCGCGACCGCCCTGGCCAGTCGCTCGTGGTCTTCTGCCACCAGCACTCTCATCGCTTCTCCCGCTCAAGCCCTGTCCCCCCTCAACATGCCACGTCGCCGGTCACAGCCAGGTCACAACTGTGACCGGGTTATGACCTCCCGCTTAGTACAACTACCCCCAGCATCGCCTCGACTGGGAGACAGAACGTGAAAGGTAACCGGGAAGACCCCGAGAGCGCTGACCACAGCGCCTGGGGGCGTGGAAGGCGCCGGGATAGCACCAGGATGCACTGGCGGCCGAGCGCGGTCGCGATCCTCATCGCGGCGACCGCCCTCGCGCTGGCCGCGTGCAGCGGCCGGTCCAGCACCCCGCAGGTCGCCAGTGTGGGGACCGGCACTAGCGGCGGTCCGGGGAGTGGCAGCGGTACCAGCGCCGGGAGTACCCCCGCCACGCAGCCGGACGACGTGACCTCGTTGCTGAACGAGTGGGCGGCCTGCGAGCGCGGCAACGGCGATCCAGACCAGGCTGACCCGACCGTCGACGCCTCCGGGGTGATCCACATCACCATCCCGCAAGGGGCCCAGCCGACCGGGGACATCCACGAGCTCACCGGTGCGTGCAGCGAGTACCTGGCCAG
>PLDT01000555.1:0-6919 GCA_003136255.1 Actinomycetota bacterium
GGGGTGTCAACCCCTCATTTTGACTCATGCTCGAATTGACCCATATTCGCGGGATATGTCCGTACCAACAATGGCGATAGCATCGTGATTGACTGACATCATTTGCGCGGTACCTATTAGCGTGACCGGGCGGGCGGGTGCCAGACCTGTACCGTGAGCGTGTCGCCCCGATTCGCCTTCCTCGGCGGCCTGGGATCCTGATCGACCACCAGCCCGTCGACCGCCATCGGGCGCTCCGTGAGCCGAACGACCCTGATGTGGAGCCCACGCCGGGTCGCCACCTCCAGGTACACCTGGTAGAACAGCCCGCGAACGTCCGGGACGGCGACGGGACTGTTCCGCCGGCGCCGCGGCCCCAGCCGGCCGGTCAGCGCCAGCAGACCACCCGCCGCTTCGATCGCGGCCAGCTCACCGATGATGCCCGGATCGGCCGGCGCCCGCCCCGCCGATCCGATGCCGGTCCCGGGCTGACCCAGGCCTCCGCCCGAGCACCGGAGGCCGACCGTCTCGTCGTAGCGCTTGCGGCTGTCCGGATCGCCGAGCACCTCCCACGCCGTGTCGAGGATGTGCTGCGCCCGCGTGACCGCCGTGGTCACGTTCAGCGCGGCACCCGAGATCAGTTCCGGCCGCAGCAGGGCCGCCTTGGCGTCGTACTCGCGCTTGATCCTGCGCGTCTCGGCGCCCGGCAACACGCCGAGGACGTCGTACCAGGTTATGCCGGGCTGGATTATGCCGGGCTCCGTAACGTCACCTGGATCACGCCAGCGGGAGCGGGAGGCCGCTCCGGCTCGGACCGGCTGATCGCTGGACAGGACGGGCTGGTACATGATGACCTCTGCAAGGTGAGCGCGCCGAGCGGCGCAGCCCGGTCGTGGCTACCGAGCTATGAGCATCGTGCCAGCGCGGCATTGATCCGCGATTACGGCGTGATTGCGCCTCAGAGGCCAACGCCAACGCAAATGGAGAACACCGTTGACCAGGTCGACGTTGCCCACTCGGTTATCGTCCTCGTCGTATCCATCCCGCATAGGCCGGTGCCAGGCAGACACCACCCGATTTGTGATCAAGCCGGACGCATTGGCGCAGCCGACATCCTGCTCGTGCGAGAGTGGGGGGCGCACGGCGTCACGTGCCCCCGTCGCGGAAGGGATGCACACCGCGGCGTTCGGCACTCACTTCGACCGGCCGGATGGCCCGGGGCTGACTGTGCCGCCAGGACACCGACATCAGGGCGCCGCCAAGTTCGGAATCGCCGACCTGCCAGCGGCCGCCGGTGGACCGGACGATCGAGTCGCCGAGAGCCAGGCCGAGGCCAGTCCCGGAGCCGTGTTCGGTGGTCCGGTGGAACCGGTCGAACAGACGGGACCGTTCCGCCTCCGGGATGCCGGGACCGCTGTCCTCCACCATCAGGCTGACCCGGCTGCCGTGGGCCAGGACCCGGATCCGGACCTGCCCGGCGGGGCCGGCGTAGCGGCAGGCGTTGTCGACCAGCACTCCGGCCAGCCGGTCGATCCACTCCGGCGGCGCGCTGATCAGGACCGGCCCGTCCGGGGTGTCGGCGGTGACGACCGGGCCGACGCTCCGGAACCGGTCCGCGCACGCCTGGGCCAGCGTGGCCAGGTCGACCGGCTCGTCGCCCGGGGGCGGCGGCTGGGAGTCGAACCGGGCCAGCCAGAGCATGTCGTCGACGAGCTGGCGCAGCCGCTGGGTCTCGCCCTGGATCCGGGTGAGCGCGTCCCGGTAGCCGTCGGCGTCCCGCGGGGCGGACAGCGCCACGTCGGCCTCGGCCCGGATCACGGCCAGCGGTGTGCGGAGCTCGTGCGAGGCGTCGGCGGTGAACTCCAGCTGGCGGCGGCGCGACTGCTCCACCGGGGCCAGCGCACGCAGGCCCAC
This sequence comes from Actinomycetota bacterium, assembly GCA_003136255.1. GTDB lineage: Bacteria > Actinomycetota > Actinomycetes > Streptosporangiales > Streptosporangiaceae > Palsa-504. Next base: position 1,894 of record PLDT01000555.1, read on the forward strand.
TACCAGCGAGGCGAGGAACATGGCGGCCAGCACGAACGGTCCGGCGATGAGCTCGGCGTCCTGCAGCAGGTTCCGGGTGTGCGCGTCGCCGTCCAGGCTCTGGCCGGCGATCAGCCAGCCGCTGCCGTCCCGGGCCATCTTCAGCAGGAACTGCGCATCCCGGGGCCCGATACCAACCGTTAGCGCCTGCCCGTCGCGGGCCGTGCCGGTGCGGGAAAGGGACGCCGGCAGGGACGGCGCACCCGGGCTGTGCGCGGTGACCGTCCCGGCAGCGTTCACCGTCCACAGGTACACCGGCGCCGAATCGTCGTCCGCGTCATCATCCGGGTCCCGGCGGCCGCCGGGGCCGCTGGCCGGCTGGCTGAGCTGGGACGGGTCACTCCGGACATCGGAGAGCCGGTCGGCCAGCCGGGCTTCGGTCTGCCCAGTCAGGTGCGCGCCTACCAGCACGTTGAGCACGATCACGGCGGCCACGTAGGCCACGGCCAGCACCGCGGTGGCCACCGCGGCGACCTTCACCGCGGGGCCCGGCCGCATCCTGGCTTTCATGCTGGCTCAGGCCGGGGTGATCCGGTAGCCGACGCCCCGGACAGTCTCGATCCGCACTCCCCCGCCGGCCAGCTTGGCCCGCAGCCGGGCCAGGTGGACGTCGATGGTGTTGGAGCCGAAGGCGTCGGCCTCGTTGTCCCAGACGTGCTGCGCGATCGAGCGGCGGTCCACCACGTTCGGCGACCGGCGCATCAGGATCTCCAGGATGCCGAACTCGGTACCGGTCATCGCCGGGGCCTGGCCGCGGACCAGTACCTGGCGGGTGGCCGGATCGAACTCGACCTCGCCGATCACCATCCGCGGCGGCTGGCTGACCTTGGGCCGGCGCTGCAGCGCCCGCAGCCGGGCCAGCAGCTCGCCGAAGTCGAACGGCTTGACCAGGTAGTCATCGGCGCCCGCGTCCAGGCCGGTAATCCGGTCCGCGGGCGTGTCCCGGGCGGTCAGCATCAGCACTGGCGGGGCGGTACCGCTCCGGCGCAGCCGGGCCAGGAGGTCCAGGCCGGACAGCCGGGGCATGCGCCAGTCCAGCACCACCACCTCGTAGGAGTAGAAGCGCAGGTAGTTCGCTGCGATCTCGCCATCGGGCACCAGATCCACGACATAGCCCTGCTCCCGCAGCCCGCGGGCCAGGACTTCGCCGAGATTCTCGTCATCTTCTGCCACCAGTACCCTCACAGCCCCAGAATCTACCCGCGGCCGGAAGCCGCAGCGGAAGCGCTCACCGGGAGACCCGGCGCCAGGCAGGACGGGGGACGAGCCGGAACGCCACGGCCAGGCCGGCCAGCGGCGCCGGGATCCAGACGGCGGCCTTGCCGCCGCGCAGGGCCGCGGCGGTAGCCGCGCCGACCTTGGCGGGCGTGGTGGCCAGCGGCGCGGGCGGCATGCCCGCGGTCATCCGGCCGGTGACGAACCCGGGCCGGACCAGGACCACCCGGACTCCGCTGCCGTGCAGCGAGTCGGCCAGCCCGCGGGCGAACGCATCCAGCCCGGCCTTGGCCGCCCCGTACACGAAGTTGGCCTTGCGCGGGCGGACCGCGGCCACCGAGGACAGCATCACGATCGTGCCGTGCCCCTGCTCGCGCATCCGGGTCGCGAGCGCCAGCAGGGCGGTGACGTGCCCGGTGAAGTTGGTGTCGATCATGGTGGCGGCCCGGGTGACGTCGGCCTCCACGTCGGCCTGCGGGATGAGCACGCCGGCTGCTGAGATCACCAGGTCCACCGGGCCCGCGGCGAACTGGGCGTCGGCAAACCCCTGGTGGCCGTCCGCCTGGAGCGCGTCGTACCTGGCCGTGCGGGTCTGGTAGGGCAGCGTCTGGCCGGCTGCGGCCAGCCGCGCTTCATCCCGGCCGGCCAGGACGACCTCGGTGCCGGGCGGGGCGTCCAGCGCGGCCAGGATGGCCAGGGCGAGCTCGCTGGTGCCGCCGAGCACCAGGATGCGGGAAGGCGCGGCGTGCTCGCGGCCGGGCGAAGCGGTCATACGTTCACCAGTCCGAGTCGGCGGCCGAGGTCGGAGCGGAACCTCGACGCGGGGTCGAGCGAGGCCCGGGCCGCGCGCCAGCTGTCCAGATCGCGGCCGTACATCCCGGTGAAGGCGTCCCGGCTCAGCCGGCTGTCCTTGCACAGGTAGACGCGGCCGCCGGCCTCGGCTACCTGGCGATCCAGGTTGTCGAGCAGGCGGTGCAGGTTTGGTCGGCCCGCTGGCATGTCCACCGCCAGCGACCAGCCGGGGAGCGGGAACGACAGGTAGTTGCCGCTGGCCGGGCCGAATCGCTTGAGGGTGCCGAGGAAGGCGGCAGCGCGGTTCCGTTGCAGTTCGGTGATCACGTGGGCCAGCAGGTTCTCTGCCCCGAAGGGCACGACGAACTGGTACTGGCGCAGGCCGGCAGGCCCTAGCGTCCGGTTCCAGTCCTGGACCGCGTCCAGGCGGTGGAAGTACTCCGGTATGCCGGCCACGCTGGTGCGGCCGGCTGGCGAGGCCCGGAACCACAGCTGGTTGAACGCGCGGGCCGACCATGTGGTCACCGGGCAGAACGGCAGCGCCGGCGCGGGCCAGGGGCGTCCCGGGCGGTAGTGCAGGCCATCCGCCTCGTGAACAGGGTCGGGATAGGTCAGGTGGTTGCCGGTATCGAGCACGCCGCGGCCCAGCGAGCGGCCGGTGGCGGATAGGTCGACCCAGGACACGGCGTACCGGGCGCCGGGTTGGTCCTGCGCGGCCAGCAGCGCGTCCAGGCCTGGCAGCCTGCGGGTCGTGACCCGCAGGCGGGCGCTGCGGATCTGCAGCAGGCGGAGCCGGACGCTGACGATGACGCCTGTCAGGCCCATGCCGCCCACGGTGGCGCGGAACGCGGGCGTGCCCGGGTGGACGGCGCGCAGGGCGCCGTCGCCGTCCAGCAGCTCGATCGTGTCGATCCAGGCGGAGATGGAGCCGTCCGCGTGCTGGTTCTTGCCGTGCACGTCGGCCGCGACCGCGCCGCCTACGGTCAGGTGCCGGGTTCCGGGCAGCACCGGCGGGAGCAGGCCGAGCGGCACGAGGCAGGCCAGCAGCTCGGTGAAGGTGACCGAGGCGCTGACCCGTACCGCGGCGTGCTCTAGGTCGGGCTCGATCCGGCTGGCCGTCACGGGGTGCAGCACCACGCCGCCGGCGTTCTGGGCCGCGTCGCCGTAGCTGCGGCCGGCCCCGCGGGCCAGCACGCCGCCGGCCGGGGCGCCGACGATGAGGTCGCCGAGCTGGCGCAGGTCCAGCGGGCCGGTCACCAGGGCCCGTGACGGCGCTGTCCGGCCCCAGCCGGACAGTGCCCGTTCGGCCGTCGTCGTCATCAGGTCGCCTAGAGCCCGGCCACGAACAGCGCCAGCCAGGCCAGCTCGCAGGCCACCATGGGGCCGTCGCGGGTCAGCAGGTCCTCCACTGGCGTGGCTGTGCCGTGCCCGGTCAGCACGCCGAACCGGACCAGCGCGGCGGCCAGCGGCAGGCCGCTGGCCAGGTGCCAGCGGGCGGTCCCGGGCGGCTGGCCGGCCGCCCAGGCCAGGTAGCACCCGATCATCGCGGTGCCGGCCGCGAGCTGGGCCAGCCGCAGCGCCCCGGCCCGGTACCGGTGCATGGCCGGCCGGTGCGCGATCGCATCGGGCCCCAGGCTGGTCAGCTCGGTGTGCCGCTTGGCCACGGCTACGCCGAACGCGCCCAGGCTGCAGACCAGCAGAAACCACCCCGATGGCCGCACGTGGGTGGCTGCCGCGCCGCCGAGCACGCGGAGCACGAACCCGGAGGCCACGAAGCACAGCTCGAGCACGGGGATGTGCTTGAGCAGCCCGGAATACAGAAACGAGATGCCCAGATAGCCGCCGACCGACGCGGTCAGCAGCGGCTCGCAGATGACCACCCCCGCGGTGATCCCGGCCGCGGCGCTCACCGTGCTCAGCGCGATCGCGTGCGACTTGGGCAGCTCCCCGGCGGCGACCGGCCGGTGCCGCTTGCGCGGGTGCCGCCGGTCCCGTTCGGCGTCCGCGACGTCGTTGGCCAGGTACACGGCCACCGAGGCGCAGCCGAACGCGGCTGCGGCCACCAGCGCGTAGCCTAGCCCGTCGTCCCGGCCCAGCGTGGCCCCGGCCAGCGGCGCCGCAAACACGAGCAGGTTCTTCGGCCACTGCCGCGGCCGGGCCGTCGTCAGGACGGCCGTGACCCACCGTAGCAGCCGGACCGGTGGTGACCCGGCCTCCGTCCCGGCGGTCACCGCGCGTACACCACCGTGAAGTCACGGCTGTAGACCGAGTAGTACCGGTAGGCGCTCTGCTGCTGGGTCGGCAGCAGGTTCACCGGCCGGGGGTCGGATGGATGACCATGCGCCTGGTAGTACTCGAACGACATCCAGAACGGGTTGATGTCCAGCTGGAGCGCCTCGACCGCGCCGGCCCGCTGCAGCAGGCCGGCCAGCGTGCGCACGTCCAGCGCCGGACCGTACACGAAGATGACCCGGCCGTCCCGGGTGACGCCCAGGCCGGAGCGCCACACGTAGTAGCCGCCGCCCAGGGTGGCGCCCCAGCTGCCGATCACGTCCTGGTTCACCGATGCCGGGACGCGGCCTTGATCCACGATCAGCCGCAGGTTCTGCCGCACCCCGGTCACGTCCGGGGTCATCCGGACCTCACTGCCCCAGGCACCGATCTTGATCGTGCCGTTGCGGTAGTAGACCACCGACGCCGCCCCGTCGGTCAGCGTGCCGCGGGTGGTGCCGTTGAGGTAGAAGCCGCCGCCCGCGGTGTTCAGCTTGAAGCCGCCGTTGAACGTGGCCAGGAGGCCGGTGCGGGTGCCAGCGGGCACGTACGGCTCGGCCTTCCAGTTACCCGGGCCCGGGTCCTCCGCGCCGGGGCGCAGCTGGAACCGGACCAGCCGCTGGTCCATCGAGACGATCCCGGCCACGTACGAGGTATGCACCCGGTCCGGCCGCAGGTAGGTGCCGAACATGGCGGGCTGGCCGTTGAC
>PLDT01000348.1:0-17748 GCA_003136255.1 Actinomycetota bacterium
TTCAGCTTCGGGTCCTGGCTGATCTCGTCCATATCCCCCGCCTGCTCCGGCCCGCGGTCGCGGGCCCGCTCAACAGCCAGGGTGTCCAGGTCCCGTCCGTGTCCGCCATCCGACGTTCTGCGGATGTCCTGGCGGTCGCGGCCGGAGTAACCTGGTTCGGGGGAAGGACGGCGTGATGACAGGGCCGGTAACAGCCAGCGGACGGGACCTGCGCACCCTAGCCGGGATCGTCAGCGATGACCGCGGCGAGCCCCCGGCCGAAGGGGTGGCGCCGTCCTTGCTCGGTGACCTGCTGGGACTGGTCGGCGGCGATCTCGTGGTCTTCTCGGGCACCGACAGCAGCCGGCAGGTGGACTGGTTCGGGCAGACAGTGCCGGCCGAAGCCCACCACCCCGAGTTCGACGAGGCGTCGTTCTGGTCCCACTACTGGAACAGCCCCTGCAGCTACCCCGAGCACACCGGCGACCTGCGCCGCCACGTGCTTATCTCGGATTTCTACTCGGCCAGGCAATGGCACAGCACCGGCATGTACCAGGACTGCTGCAAGCCCTACGGGAACGAGCATGAGCTGATGCTGTGCTTGCCCGCTGGACCCGGGTGGACCGCCGGGCCCGGGCGGACGCTACGGCTGGTCTTCATCCGCGGACCCGGCCCGGATTTCTCCGACCGCGAACGCGACCTGCTCACCGTGCTGCGCCCGCACCTGCACCAGGCTTACCTCGACGCCGAGCGCCGCCGCCACCCAGCCCCCCAGCTCACCGCCCGGCACCGGGAACTGCTGCACCTGGTCGCCGCCGGGCACACCAACGCCCAGATCGCCCGCCGCCTCGGCATATCCGAGGGAACCGTGCGCACCCACCTGGAAAACATCTACCGCCTGCTGCAGGTCTCCAGCCGGACCGCCGCCGTCACCCGCGCCTTCGCCGACCGGACGGCCTGACACCACCAGATCCCAGGCCCGGGCCGCCGGGCCCGGCTGCGCGCTCTTCTATTGCGGCTGTCCCGCCAGCCCATGGCCGGCCGCTTGTTACTCACCAATGCGCGTTGCGCCGACGGGACCTGTACGTTTACCTTCGACTCACCGGCTTCAGCGATTGCGAACGTCGGCTGCCCCCAGCCACGTGAACGCCGCGCGAACCGCGCCCGCAGGATCAGATTCCGGAGAGGGCCAGGCCCCGAGGCTGGCGCGCAGGAGTGGCCTCGTGGTCACCGCAGGCGAGGAGTAGCCCATGACTGGCACAGGCCCGCTGATCCGCCCGATGACGCCGGCCGACCGCTCGGCCCTCGCGGACTTCCCGGACCGGGTCTCGGCCGGAAGTGCCATCTTCCGATTTCACGGATCGGTCACCGTGCTCACGGACAAGACCCTGAACCTCCTGCTCGACCTCGTTGACGGCCAGCGGGAAGCCATCACCGCCGTCGATGACCGCGGCATCGCCGGCGTGGCCCGGTTCGCGCGCGACGACCTAGACCCCGCCACCGCCGAGGTCGCGATCCTCGTGGCCGACGAATGGCAACATCGCGGCCTCGCGCGCCAGCTCCTCCGGCCTCTCGCCGAGAGGGCTCGAAGCGCGGGAATCGAACGGTTCCGCGCCGAGGTCCAGGCGGACAACACCATCGCGCGACGGTTCTTCCTCGGATTGACACCGACTGCGCGCGAGCGGCACAGCAACGGCGACGTGGTCGTGCTCATCAACGTAGCGGAACTCCTTCGCATGCTGGAGTGACACCTCGGCCAGCAGACCGTACCCGGAACGCGGTAGATGAGCGGTTCAGGGTGTGGATCGGAGGCCGTCCATCAGGATGTTCAGCAGGCGGCTTGCCCTGGTGTCGTGCTCGGGCGGGCGGGCCACGGTGAAGATGCCGATGAGGCTGGCAGCGATGTCCTCGGCGGTGACGTCGACGCGGAGCTCGCCCGTCGCGCGGCCGGCGTTGAGGATGTCGTCGATAGCCGTGAGCAGCTCGGTCTGCGTCTGGGCATGGGCGATCTCGCCCGATTCGATCATCGCGAGCAGCGTGTCGAGCATGCCGTTCTTGGTCGCGATCCAGTCCCCGAACAGGTCCATCCAGCGTCGCAGCGCCGCGGGCGGGGGAAGCTGGGCGAGTAGCTCGCGGGCGCCGGCGGTGAGTCCCGCGACCTGATCGCGGTAGACCGCCTCGACGAGAGACTCGCGGGTGGGGAAATGCCGGTAGAGCGTGGCGATGCCGACCCCGGCTTCGCGTGCGATCGCGCGCATTGACGGCTCGGTGCCGGCCGACACGAACACGCGGCTCGCCGCTTTGAGGAGCTGGTCGCGGTTGCGAGTCGCATCCGCTCTGAGCGCGCGAGTCTCCGACTCCCCCAAAACGGATCACGCTCCGATTATGTTAGGGTCCTCCCGTAAACGGAGCATAGTCCGCTTTCGCTCCGTTCATTCGTCGCCAAAGGAGACAACTAAGCATGCAAGAACCGGACGTCAGCACGTCGGCGACCACGAGCAGAGCGGTCCTGCTCGAGTCATTCGGCGGCCCCGAGGTCCTGAACCTCCGCGACGTACCCGCGCCGCAGGCCGGCCCGGGGCAGATCCGCGTGCGAGTCACCGCGGCTGGACTGAACCCGATGGACTGGTTCATGACCTCCGACGCAGACACCGCCACTCGATTCGGCTTGAGCCTGCCCTCGGGGTTCGGAACCGACTATGCCGGGGTCGTCGACCAGGCCGGTGACGGCGTGACCGAGTTCGCGACTGGCGACCGGGTGTTCGGCGGCGCCCTCTCCCGCGCGGTCGCCGACTACGTAGTAATAGACGTGGCAGGGACCATTGCGGCGGGCGGCGACGCGCACCATACCCCCGGCGGCGTTGACGACCGCACCGCCGCCACCCTTGCTATCGCAGGGTGCACGGCCGCCGCCGCCCTCGCCGTCGTCAATCCCGGCCCGGGCGACACGCTGCTCATTGGCGGCGCCGGAGGCGGGGTCGGCGTGTTCACCGTGCAGCTCGCCCGGCTCGCGGGTGCGCGAGTGATAGGAACGGGATCGGCGACGTCGGCCGGTGCCCTGCGTGCCCTCGGGGCCGACCCGGCTGCCTACGGGGACGGCCTCGCCGGCCGGCTCCGTGCCCTGGCTCCCGGCGGCGTCACTGCGGCGATCGACCTATACGGGACGGACACGGTGCAGGCGGCACGAGAACTTGGCGTGCCTGACGAGCGTGTCACCACCATCGCTGCACAGGTCGACGGGATCACGCCGGCAAACGGTGCTCATGCCGCCCCCGCCGCCATCGAGGAGATTGCGCGCCTGGTCGCGGCGGGCCAGCTCCGTGTGCCCATCGCGGCAACTTTCCCGGTGGAGCAGATCCGCGCCGCGGTCGAGCTTCAAGCCGGCCGGCACGTACACGGCAAGGTCGTCATCGACCTCTAGCTTCCGCCTGCCCACAGTGCTGTCCCGACCCCTCATCGGCATGTGGGTAAGACGTGCGGCGATGCGCCGCGGGCTCGAGGTTCAGGCCGGGGTGAGGGCGGCATCTGCGGTGTCGAGGTCGTTGAAGAAGCGGCGGTGCACCCGCAGGGTCTCCTCGCCGGCCTGGATCCGGTGCCACAGGCCGGTGCCCGGGCCCAGGCGCGTTGACCGCGGCAGTTCGGTCACCACCCCGCGGGCTTTCTTCATGCTCGTCTTTCCGGCGTCTAGGACCACGATGCGGGCCGGGGTGACCGCGATGATCCGGTACCGGTTCAGGCCCAGGAAGACGAAGACGCCGGTCAGCGCGGCCAGATACTGGCTGGCGGTCTGCGCGCCGATCACCGCCTGGATGGGTTCGCCGGGCTGCAGGTACTGGGTCGCTGAATCACGCATGGAGTCACGGAGTGCCACAAGATCCTCCTCGGGGACGACGTTGGCCTCACAAACAGCGGCGGTCCATCCCGTGCCATCCCGTTCCACGCAGGCACACCCGGCCGAGTAGGGAAGCGGACTCCCGTGCGCACTGCCTGCCGCAGGTGCTCGCCGAGGCGGGATTCCAGGAGACCCCGGCGTGCCGGGCCGTATCCGGTGGCGGGGGCAAGACGGACGGGCCGTTCGGCAGAAAGGCTCTTGAATAGTTACGATCGATCATATGACCGTGCATCTGACGCACTGGGGGACGTTCGAGGCCGTCAGTGACGGTGAGCGGCTGACCGGCGTGCGTCCGTGGCGCGGGGATCCGGAGCCGACGCCGCTGATCGGCAACGTCGCCTCCGCGCAGCATCACCCAGCCCGCATCTCGCAGCCGCACGTGCGCAAGGGCTGGCTGGACCACGGGCCCGGGGCGCCGGGGCGCGGCGACGAGCCGTTCGTGCCCGTGTCGTGGGACACCGCGCTCGACCTGCTATCCGGGGAACTGCGCCGGGTCTACCGCGACCGCGGAGCCGAAGCGGTGTACGGGGGCTCCTACGGCTGGGCCAGCGCGGGCCGGTTCCACCACGCGCAGAGCCAGGTGCACCGGTTCCTGAACTGCCTCGGCGGCTATGTCCGGCACGTCAACAGCTACAGTCTCGGCACCTCCACCGTCTTGCTGCCTTATGTGATCGCCGACGTGAACGTGCTGCAGACCCACGCCACGGCCAAGTCCGTGATCGCGGAGCACACCGGCGTCGTTGTCGCTTTCGGCGGACTGTCACCGAAGAACGCCGCGGTGTCTCCCGGCGGGGTGTCCCGGCATCACACCCGCGGCTGGGTGAGCGCCGCACGGGCCCGCGGCTGCCGGTTCGTCTCGGTGAGCCCGCTGCGCGACGACACGCCCGCCGAGGCGCAGGCCGAATGGATCGCGCCGCGGCCCGGCACCGACGCCGCGCTCATGCTCGCGCTCGCCCAGGTCCTCGACGCCGACGGCCTGGCCGACACCGGCTTCCTGGACCGCTATACCGTCGGCTTCTCGCGGTTCGCGTCTTACCTGCGCGGCGAGGCGGACGGCATCGTCAAGGATCCCGCGTGGGCTTCGGCGATCACCGGCGTGCCGGCGGCGCGTATCAGGCAGCTCGCGCACGAGATGGCCGCGGCGCGCACCATGGTAACCGTCAGCTGGTCGCTGCAGCGTGCCCGCCACGGGGAGCAGCCGCTGTGGCTCGGCGTGGTGCTCGCGGCCATGCTCGGCCAGATCGGGCTGCCGGGCGGCGGCTTCGGCCACGGGTATGGCTCCGCCGCCATGGTCGGCGAGCCGGCGCCCCAGGTCGGGGTGCCGCGGCTGCGGCAGGGGCGGAACGCGGTTTCCACGTACATCCCGGTGGCACGGATCGCCGACATGCTGCTGAATCCCGGTGCTTCCTATGACTACAACGGGGAGCGGCTGACCTATCCGGACATCAGGCTCGTGTACTGGGCCGGCGGCAACCCGTTCCATCACCACCAGGACCTCGCCCGGCTGCGCGCGGCGTTCACCCGCCCGGAGACGGTCGTGGTGCACGACCCGTTCTGGACGGCGACCGCCCGGCACGCCGACATTGTGCTGCCGGTCACGATGAGCATCGAACGTGACGACTACGGTTCCGGGCAGAACGACCGGATGTTCTTCCCGATGCCGGCGCTCACCCGGCCGCATGGCGAGGCCCGGGACGACTACGCCATCTTCGCCGGGCTAGCCGACCGGCTCGGCGTGGGCAAGGACTTCACCGAGGGGCGCACCGCGATGCAGTGGCTGCGGCACCTGTACGACGAATGGAGGGATTCGCTCGCTTCCCACTGGCCGGTTCCGGGTTTCGACGAGTTCTGGGCGGGCGACGGACTTGAGCTGCCGGTCGCCAGCACGCCGCAGGTGGCGTTCGCCGACTTCCGCGCCGACCCGGACAAGCACCCGCTCACCACGCCGACCGGGAAGATCGAGATCTTCTCCTCGACTATCGACGGCTACAAGTACCCGGACTGCCCAGGGCACCCGGTCTGGCTCGAGCCCGACGAGTGGCTCGGCTCGGCCGCGGCGCGGCGCTTCGGCCTGCAGCTGGTCGCTAACCAGCCGAAGGCGCGGCTGCACAGCCAGCTCGACATTGGCGCGCACAGTCAGTCGGTCAAGATCGCCGGGCGGGAGCCGGTGCGGATGAACCCGGGCGATGCGCAGGCCCGCGGGCTACGCGACGGGGATCTCGTGCGGATCTTTAACGACCGGGGGGCTTGCCTGGCCGGGCTGGCTGTCGACGAAGCCGTCCGGCCCGGCGTAGCGCAGCTGTCCACGGGAGCGTGGTACGACCCGGACCCGGCTGACCCGGGGTTCTGCCGGCACGGGAATCCCAACGTGCTTACCGCCGACCTGCCCTCCTCGACTCTCAGCCAAGGGTGTACGGGGCAGCTGGCCCTGGTCGAGGTGCAGGCTTACCGCCAGACTCCGCCGGAGCTGTCGGTCACCCGGCCACCCGCGACCGCCTGACGCTTTCGCCGCGGGCGGACAGGCGTACTGCGGGCGTCTTGAGCAGGTTCTTGTACCCCTGACTGCCCGCTTCGTCTCCCGGGACCAGGTACAGCTTCTCGCCGCGCCTGACGAACCACACCGGACAGGAGATCGACTTTCCGGTAACCCTGGTTCAGACTCGCTCGTAGCCTCCGGTCCACCAGTCGATGAGCAGGCGGGCGTAGTCCCCCGCAGCGTCCGCCCAGGCGAAGTGCCCGGCGTCGAGGTGGTCGTGCCTGTTGTGCGGGAGGCGCTCGTGCAGGTACTGGCCGTTGACCGGCAGGACGCCGGGGTCGTGATCCCCCGTGATGATCTGGACGGGCGTTTGGATGTCCGGCAGAAGGTCCCGGAGGGTCGGCAGCTCGTCCTTGTAGGAGCGGACGAAGCGGACCGATTCGGCGAACCGGTCTCCTTCGTAGCTGTCGAGGAAGTCCTGGTGGACGTGTTCGGGGAGCTTGTAGTGCTCGACGAAGGCGAGCACCGAGTCGACGCCCTGGTGCGGGTCGATCTGGCGTAGCGCGTCCAGGTTCGGCGCTTCGACCGCGTCTTTGAGGACGGACCCGATCTGGATGGGCACCGCGGCGGTGCCGTTGCCGACCGTGACGCTGCGCAGCAGGCCGGGATGGTTCGCGGCGGTGAACAGCAGTGTGGACGTGCCGATGTCGGGGCCGAGGGCATGCGGCCGGGTCAGCTCGAAGGCCTCGACGGCGTGCGCGACGAACTCGCCCATCGTGGAGGATTTGAGGAGTTCGCCGCGCCGTTGGGAGTGTCCGAAGCCGGGCAGGTCGATCGCGACCAGATGGGCGTGCTCGGCCAGGCGCGACCACATCTGCTCGAAGGTGTAGAGGCTTTCGGGCCACGGGCTGAGGAGGATCGCCGATACCTCGCGCGGCTCGCTTTCGGCATAGCGGATGGACAGGCCGTCGATTTTTTTGATCTGTGGCTTAATGGGCGAGTCGGCTGAGGCGGGCATAAGAAATCTCCTTTTGCGGGTAATGGACGATGCGAGGTACGTTCCCGTCGGTGTTCATGTGGTGTTCCTGTCCGGTCAGCCCGAGCTGCTGAGGAAAGCGCGGACGTCGGCGGCGAACTCGGCGTGGTGCTGGAATAGGAATCCGTGTGCCGAGTCGGGGTAGATCTTCAGCTGGGCCTGCGGGATCAATCCGGCCAGCAGGTGGGAGTAGTGCGGCAGGATCATGGGGTCGCTGTCGCCGTTGGCGACGAACACCGGCATCTGCAGGCAGCTGAGCCGCTGCAGCAGCGCATGATCGGGGATCCCCCAGGTGCAGCCCGCGTCATACAGCCACACGAGTTTCGACCGCGGCGGAGCCGAACGAGACCTGATGGAACTGAACGGCTGGACCTCCCCGCAGATGCTCACCCGGTACGGCGCCAGCGCCCGCGGCGCCCGCGCCCGCCGCGGCTACGACCGGATCATGGACGACAGCACCTGACCCGGCCATGACGCGCCCCGCAGCACCCGCGCGGGCACGGCGGTCCGCCGGACCCCGGGCAGCTGCGCGGGGTACGCGCGGAGGTCCTCGCATTCGCGCAGTCGATTACGGCGCTTGACAGCCTGCGATCGTCGGCCCTGTAGCGGGCTACACCCGGGCAGCCGCGCCTGCCCGGGGTACGGCGGAGGCTCCGGCGGCGCTCAGCCGCCGAGGGCGTGCACCATGTTCATGATGGTGACCATCTGGGGGGCGCTCTTGACCGCGAAATCCGGCCCGTCGTAGCCCCACCAGTCCCAGCAGCCCTCCGGGTTGTACGGGACGACGCTGGCGATCGCCTGGGGGTAGAGGATCTCCAGGTTATTGGTGTCGGCGTAGGTATCGAGATTGGCCAGGTCGGGGAACTCGTCGCCGAGCAGGTACTGCCCGCTGAGGCAGCCGTGCAGCGCGACGACGAGCTTGCATGGCGCGCCGCTGGCGCAGGCCGGCGGCGTGTAGAGCAGGCCGCTGTTGTCCATGCTGAACGCTGGCGCGTTGCCGCCGGGTGCATACAGGTTCTGGTCGAATGAGGACAGCGTCCCGTCCGGGGTGCCGGTGTCCGGCGGGTTGACGCTGCCCAGCCAGTGGGTGAGCATCTGGCCCTCGGGATCGTCGCCGCAGTTGATCAAGAATGGCGGGCTGGTCAGCGAGCAAGGCAACACCCCCTCTGGTGTGGGCCAGCCATGACCTGCCGGATCCCACCAGTGGTACTCCACGTTCGCGCCGAAGTACTGGTAGAAGTCCACGCCGGAGTCCGAGACCAGATCATTCACTACCGGGTCGAGGATTCCGTGGTAAACGTAGACCGGCTTGCCCGCCAGGTTGCTGATCGGATCGATCAGCCCCTCGGCCGACCAGGTAACCGCCTGCTGTTCCAAGGCCGGCAGGCTGGCGCCTATGTCGCAGGTGGCGAAGCCGATGACGTTCCCCTGGCCGCAGTCGTAGGGCCCGGCGGCGATGATGCCAGCCCCGTCGAAGGTACCCGAGTAGGCGACTTGCAGCTGAGTGGCCATGAACCCGCCGGATGAGACGCCAGTGACGTAGACGCCCGTGATGTCTAGGTGCGGGAGTCCAGCCGGGCTGCCGCTGGCCGGGACCGCGATGGCGAGGGTCGCGAGCACCGCAGCCGCCGGCAGCGCGGCGCGGCCAAGGAAGCGCATGGTCATGAAGCACGCTCCAGGGACGAGGGGACGGGTGAACGCTGGCAGCCTGTGTCTGGGGAGTGTTAACTCAATTACTAACGACCGGGCGCGGTCGTGTCGATATGCGGGGACGCATAGATCGACCCCGCCTTGTATGCACCGCCCACCAGCGTCGCGGGCTCACGACCGTACGGGTACTGACGCGCTGGCCTCGTCCCAGCTGCCGGTCACGCCTTCGGGCGGAATATCCAAATGGGAACTATCACGTATCCGCGCTGAGTGACAGCCAAGCAGTGACTTAAGGAAGTATGGCAGCTCCCTGCCGAATATTTGCTGCTCTTCACGCTCAGGCGACCGCGTCGCGTTGTCAACGGCGTCGAGCACAGAGCAGCCAGTTCGGGGCGTCCCAGGCCGTCAGGGACAGATGTCTTCGTCGCCGACAGCGAGCGCGACCGGTGACTGCCCGCGACAGCCAGATGTTCTTCGTGCCCAGCGGAGCGCTGTGTCATGCCTTGGTTCATGATCCGGGCCGCGGCGGCTGCTGGCTAGTCCGGCCAGGGCTGTGACGTGGCGGAGATCCAGCGGCTGAACGGGGCTGCCTGGTCCCTCGGCCAGGTCCCGTCGCAGGGCGTGCTGCTCTGACGAAGCTGATCGAGGACGGCGTCCGGGTGAGGGAGCACCTCGCCATGCGACCAGAGGCCGGACACCTTCAGCATCGAGGTCTGGTCCTTGTCACGAAACAACGGGCGAATATGGCGCTCGAACCCCAGACACAACACAACCCGCCCGCAGGTGACCGGCGCGTGAGCCGCCGGCCCGATGCTGGCCGGGCCCTGTTCACTGTGGGCCGGGGAACTACGATGTCATTCCGGTCGGGCAGCCCCGGCAGAGCCCTGGCATCATGAGGAGAGGTGACCTGTGCAGGTGCAGCCGGCGCACCATCTCCTGCGCCGTGCTTTGAACTGGGATCTGCGGCCGCTCGACGTGCTCCGGCTGCTGCGAGACGACCCGCATCCGGTCGCGTTGCTGGGCGCCTGGGCCGGAGGCGGCGCAGTGATCGGATCCGAGCCGGTGCTCGTCCGCAGCCCGCCGCAGGATCTTGGTGATGTGCTGGATGCGCCTTATCCCGGAACGGGCGGCCCTGCTTTCGGCGGCGGCTGGATCGGCTGCCTCGGCTACGGGCTCGCCCGCGACCTGCTTCCCCAGCCCCCGGCNNCGGTGGTATTTCGAGGCGTTGTGGACGCCAGGCCGTGCAGCCGGGCTGGAACGCCGCTTTGAGGAGCTGTCAGGCCGGGCGCGCGCACCGGTACTGCCGCCCCGCGACTACGCCTGCGGCGACTTCGAGCTGGTGCCTTCGGCGAGCGAGCACAGGGCAGCCGTCGGCCGCACGGTCGAGTACATCCGGCTGGGAGAGATATTCCAGGCAAATATCTGCCTGCGGCTGGAAGCTGTCTTCCGCGGCGACCCGCTCGACCTGTTCTGCCGCGCCGCATCTGAGCTGCAGCCGCCCTACGCAGCGTTCCTGCGCCTGCCAGGTGGCGATGTGGCCAGCTTGTCGCCCGAGCTTTTCCTGCGCCGGACCGGGCGGACGGTACTGTCCAGTCCCATCAAGGGAACCAGCCGCCGGTCAGCCTCCGGGCGGCGGGCCGCAGCTCAGCGCAGCGAGCTTGAGAAGTCGGCCAAGAACAGGGCCGAGAACGTGATGATCGTCGACCTGATGCGGAACGATCTCAGCCGGGCCTGCGTGGCCGGCAGCGTCGAGGTCCCCCGCCTGCTGCACGCCGAAGCCCACCCAGGGGTATGGCATCTGGTGTCGGACGTGCGCGGGAGTCTCGACCCGCAATCCAGCGACGGTGACCTCATCCGGGCCACCTTTCCGCCCGGGTCGGTGACGGGCGCGCCTAAGGTCCGGGCCCTTGAGATCATCCATGAGCTGGAGGCGGTGCCGCGCGAGATCTATACCGGCGCTGTCGGGTACCGCAGCCCGGTTGCCGGGCTCGAGCTGAACGTCGCCATCCGGACCTTCGAATTCTGCGACGGGCGGATGTGGCTCGGCGCCGGCGGGGGGATCGTGGCGGACTCGCTAGCCGACGACGAATTCCTGGAGTGCTTGCTCAAGGCGGGCCCGCTCATCCGGGCGGCGGGTGGTGCCCTTTCCAGCCGGTCAGCAGGGGATGCGATGACGGCTCGACCGGACCCGGCCGCGGACCGGCCGTCCGCGCGGCCAAGGCCAGCGGCCGGAGTGTTCACCTCGCTCCTGGTTGACCTGGGCACGACACGTGATCTCGCCGGCCACCTCGCGCGGCTGGAGGACAGCACGGCGCAGCTGTACGGCAAGCGCCTGCCGCAGTCCCTGCATGACGACCTGGCGGCGTGCCTGGCCCAGCGCCCCTCCGGGAGGCTGCGCGTCACGGCGCAGCCCTCCGGCGGCCAGCTGCGCGTCGGCGTGGCGGTTATCCCGCTAGCCGGGCAGCCGGAAACCGTGCGGCTGCGCCCCGCGGTCATACCGGGCGGCCTCGGCGGCCACAAGTGGCTTGACCGGCGCCTGATCGCCGAACTCACCCGGCAGCGGCTGCGCGGACCAGGCGAGCAGCTTCTTATCCAGGACGCCGGCGGCGAGGTACTCGAGACCGACCGGGCCAGCATCTTCGCCGTGGTAAATGGCAGCCTGCAGACGCCGCCGGCGGACGGGCGGATCTTGCCCGGCGTGACCCGGGCGGCCGTCCTGAAGGCCGCGCGGCTCAACGGGATCGAGGTCACGACGGGCGCGATCACGCGGGCACAGCTTGCCGATGCGAGCGAAGTGTTCGTGACCAATGCCCTGCGCGGCGTGATGCCGGTGCAGGCAATCGGCGGCAGCCCTGTGGCCTGCGCGCCGGGACCGGTGGCCAGGCTGCTTGCGGCGGCACTGGCCAGGCGGCCACTCGACCGTGGCAGCCCCGCTCAGGCCCGGCGCGCAGCAATCTGGCCAGCCTCCCGGCCCGGCCCGAAGCACGGCGTCGCGAAGCCCGCCATCGTGCTGATCGACAACTATGACTCCTTCACCTACAACCTGGCGCACATGCTGCTCACCGGCGGCTGCCGCGTGGAGATCGTGCGAAACGACCAGGTGTCCGCCGATCAGGTCGCAGCCTTCGCCCCGGCAGGCATCGTGATCTCCCCGGGACCGGGTGCCCCGGCCGACGCGGGCATCAGCGTAGATGTCGTGCGCGTGTGTGGCGCCACCATTCCGCTGCTGGGGGTCTGCCTGGGCCATCAGGCGATCGCCGCAGCGTTCGGTGCCAGGATCGTGTGTTCTTCCCGGCCTGTCCACGGTCAGGCATCCGAGATCGTGCATGACGGATCCGGCCTGTTCGCCGGGGTGCCGAACCGGTTCGAGGCGGCCCGTTACCACTCCCTGCTGGTGGCCGCGGAATCACTGCCCCCGGCGCTCACTGTGACGGCCCGGACGCGCGAGGGCATCCCGATGGCTTTGCGGCACGCCACCCAGCCGGTGGAAGGCCTGCAGTTCCACCCCGAGTCAGTCCTGACCATTCACGGTACGGCGATCATGCGTAACTTCATCCAGGCGATTGGCCGATGGCGGACCGGATACAGCTGGACACAGATAACGGCGCAGTCAGCCACCCGGGTCCGCGGCAGTGCACCGTAAGGATGACCGCCGTTCTCGGGGCCCGGGCGGGCGGCCGCCGCAATGGCCGGGACAGGTGCCGGTGCTGCCCCGTGGCGCGGCGTGATCCGCCGGGGATGTCTTACATCGTCCCGGCAAAGCCCTGGTGGTGCACCGGAGCGTCAAGCGACGGGTCAGCCACCCTGCCGGCCATCCTGCGGGTGCAAGGCAGCCGTCGCCGGGCGTGCTCCGGGGGCTCTACACAGCGATCCGCAGGTCCGGGATGGCCCAGCCATCCAGCCCGGCGACGGTAATGCCACCGGATAACGGCTGGGCTGCTGACGGAAGCCTGACCAGACCCAGCAGGATAAGCCGGATAAGGGATGCCGGTCTGGCCGGTCAGGTGATCCGCAGCCCCTCATTCATCAGAGCGCCGCCGTGCAACGTTGTCGTGCCTAGCATCAGCGAGCACCACTCGCGGACACGCGACAGAACGGCCGTATCTGGACGCCCGCAATCACGGGCGCCGAGAGAACGGCTAGGCGCCAGATCGACGTCGGCGCGCGTTCTCCCGGACCGTGCCCGTCACTCAGCGTCACACTGGCGATCGGCATCACCTCGAGGCCGATCTTCGATCCAGCCCTGGTTGGACATACTGGAGCTGGCGTGCGATATGCGGGCAGATGAGGATGGCTGGTCCATCCACTACCTGGCTGGTGCACTGTGAGATAGCCGCAATGTGCGTGGCAGTCGTGGCAGGCTTCGCGAGTGAGACCTGCCTGCGGCCTGCCGCGCGGATGACCGCCGCCGGGTGCCCCGCGGCAGGCCGCACAGGACAGTGGACATCCCGCGTGGACTGGCCCGGCGGCCGAAGTCCGCGCCGAGACCCTCCACGCAGTGGCCGGCGAGCGGTGCAAGCGAGGCAGCTGCCGGACAGCGGCCGCGGCCGTACTGCTCCCGGCCATCGCGATCCTGGGCATCGACGCGAGCCCGCGCGTTCGGGCGATGGCCGTCGAGCTGGCCGGGGCATGGGCGCACTGCTGCCCGCCGGCAGCGGGCGCCGGCGCACATCGCTGCCGCCACCGGGCGCGGGGCGCGCCCGGGCAAGGAGCGAGGCCAGCTTCGGGGTCTGCTGGCCGTCGTCTTGGATGAGCCCCGGTGCCGGAACGCTTCCCGGCTTCCCGGCTTCCGCGCTGCGGTCCGCGCGGGTGTGCGGTGCCTGCACGGGGCGGGGGCGGGCTGCGCCGGGCCAGGGACGGCGGATGTTCGCGGGGCAGCGTCCGGTCGCGGCCAGGCGGCCATGCGCGAGATGGCGGCCATGCGCGGGATAATGCCCTGCGCGGGCAGCAAGTTCGCTGGTGAGGTGTCCACGGTGCGAGAACGGGTGAGTGGCTGGTTGTACGTGCTCGGCTGGATCGTGGTTTGCCGGGTGCCCGGGCGGTGGGCGCAGTGGATGTTCGGGCAGATCGCAGACCAGCTGTGGCGGCGGCAGGGGCGGGGCGTCAGGCAGCTGGAGGCCAACCTGGCGCGGGTGATTGGCCCGGATGCATCGGCTATGGATCTCCGGCGGCTTTCGCGGGACGGGATGCGTTCGTATCTGCGGTACTGGCTGGAGGTATTCCGGCTGCCGGTGATCCCGCCGGCGGAGATCCTCGGCCGGATGCGGGCGGCTGGCGAGGAGCAGAGCGCGTTCGGGCACCTGGCGGCGGGCCGCGGGGTGATCTTCGCGTTGCCGCACATGGGCAACTGGGAGCACGCGGGCGCCTGGATCGTGCTCCGCGGCGCCGGGAAGGTCACCACGGTGGCGGAGCGGCTGCGCCCGGAATCGCTGTATGACCGGTTCGTGGCGTTCCGGGAGAGGCTGGGCATGGAGGTACTGCCGCACTCGGCCGGCGCGAGCAGGTTCGGGGTTCTGGCGCAGCGGCTGCAGGCTGGCGGCCTGGTCGCCCTGCTGTGTGAACGGGACCTGGCCGGCAGCGGGGTCGAGGTCGAGTTCTTCGGCGAGCCTGCCAGGATCATGGGCGGCCCGGCCGCGCTTGCCGAGCAGACCGGGGCCGCGCTGATGCCGGTGACGCTGTGGTACGAGGCAGAGAACTGGGGGGCGCACATTCACCCGGAGATTCCCGTGCCCGAGACAGGTACCGGGCCGGAGAAGATCACCGCCATGACCCAGCAGCTGGCGAGGGTGTTCCAGGATGGGATCGCCAGGCACCCGCAGGACTGGCACATGCTGCAGAAGGTGTTCGTCGCCGATCTCGACACCGGCAGGCTGCGCCCCACGGGCCAGCAACAACCGCCGCCCGCCGGGTAACAGCGCCGCGATTCACGTCCGAGCGGACGTCATCGCTGCTCGGGAAGGCCGTCCATGGTGCGCTCGCCGTCATCCACCTTCGCTGGTCCGCGCGTTCGCCGGCCTGGCGCGCGTTCGCTCCCGGCGTAGCTGGGCACACTTGCCCGTTGCGCCAGGCCGGACGGGGTGAACCCCGCTGCGGACGGGGAACGTTTTACTTGTGCGACATCCGCGTCGCAACGTCGCCCGGCGCGCGGGCTAGCATGCGAAGGGACGAGCAAGACTTCGGTTGCCTCGCCGACCGCTCGGTGAGGGGGCGACGAGATGTTCGAGAGGTTCACCGACCGGGCGCGGAGGGTTGCGGTCCTGGCTCAGGAAGAGGCCCGGATACTCAACCACGACCATATCGGCACCGAGCACATCCTGCTCGGCTTGATCCGCGAGGGCGAGGGCGTCGCCGCCAAGGCCCTTGAGTCGCTGGGGATCAGCCTGGAGGCGGTCCGCCAGCACGTCGGGGAGATCACCGGCCAGGGCCAGCAGGCACCTTCCGGGCATATCCCGTTCACTCCGCGGGTCAAGAAGGTGCTTGAGCTGTCGCTGCGCGAGGCGCTGCAGCTGGGCCACAACTACATCGGCACCGAGCATATCCTGCTCGGCTTGATCCGCGAGGACGACGGCGTCGCCGCGCAGGTGCTCGTCAAGCTGGGCGCTGACCCCGGCAGGATCCGCCAGCAGGTGATCCAGCTGCTGGCGGGCTCCCAGGGCAAGGAGCCAGCCGCGGCAGGCGCGCCGTCCGAGACGGCGCCCTCCGCTTCGGTCATACTCGACCAGTTCGGCCGCAACCTGACCGCTGCCGCACGCGAGGGCAAGCTCGATCCGGTGATCGGCCGGGAGAAGGAAATCGAGCGGGTCATGCAGGTGCTGTCCCGGCGCACCAAGAACAACCCCGTGCTGGTGGGCGAGCCCGGCGTCGGCAAGACGGCTGTGGTGGAGGGCCTGGCCCAGAAGATCGTCAAGGGCGAGGTGCCGGAGACCATCAAGGACAAGCAGCTTTACACCCTGGACCTGGGCGCGCTGGTGGCCGGCTCGAGGTACCGGGGCGACTTCGAGGAACGGCTGAAGAACGTCCTCAAGGAGATCAGGACGCGCGGGGACATCATCTTGTTCATCGACGAGCTGCATACGCTGGTCGGGGCGGGCGCGGCCGAGGGCGCGATCGACGCCGCCTCGATCCTCAAGCCGATGCTGGCCCGCGGCGAGCTGCAGACGATCGGCGCGACCACGCTNNGAGTACCGCAAGCACCTGGAGAAGGACGCGGCGCTGGAGCGCAGGTTCCAGCCGGTCCAGGTGGCCGAGCCGACGATCGCGCACACCATCGAGATCCTCAGGGGCCTGCGCGACCGCTACGAGGCGCATCACCGCGTGTCGTTCACCGACGACGCCCTTGTCGCCGCCGCGCAGCTCGCGGACCGCTACGTCAGCGACCGGTTCCTGCCGGACAAGGCAATCGACCTGATCGATGAGGCCGGGTCCCGGCTGCGGATCCGCCGGATGACCGCCCCGCCGGGCCTGCGCGAGTTCGACGAGAAGATCGCTGACCTCCGCCGGGAGAAGGAGTCGGCCATCGACTCCCAGGACTTCGAGAAGGCCGCCGCCCTGCGCGGCACCGAGAAGCAGCTGACCGGGAAGAAGGACGCCGGGGAGAAGGAGTGGAAGGCCGGCGACATGGACACCGTCGCCGAGGTGACCGCGGAGCTGATCGCGGAGGTCCTGGCGACCGCCACGGGCATCCCGGTGTTCACGCTGACCGAGGAGGAATCGCAGCGGCTGCTGCGGATGGAAGACGAGCTGCACAGGCGGGTGATCGGGCAGGACGTGGCCGTCAAGTCGCTCTCGCAGGCCATCCGGCGGACCAGGGCCGGGCTGAAGGACCCGAAGCGGCCCGGGGGCTCGTTCATCTTCGCCGGCCCGTCCGGGGTCGGCAAGACGGAGCTGTCCAGGACGCTCGCGGACTTCCTGTTCGGCGATGAGGACTCGCTGATCCAGCTGGACATGAGCGAGTACACGGAGAAGCACACGGTGTCCCGGCTGTTGGGTTCTCCGCCCGGGTACGTCGGATACGAGGAGGGCGGCCAGCTGACCGAGAAGGTGCGCCGCAAGCCGTTCTCCGTGGTGCTGTTCGACGAGATCGAGAAGGCTCACCCGGACATCTTCAACTCGCTGCTGCAGATCCTCGAGGACGGGCGCCTCACCGATGCGCAGGGCAGGGTGGTCGACTTCAAGAACACGGTGATCATCATGACCACCAACCTGGGCACCCGGGACATCTCCAAGGGCGTCTCTGTCGGGTTCGGCACCGCAGGCGAGTCGCGCGGCTCGTATGACCGGATGAAGACCACGGTGCAGCAGGAGCTGAAGCAGCACTTCAGGCCGGAATTCCTGAACCGCGTCGATGACACGATCGTGTTCCGCCAGCTCAGCCGGGAGGAGATTCTCACCATCGTGGACCTGATGATCGCCAAGGTGGATCAGCGACTCAAGGACCGGGACATGGGCCTGGAGCTGCTGCCCGCGGCCAGGACGCTGCTGTCCGAGCGGGGCTATGATCCGGTGCTCGGCGCGCGCCCGCTTCGCCGCACGATCCAGCGGGAGATCGAGGACAACCTGTCCGAGAAGATCCTCTTCGGCGAGCTGAGGGCCGGCCAGATCGTCACGGTCGATGTGGAGGGCACCGGGCCGGAAGCGCAGTTCACGTTCGAGGCCGTGGCCAAGCCCGGGGCCGCGCCCGGTGCGCCGCCCGAGGCGGTATCGCGGCGTGGACCG
>PLDT01000602.1:0-10563 GCA_003136255.1 Actinomycetota bacterium
TGCCTGCCGTCCAACTCGCTGCTGCTTTCGGCGGCCCGGGGCGAGACATGGGAAGACGCGGTCGCCCGCCGGAACGAGGTGACCGGCGGTCTGGACGATTCCGCCCCGGCACGGCGGCTGGCCGACGCGGGCGTGACGGTGATCCGCGGGACCGGCCGGATCAGGCGGCCGGGGACGGTCGAGGTCACGCTGGCTCCAGGCCAGGGCGGTCAGGTCCAGGGCGAGGGCGGCCCGGATGAGGGCTCGGTGACGCTGACCTATGCGGACCTGGTCATCGCGACGGGATGCGAGCCGGTCGCGCCGCCGATCGAGGGCCTGGCCGATATCCCGGCCTGGACCACCGCCGAGGGCCTGTGCTCGCCCGACCTGCCGCGTCGCCTCATCGTGCTCGGCGGCGGGCCGGCCGGCTGCGAGCTGGCGCAGATCTTCGCCGCGTTCGGCTCCCAGGTGACGCTGATCGAGGCCGAGCCCGGGCTGCTCCCCGGCGCGGCCGCCTTCGCCGGGGAGATCCTGACCGCGGCGCTGCGCCGGGCCGGGGTCGAGATCTTCCTCGGCTCGCCGGCCACCAAGGCCGAGCGCACGCCGGACGGCCTCACGCTCGCGCTGCAGGACGGCACCCGCCTCGACGCGGACCGGCTGCTGCTGGCCACCGGCCGGCGGCCCCGGCTCTCCGGCCTCGGCCTGGACACCCTAGGGATCACCGTGGCGCCGGGCCAGGCTCTGCCCACCACCGCCGCCTGCCAGGTGATCGACGGGGTATGGGCCGCCGGGGACGTCACCGGGACCACCACCACCCACGCCAGCCGGTACCAGGCCGGCGTGGTCGCGGCCAACCTGCTCGGCCAGCCACGCGAGGCGGACTACAGCGCGATCCCGCGCTGCGTGTTCACCGCGCCTTCGGTCTACGCTGTGGGCGAACCGGCCCGGGCCGGGCTTTCGGTGGTGCGAGTCCTCCTCAGCGACACCACCCGGGGCGGGCTGGCCCCCGATGACCTGGGCCTAGTCGAGCTGTACGCGGCGGACGGGGTGCTGGCCGGCGCCGTCGCGGTGGGGCCGGACGCGACGACCTGGATGGCGGAGGTTACCCTCGCCATCAGGGCCAAAGTACCGGTGGCCGTGCTGGCCGACGTGGTGCATGCCTTTCCCACGTACGGGGAAGCACTGCAGGCAGCGTTCCGCGAGCTGGCCAGGACCGGACCCGCCGGGCCGAAGGAAAAGGGGATCGGACCGTTGAGCGAACTGGGCATGGAGACGCCCGAAGATGACGCCGCCGAGCAGCGCCAGGACGTCGTCTCGGACGAGGCCGTGACCGCAGCGCGGCGTGACGTCCCGTTCGACGTGGACGAGGCGGACGCGGCCGAGCAGGCCCGCGCGATCGGCTTCGACGATGACGACTACCGCTGATCGCCGCTTAGGATAGTGCGAACGCGGCATGTGGCCGCGGGCGACCACCCGGAGATCCGACTTTGACCGCACCGTCCGATGCACGGCCCCGGGGCAACCGGCTGCCCAGGCACGAGCGGCGGCGGCAGCTTCTGGACGCGGCGCTCGAGGTGTTCGTGGCGCAGGGATACCACGCCGCCGCGATGGATGAGATCGCCGACCGGGCCGGCGTCAGCAAGCCCGTGCTGTACCAGCACTTCCCCGGCAAGCTCGACCTGTACCTGGCCCTGCTCGACCAGAGCGTGGACGAGCTGGTGGGCAGGGTCCGGCACGCGCTCCGCTCGACCAGCGACAACAAGCAGCGGGTGGACGCGACGTTCCGCGCCTACTTCGAGTACATGGAGAGCGAGGGCCAGGCCTACCGGCTGGTGTTCGAGTCGGACCTGAGCAACGAGCCCGCCGTCCGCGACCGGATCGAACTGGGCCAGCGCGAGTGCGCGGAGATGATCAGCCACATCGTGCGGCAGGACGCCGGCCTGGACGAGGACGAGGCCCGCCTGGTCAGCGTGGCGATGGTGGGCCTGGCTCAGGTCACCGCCAGGTACTGGCTCAACGCCCGGGGGCACATCCCGCGGGAAGTCGCCGAGCAGCTCGTGGCCAGGCTGGCGTGGCGCGGAATCAGCGGCTGGCCGCGGAACGAGCATTGAGGGGCCCGCTATGGAAGTCAGGATCGGGATTCATTCTGTGGCGCGCGAGCTGGTGGTGGAGACGGACACGTCGCCCAGCGAAATAGAGCGCAGCCTGTCCGCCGCCCTGGAGCAGGGTGAGCACGCGGTGTTCGCGCTCTCGGTGGTCAAGGGCGGGCGGGTGCTGGTTCCGGCCGACAAGATTGCCTACGTGGAGTTCGGCGGGCCCGAGGCGCGACGGGTAGGTTTCGGCGGGTAGGTTTCGGTAACTTCGGCTCAACTCGGGCGGGCCCGACCGAGCGCCGGGCCCGTCCCTGGTATTGTGGATAACGACTGATCAAAGGAATGACATAACCAAAGGTCGTGTTATCCAGTCGGCTGCTGTTTACGCCGGGCTTCATCGTCCGGCCTCCCTGGGGGGAACGCGAGTAAACGGCAGCGTCCCAGCTACGGTAGCGGCTCCTGGGCCCGCGCCACACCGGATCACGGCGTATGGCGGACCTCGGTCGCAGCTCGCATCGTAGCGGGTCGCTGCGGGCAGCCTGCGGACACGACGGGCCCGTTTCCGGAATAGGCCGGGTGGGCCATGATGAAGGACGGCAACCCCTGACCACTCAAACTTCAAACGGAGACACGACAGACAGCAATGCGGTCCCGTTTAGCGATTTCGGCATCAGCGAGGAGATCTGCTCCGGCCTGGCGGCCGCGGGCATCCTCACCACGTTCCCCATCCAAGCGATGAGCCTTCCGATCGCGCTGCGCGGGCAGGACATCATCGGGCAGGCCAGGACCGGCACCGGAAAGACGCTGGCGTTCGGCATCCCGCTGCTGGAACTGATCGACGACGGCCCGAAGGGCGCCCCGCGGGCGCTCGTCGTGGTGCCGACCCGGGAACTGGCCATCCAGGTCGCGGACGACCTACGCACCGCCGCGGTCAACATGCGCGCCAAGGTGGTAACCGTGTACGGCGGCCGGGCCTACGAGCCGCAGATCGACGCGCTGGCCGCCGGGGTCGACATCGTCGTCGGCACCCCGGGACGGCTGCTCGACCTGGCCCAGCGCCGGCACCTGGACCTGAGCGCGGTGCGGGCCCTGGTGCTCGACGAGGCGGACAAGATGCTCGACCTCGGCTTCCTGCCCGACGTGGAGCGCATCATCCGGCTCACCCCGGACGGCCGGCAGACCATGCTGTTCTCCGCGACCATGCCGTCGGAGGTCGTCACGCTGGCCCGCCGTCATATGCGGCAGGCGACCAACGTGCGGGCCGAGGGTGACGACGAGAGCGCGCCGCCGCCCGGCACGCGACAGCACGTCTTCCGGGCCCACCAGATGGACAAGATCGAGGTGCTGGCCCGGTTGCTGCAGGCCAGGGACCGGGGCCTGACCATGGTGTTCTGCCAGACCAAGCGAGCGGCCGACCAGGTCGCGACCGCGCTGGCCAGCAGGGGTTTCGCGGTCGCGACCGTGCACGGGGACCTGGGCCAGGGCCAGCGGGAGCGCGCGCTGCGCGCGTTCCGCAGCGGCAAGGTGGACGTGCTCACCGCCACCGAGGTGGCGGCCCGCGGGCTCGACGTGGAAGACGTCACCCACGTGGTCAACTACGAATGCCCGGACGACGAGAAGACCTACGTGCACCGCATCGGCCGGACCGGCCGGGCCGGGAAGCCCGGCGTGGCGGTGACGTTCGTCGACTGGCGGGACATGCACCGCTGGAAGCTCATCAACGACGCCCTCGGCCTCGGCCAGCCCGAGCCGCAGGAGACGTACTCGACCTCCGAGCACCTGTACACCCAGCTCGACATCCCGCGCGAGGTGACCGGCACGCTGCCGAACGCGCAGCGCGACCGGGCCGGCCTGGAGGCCGAGGCGGTCGAGGACATCGGCGAGACCGGCAAGATCCGCTCACCGCGCGCCCGGCGCTCGCCGGGCCGGGCCAGCGCATCCGGCGCATCTGGTGCGTCTGGGGCGGCTGGTCGCGGTGGCGCGTCCGGTCGAGCCGGACGGGCTGGGGCTGGGCGTGGTGCCGCGCGGACCGAGGAGGACCGGCAGGCGGCTAGCCCCGCCAGCGCGGCCGCGGCTAGCCCGGCTGGCCCGGCCAGCCCGCGGCACCGGCGCCGGACCCGGGCGGGCCGGGACATCGGGCCGGCCCAGGACCAGCCGGAGGCTCCCCGGCGGAAGGCCTCCTGACCCGGCGGTCCCCAAGCCTGCTGACAGAGTCCGTTCAACGTCGCCAGGTAAGGTTCGCCCCTGTGAGCACACCCACCTCTCTTGAGCTGCCCGACGGAGTTCGGCCGACGACGGTGCGGACCAGCCGCGGGTCGTTCGCCGCGCTGGAGGCCGTTCCGGTGGCGGGGGTCTGCGAGCGAGAACCGGCTCTGCTCGTCCCCGGTTACACCGGCAGCAAGGAGGATTTCCTCGCTGTCCTCGGCCAGCTGGCCGACCATGGTCGCCAGGTGGTCGCGATAGACATGCGCGGCCAGTTCGAGACGCCGGGCCCGGACGACCCCGGCGGCTACGCGCCCTCGGCGCTGGCCGCCGATATCGCCGGTGTCCTGGCGGCCACCGGCGCGAGGCACCTGCTGGGGCACTCCTACGGCGGACTGGTGACCCGCGAGACCCTGCTGAGAACCCGGTCCCAGGACGATATCGGCTCGTTCACGCTGATGAGCTCCGGCCCGTCGGCGCTGACCGGGCCGCGGGCCGAGGACCTGCGCGGGATGCTCACCGCGCTGGGCGTGGCCGACGGCAGCCTGCCCGACCGGGACACTCTGCGGGCCGGGATCGCGGGCCTGTGGCGGGACCACCTGGAACCGCAGGCCGTCGCAGACGGGATTGCGGGCCCGATCATCGCGTTCCTCGCCCGGCGGATGCTGAGCAACGACCCGTACGGCCTGGTCCAGATGGCCCGCCACCTGCTCACCGCGCCGGACCGGACCTCCGAGCTGGCCCGGCTGGACCGGTTCGGCATCCTGGTCATCTACGGCGAGGACGACAATTCCTGGTCACCGGGCGCGCAAGAGGCGATGGCCCGGCGGCTGGGCGCCCGCCGGATCTGCATTCCCGGGGCCTCGCACTCCCCCGCCGTCGAGGCGCCCGCGACCACGGCGATCGCACTGACCAAGTTCTGGGACGCGGCCGAAGTCGCGGCGGCGCACGCCGGCAGCGCGCGGATGGCTTAGGGCTCTTTGTCGGACCCCAGCCCGTCCCAGGGGCGCCGGGTGACGGCGGCGGCCGCGCCCTCCGGGCAGTGCCGCAGGTAGTCGCACCAGCCGCACGACGCGCTGGGGCGCGGCGCGAACACCTCGTCGTACCGCTCCGCGGGCAGGCCGTCTCGCAGCCGCTCGTCGGCCGCGGCACACTCCTGCGCGATGTCCTCGGCCCGCCTCAGGTGCCTGGCCAGCGACGCCTCGGAGTGCGACCAGGCCAGCACCTGACCCGACGGCAGGTGGTGCAGCTCGACCCGGTGGCAGGGCCGCCGCAGGACGCGGCTGGCGGCCAGCGCGTACAGGGCCAGGGCCATCGAGCTGCGCGCGTCGTCCACGGTGAGCAGGTGCCGCCCGGTCTTGTAGTCGACCACGACCAGCTCGGTGCCCGCCGTTTGTTCGGCAGGCCGGGCGTCCAGCCGGTCGATCCGGCCGGAGAACACGATCACGTCCGTACGGGTGGCCACGGTCCGTTCCACCCCGACCGGCTCGTCGGCCGGATCCAGCCCGGCGACGTACCCCTCCACCATGGCGATCGCGCGCTCGCGGTACCGCGCCGACTGGGTCTGGTCGGCGAAGCCCTCGTCGATCCAGCCGCGATCGGCAAGACGGCCCGCGGCCGCCACGGTGCGTTCGGCCAGCGGCAGCCGCCACCAGCCGGCCAGCGCGTTGTGAATGCTGGCCCCGAGGCTGTTGTGGGCCCAGGGCGGGCCCTTGGGCGGCGGCGGGCGGTCCAGGTAGGTCATCCGGTACCGGCGGGGGCAGTCGAGCCAGGCGGAAAGGCGCGTCGGCGTGCACGGGTACAGCCGGCGCGGCATCCCCTCGAAACCTAGCTGCTCCACTACGGTCCTGCCTCCACTAGAGTTCCCGCCTCCATGAGGGGCCCGCCTAGGGGCCCGTCGACACCCACTCGTCGAAGTGCTTCTCAACGTCGGCGATCGTGGTTTCCTCGCCGTCGCCGGGCAGGACGCGGGTGCTGCCGGGCAGGGCCAGCAGGTACTCACCGATCGCGGTCAGCTGGCGGGCGAAGTCGGGAAACTCGCCGTCGTGCGGCACCGGACCGCCGGCCGTCAGGGTGTGCCCGGTGAACACGGCACCGAGGTCCTCGCAGTACAGGCAGACCGAGCCGGGCGTGTGACCCGGGGCGTGGATGACCTCGAGCTGGACGTCGGCGATCTCGAAGATCCCGCCGTCGGCCATCTCGATCTCGACGTCATCCTCGGGGTAGGCGTCCCGCCACAGCAGCCGGTCCCGGGGGTGCAGGGCCACCGGCGCCTCGTCAGCCTCGGCCACCTCCACCGCGGCGGCCACGTGGTCCGGGTGGCCGTGCGTGCAGATCACGGCCACCACTTCGCGGTCGCCCACCGCGCCGCGGACGACGGCCGGGTCGCGGCCGGGGTCGATGACGATGACCTCCTCGTCATCGCCGATGATCCAGGCGTTGGTGTCCTTAGACGACACCTGTTCGATCCGCGCGGTCATCCGAGCACTCCTTCCTGTACGGCTGGTCCGCCGACCTTCCTACCACAGGAGCCACGGGCGGGGAACGTTACTTGAGGCGGCGGCGGAGGGCGCGGAACACGGGCAGGGCGGCGAAGTAGGTGCCGGCCAGCGAGCTGGCCCCGATGCCCAGGTCGACCGAGATCCGGCCCTGCTTGGCCCAGTAGACGTCCCGGAGGTCCAGGAGCAGCGCGAACTCATCGACGATGAGGGCGAGCCCGGTGCCGTAGGCCAGGGCCACGGCCGGGTGCCTGCTCCGGGTGTTCTCGCCGTGGACGGCGATGCCGCCGACGCCGCTGACCATGCCGATGCCCCACATGTAGTGGTGCAGGTGGGTGCCGCCGACGCTCAGGTTACGGAACGGGCCCCTGCCGTCCTTGATGGCGTAGGTGATGCCCCGGACGGCGCCGAACGTGGTGGTGAAGGCGAGCCAGCTGAGCAGCGCGGCCCGCTGCCGCGAGTTCAGCTCCTCGTGGAACACGGTACGGACGTCCTTGGCGAGCTGCGATGTGATAGCCATTAGCGAACCATACCGGCCGGTTTCAGCCGCTCCGGACCGGCCGGGATCCGGTGGCCTGGGCGATCAGGCTCTCGTACGCGCCGGCCGCCGCGGTGTGCGAGCCGATCCGGTGGCTGGTCAGACTGCCGTGATCGTCGCTGCCGCCGGTGGCGATCAGGCCGAGATCGCGGGTGAGGGCGAGCAGGCTGGCCTGTTCGGCCTCGGACTGGTCCGGGTGGAAGACCTCCACTCCGGCCAGGCCGGCGGCGGCCAGGTCGGCGATCTGCTCGTCCGTGACCAGGAGATCGCGATTCGCCCGGGGGTGGGCGACGACGGCGACGCCCCCGGCCGCGCGGACCAGGCCGATCGCGCGGGCCGGTTCGAGCGCGTACCGGTCGACGTAGGCGCGGCCGCCGTCGGCGATCCAGTCCTGGGTAAACGCCTGATCGGGGGATTCGATGGCCCCGCTGGCCGCCATCGCGCGGGCGATGTGCGGGCGGCCGATCACCGCCGCCCCGGCGATGGCGGCGACGTCATCCCAGGTGATGGGGACGCCGAGGCTGATCAGCCGGTCCACCATGGCGCGGGCGCGCAGCACGCGGTCGTCGCGGATGCGCCGCGTTTCGGCGGCCAGTTCCGGGTCGTCGGGGTCGAACAGGTAAGCCAGCAGGTGCAAGCTGTGCTGGCCCCGGATGGGGTCGTCCAGCCGGGACGACAGTTCCATGCCGGGCACCAGGGTCAGAGAGCCGGGCAGCGACCGGCGGGCCTGCGCGTGCCCGGCCACCGTGTCGTGGTCGGTCAGCGCCACCGCGTCCAGGCCGGCCCGCGCGGCCCGGCGGATGACCTCGGCCGGGGCGTCGGTCCCGTCGGAGGCGTTGCTGTGCACATGCAGGTCGGCGCGCATCGGTGTCNNACCGGCGCCACTTTCCAGAGCTGGCTTACGGCAGGACGCCGAAGTTAGCGCCCCACATCTGGTTGTCGAAGACGGTGCCGTTGGAGTACTTGGACAGCGTCTGGGTGGTGAGCTGCGGACGCGGCTTGTCGGNNTTGGTGTCCGAGCCGTTGATCAGCGGGACGTAGTTGCCCCTGATCGTGTCGTAGGAGTCCGCCACCCACACGGTCTTGGAGGACTGGCCGCACGGCTCGAGCGCGACCGGGGTACCGTCGACGGCCGTGCTCCCGACGCCGATGCAGTAGCCGCTCGCCACGCCGAGGGGCGAGTACTCGATCTCATAGGCCCAGAACTTGGAGTAGTGCAGGTTCAGCGAGGCGGTCACCAGGCCCGCCTCGTAGAAGTCGTTGACCGTGCCCTGGAACGAGATGGTGAAGTCTTCGGCAGGATCGGAGTTGGTGGTCTGCCACAAGATGATGGGCTGCCCGGCCTTGGCCTTCTGCTGGTAGACGTCGAGCACGAAGTTCGGGTGCTTGTGGGTACCGAACTCCCGGCTGAAGATGTCAATGCAGTTGTGACCGCACGACGGAGTGGCCGCGTTCGCGGCGAGCGTCCCCACTGCCCCGAACCCGCCGACCATGGTCAGCGTGGCCGCGGCCGCGAAGATCTTGCTCTTGATGGACATGTGTGCCTGTTCCTCCTCGGGACTGCGGCCGTGCCCCGTGCACGACCGCTGAGCCGGGCAGGGGCGGCTGACCCGATAGCTCACTGATAAAGACGCGCCAGGTGTTGACTCGGTTGTCATATTTCGTGTCTTGGTGTCCGTAGATGACGGGGTCCGTACATGACGGTGACGCCGACCCCCTCGCGGAGGGCCGGCGTCACCGGGTTACTCAGGTTTCGAGCTCAGGCCTACTTGAGGATCCCGAGGTCGGCGCCCCACAGCTGGTTGTCGTTAACGGTGCCCAGCTCCGGCCCAGGCGGAGTGCCCTGGGAGAAGCCGCTGATGTTGGTGACGACGAGCTGCGGACGCGGCTTGTCGGTCGGGAAGCTGTCGTTCGGGTAGGTCAGGACGAACGGCTGGGAGAAGTTGGTGTCCGAGCCGTTAATCACCGGGACGTACCCGTTGAATAGGGTGCTGGGCGAGTCGAAGATGTCCGCGATCCACACGGTCTTGGACGACACGCCACAGGGCTGCAGCGTCACGCCCTCGTCGTTGAACGCCGTGGCAGCCACGCCCATGCACAGACCGGAGTCCACGCCGAACGGCGCGTACTCGATCTCGAATGCCGGGTCGTTGACGGCGACCGCGGTCTGCCCGTAGCAGTCCGGGAAGTTGACCGTCGGGACGCAGCCGTAGTGCAGCGCGACCGCGGAGGAGACCAGGCCGGCCGCGAAGAAGTCGGCGGTGGTGCCCTGGAACGCGAGCGTCCAGTCCTCGGCCGGGTCGAAGTTCGCGGTGCGGAACAAGATGATCGGCTGGCCGACCTTCTCGCCCTGACGCAGCACGTCAACCACGTAGTTCGGGCTGTGGTGCGTGCCGAACTGGTGGCTGAAGATGTCGATACAGGAGTTGCCGCACGCCGGCGTGGCCGCCGCGGCAGTCCCTGCGGTGAGCACGCCCGCAACTCCGACGCCGCCGACCAGGGTCAGCGTCGCCGCAGCGGCGAGCACTTTGCTCTTGATGGACATTGGTGAACATTCCTCTCTTGGAACTCGCAGCCGTACCCTGCGCACGGCTGCGTCGAGCTGGCCCTCCGTAGCGCGCGTCGGATGCTTCCCCGATCGCTCGGCACGCTGCCGGCTCGCGGTGGCCTGATCAGGACTAAGACGCGGTCCTGACCGGTCTTGCGGTCTGGAGAGGTAAGAGACCGGGCACGCCCGGAGGTCTCCATGGGACGGGCCGTCCACCCTTCCCACTCATGAAGACGCGCGAAGTACGCAAATGGTTGACACCGGGGCATACCGAGTGTGCATAAAAGTGACGCCGACCCCCTCGCAGAGGGCCGGCGTCACTTTTGTTACTCAGAGTCTGAATTCAGGACTCTCTACTTGAGGATCCCGAAGTCGGCGCCCCAGAGCTGGTTCACATTAACGGTGCCCAGCTCCGGACCCGGGATGAAGAACGGCGGGCTGGCGTTGGACTCGCCGCTGATGTTGGTGACCACGAGCTGCGGACGCGGCTTGTCGGTCGGGAAGGACTCGTTCGGGTAGGTCAGGACGAACGGCTGGGAGAAGTTGGTGTCCGAGCCGTTGATCGTCGGGACGTACCCGTTGAACAGCGTGTTGACCGAGTCGAAGATGTCCGCGATCCACACGGTCTTGGACGCCACGCCACAGGGCTGCGGCGTCACGCCCTCGTCGTTGAACGCCGTGGCCGCCACGCCCATGCACAGACCG
>PLDT01000530.1:0-3865 GCA_003136255.1 Actinomycetota bacterium
CCGCATGGCCGACGTCCAGGCCCGGGGCCGCGTGGCCGACGTCCAGGCCCAGGGCCAGGTCGCCGAGGACTTCGGCGGCGCGCAGCACGAACCGCTCGATCCGCTGGTAGGCGGCGACCGCCTCCTCCAGGGCCTCCTCGGAGAACTCCAGCATCGACCGGTAGTGCGCCTGGACCAGGTAGTAGCGCAGTTCCGCGGGCCGGACCCGGGTCAGCACGTCGGTGACCAGCAGGGAGTTGCCGAGCGACTTGCTCATTTTCTCCCCGGCCAGCCCGAGCAGGCCATTGTGCAGCCAGTACCTCGCGAAGCCGTCGCCGGCCGCCTTGGACTGCGCGATCTCGTTCTCGTGGTGCGGGAAGATCAGGTCCATCCCGCCGCAGTGGATGTCGAACGTCGAGCCCAGGTACTTGGTGGACATGGCTGAGCACTCCAGGTGCCAGCCGGGCCGCCCGGGTCCCCACGGCGTCTCCCAGTACGGCTCGCCGGGCTTGGCCGCCTTCCACAGCGCGAAGTCGCGCGGGTCACGCTTGCGGCCCGTGTCGTCGGAGTCCTCGGCCGGGCGCATCTGGTCCAGCCGTTGCCCGGACAGTGCGCCGTAGAAGGGGTAGGAGTGCACGTCGAAGTAGACGTCGCCGCCGGCCGGGTAGGCGTGCTGGCCCTCGATCAGCCGGCGCATCAGCACGATCATCTCCGGGATGTGCCCGGTGGCGCGCGGCTCGATGTCCGGCGGGCGGCAGCCCACCGCGTCATAGGCCCAGGTGAACGCGCGCTGGTTGCGCTCGGCGACGATCCAGGGCGGAACGCCCTCGCCGGCCGCGGTGCGCAGGATCTTGTCCTCGACGTCGGTGACGTTGCGGCAGAAGGTCACCCGGTGACCGCTGGCCTCCAGCCACCGGATCAGCACGTCGAAGCACACGGCCGATCTCAGGTGGCCGATGTGCGGCGGCGCCTGCACCGTGGCGCCGCACAGGTACACCGACACCTCGCCCGGCGTCAGTGGCACGAACTCCCGCACCGTGCGCGTGGCGGTGTCGTGAAATTGCAAGGTCACGGAGTCAAGGCTAAGGGATACCTTCAGAACTTCTGAATCAGACGCCAGGGGCGGGGGCGGGGAGCATCAGACGCCGGGCCCGGGGGCCGGGACGAGCAGCGCGGTGGCCATCGCGGCCAGGCCCTCGCCGCGGCCGGTCAGGCCCAGCCCGTCGGTGGTGGTGGCGGACAGGCTGACCGGCGCCCCGGACAGCGCCTCGGCCATCACCTTCTCGGCCTCGGCGCGGCGCGGCGCGATCTTGGGCCGGTTCCCGATGACCTGGACCGCGACGTTGCCGATCACGAAGCCCGCCTCGCTGACCAGGCGGAACGTCTCGCGCAGCAGGACGGTGCCGGACGCGCCTGCCCACTGGGGGCGGGACGTGCCGAAGTTCTGGCCGAGATCACCGAGCCCCGCCGCGGACAGCAGCGCGTCGCAGACGGCATGCGCCGCCACGTCACCGTCCGAATGTCCGGCCAGGCCCGCCTCACCCGGCCAGAACAGGCCAGCCAGATACAGCTCCCGGGAACTGGTGAGCGGGTGCACGTCGACACCCAAGCCGACCCGGGGCACCAAGCGCAGGCTCGGCGGAACGCCCCCCGAGACCGCTGGCGCGGGATCGGAGTAAGTTGGCAAGAACCTCGTCGAGGAGGGCCTCGGCCTTGTCCTCGTTGGTCTTCTCGGCCAGCGCGAGCTCGCTGACCAGGATCTGGCGCGCCTTGGCCAGCATCCGCTTCTCGCCCG
The DNA here is from genome assembly GCA_003136255.1 of Actinomycetota bacterium. Taxonomy (GTDB): domain Bacteria; phylum Actinomycetota; class Actinomycetes; order Streptosporangiales; family Streptosporangiaceae; genus Palsa-504. The sequence goes on from PLDT01000530.1 coordinate 1,775, forward strand.
CGGACAGCCCGCGCTCACGGTCCCGCCGCCACAGGTCGCGAACGACCTCGGCTACCTTGTTCACGTCACCGGAAGCGAGCTTCTCCAGGTTGGCCTTGTACCGCCGGGACCAGTTGGTCGGTTCCTCGGTGTGCGGCGCGCGGAGTACTTCGAAGACCCGCTCGAGCCCTTCGGCGCCTACGACATCACGAACGCCCACCAGCTCGGCATTGTCCGCGGGAACGCGCACGGTCAGGTCGCCCTTGTCGACCTTGAGGACCAGATAGGTTCGATCCTCGCCCTTGATGGTGCGAGTCTCGACTGCTTCGATGCGAGCAGCCCCGTGATGGGGATAGACGACGGTATCGCCGACCTTGAAAGACATGTGGCAAGTACCCCTTCCGCTGAAGACCATCTTACCACGTCGGGCGGTGTCGATAAAACGTTCCTGACGGTAAATATGCAGGTCAGTACGCCAGTAACCGGTCCGCGCCCACACCGTTCAGCGGGCGGTGCCGAATCCGGTACCGCCACTGGATGGTTTGCAACGTTGAATACATTCTACCTGAGTGATCCGGTAGAGCCCGGCATCTTAACGCCGTTGATCATTCCGCGCACTGTGCTGCCCGCGTGCCCCGTCCTGCCCGGGGGGTCCATACTTGATGGCAAGGTTCGATTCGCGCCGGAGGTGACGGGTGAATCCTGGCGGCGGGTCAGGCTGGGACGAGCCTCCGCTTGACATCCAGGTCCCGGATGACGCACGTGAGCTCGACCGCGATGTGATCGCCTACCACCGCGAACAGCGAGCCCAGCGGCGCCGCCGACGGCTGCGCCGGCTGACCGCGCCGTTCGCCGGGCAGGGCACCGTGATGCCGCTGCTGGCCAGCATCCTGGCCGTCTGCCTGGTGGCCGGGGCCATGCTGTCGGTGGCCACGTTCAGCCCGGCCACCGGGACCGGGGCCCCGAGCCACCATTCTTCGGCCACGGCGGCGGCCGGCGTACGATCCACCTCGGAGCGGTCCACCGCCCCGCCCTCCACCGCCCAGCCCTCCACCGCNNCCGCGCCGGCGGGCTCGGCCAAGCCCCCGACGCTACCCGCGAGTCCGTAACGCCCGGCGAGACCCCGCGCGCCCGTAAGGCCGGGCGAGACCCCGCGTCAGCGGCCGGCGGCGTGACCGCTACGATTCTTCCGTTCCGCTGGGAATGATGAAGGAGGCCACCCGGTGACGCGCTGCACCCGCCGCCTGCTTGCTGGCGCCATAGCCCTGCTGGTCCCGGCGCTGGCCGGCTGCGAGGCCGGCTACAACGCGCCGACGCTGCAATTCCACCCCGCTTCCTTCGGGGTGAGCGCCATGGTCGACGGCATCAACATCGACAACGCGTTCGTGCTCGGGCCCGCGACGGACTCCACCTTGCCGGCCGGCGGGCAGGCCGGGGTGTTCCTGTCGCTGGAGGCGCAGAACAGCGATCAGCTGACCTCGGTCACCGCGCCGGGCGCGGCGAGCTCGGTGCAGCTGGCCAGCGGGCCGATCACCCTGAACCCGGACAACCTGGTGGACCTCAGCGGCCCGACGCCGCAGGTGGTGCTCAACGGCCTGACCAACTCGCTGAGCGGCGGGGAGACGATACCGCTGGTGCTCCACTTCGCCACCGCGGGGGCGGTGACGCTGATGGTCCCGGTCGAGCCGGCCGCCTATGAGTTCGCGACCTTCTCACCGCCGCCGGCGGCGGTGACGACGCTGTCGCCGTCGGGGTCAGCGTCGCCGGGGGCCAAGCACAAGAAGAAGGCCAACGCGGGCGCGTCGGCTTCGGCCAGCCCCTCGGCTTCCGTCAGCCCGTCGGCCACGCCGTAGGAGGCGGGGCGCGGGAACCACGGCCGTTCGGCCAAAAAGATCTTCCTAGAGACCGAACGAAGCGTGGTTTTACCTGTCAGGCTACTGATTCGAACTTGTAGCCGAGGCCACGCACCGTCACGATGTGCTGCGGGCGGGCGGGATCGACCTCGATCTTGGCCCGCAGGCGCTTGATGTGCACGTCGAGCGTCTTGGTGTCGCCCACGTAGTCCGCACCCCACACCCGGTCGATGAGCTGCATCCGGGTCAGCACCCGGTC
>PLDT01000021.1:0-3081 GCA_003136255.1 Actinomycetota bacterium
CCCTTGGACCAGGCGATGACGTCGGCGGGCATGGCCTCGATCCGTGAGGTCGGGTTGGAGATCGGGAACACGACCGGCCGCTCCACGCCGGCGCTCATGGCCTCGATGACCTCCCGGGTGAAGGCCCCGTGCGCCGTCGACGTGCCGAGCAGGATGGTCGGATGGACATGCCGGACGGCGTCCAGCAGCGAGATGGCGCCGCCGTCGGCGGCCCACCCTTTGACCTCCTCGGGGTTGCGGGCATACGGCTGCTGGTAGTCGCGCAGGCCGGGCATGTCGCTGGTGAGCAGCCCCTNNCACACCTGCGCGGTGGCCTGCTCTTTGGTGGCGCCGTCGCGGACCATGGCGTCATGGAGCTGGTCCGCGATGCCGACCCCGGCGGTCCCGGCCCCGAACACCAGCAGCTTCTGCTCAGCCATCGGCACACCGGTCACCTTGACCGCCGACAGCGCGGCGGCCAGCGTGATCGCGCCGGTGCCCTGCATGTCGTCATTGAAGATCCGGTACTGGTCGCGGTAGGTGACCAGGATCCGCCGGGCGTTGCCCGGGCCGAAGTCCTCAAAGTGCAGCAGCGCGTGCGGGAACAGCGATGACGCCGTCTCCAGGTACTTCTGGATGAACGCGTCGTAGTCCTTGCCGCGGACGCGGGCGTGCCGGTTGCCCAGGTACAGCGGGTCGTTCAGCAGCCCCTCGTTGTCGGTGCCGACATCGAGGGACACCGGGATGACCCGGCGCGGATCGACACCCGCCGCGGCAGTGTAGACGGCCAGCTTGCCGACCGCGATCTGGATGCCCCCCACGCCCCAGTCACCGATGCCGAGGATCTCCTCGGCATCGCTGCACACGATCAGGTCGACGTCGTCCGGCCCGAGCTCCAGCGTGGCGAAAGAGTTCTCGATGTCGTCCGGCTGGTCGATCGACAGGAAGATGCCTCGGGGGCGCCGGTATTCGTGGGAGTACCGCTCGATCGCGTCGCCGACCGTCGGGTCGTAGACAATTGGCAGCAGCTCCGCCAGATGCTCGGACAGCACCCGGTAGTACAAGGTCTCGTTGCGGTCGTGCAGCTGTTCCAGGTAGACATTCTTGGCCAGGTCACCGGGCTGCCGCTGCAGCTGCTGGTAGGCGCGCAGCGCCTGCTGCTCCAGCGTCAGCACCGCCGACGGCAGCCGCCCGGTCAGGCCGAGGGACTCCCGCTCGGCGCGGCTGAAGGCCGCTCCGCGATTGCTGATCGGATCTTGCAGAACGCCAGGTACCGCCGGCGTCCGTGTGGTGGTGCTCATGTTTTCTCCTATCGCGTGTTTCCGCCGCTGACGGGCCGGAGGCGGCTGTCACCTCCGGCAGGTCGTATGCTCCGCGGCGCGGCCACCCGGCGCCCGGGGCTTGGCTGGCTTGCGGCGCGCCCGGTCCAGACCGTTGGCAGGCCGGCCTGTGCCGGGTCGCCGTGGTGTCAGCCGATTTTGGTTTTGATGTGGTCGGCGAGTTCGAGGGTGGCCTGGTGGCAGGCAGCTGAGGAGCGGGTGAACTGCGGGAATCCGTGGGTCAGGTCGGGATTGTGGATGTAGGTCAGGTCGTTGCCTGCCGCAGCGAGCTTCTGGGCGTAGGCGTGACCGACGTCGCGCAGCGGGTCAAATCCGTTGGTGACCAGGATGGCCGGCGGCAGGCCGGCATGGGATCCTGCGTTCAGGGGCGTGAGGTAGGGGTGCCGGACGTCGTCGGTGTTGGTGACCAGGTTGCGCACCATCTCGAAGATCCCGTTGGACTCCAGGTACAGCCCGGAACGGTTCTCGCTGGCGGCCAGCGTGTCAGCGGGAAACGCTGCCTCGGGGAACAACGGCACCTGGACGGCCAGGCGGGGCCCGTTCTCATCCCGCAGTTTCAGCGCGATGACACAGGTCATGTTGCCGCCGGCCGAGTCGCCGCCGACGCCGATCTTGGCCGGGTCGATCCCCTGCGCGGCGGCATTGTCGAACAGCCAGCGCACGACGTACTCGATCTCCTCGATCTGGGTGGGGTACTTGGCCTCGGGAGCCAGCTGGTAGTCCACGATGTATGTCAGGATCCCGGCCCGCTCGGCGATCAGCCGCATCGGCACCTCGAACTCATCCAGGGTGCCGTAAGTGAACCCGCCGCCGTGGATGTAGACCAGCGCGCCGGAGGGAGAGCTGGTGGGCGCGCTGGGAGTGTGACGGCGGACCGTGATGGATCCGTGCGGGCCCGGCAGGACCAGCGTGGCGACGGCGCCGATCGATGGCCAGGGGCCTACGCCAAGCTGCATGTGATCGCGGCGGCCCGCCGCGATCGGGACGTCGGCACCGAGGGTCGGACCGGACGGCAGCCATGCCGCCAGCTCCGGGTCCAGCGTCCCGCGGCCGACCGTGTCAGGGACATTCGCAGCGTCATATACCGGCATTTTCGCTCCTTCGGGATGCCTGGGTAATCGATCCTTCGACCCCGAGGCCCACGGATCGGCCTTTGAGAGTGTCGATGATCTGTTCGGTCGTGGCGATCTCGCCGAGGTGGGGAAAGATCTTGGTGAAGGTGTGCGTGTGGGAGGCAGCGTCGACCTCGGTGATGGCGTCTTCGGCGGAGGTCAGGTGGTAGCTGTTTTCCTAGGCGCTCCGCGCTGTGGATTCCACGCCGATGCTGGTGGAGATGCCTGCCAGCACGATCTGGGTCACGCCGCGGCGGCGGAGCTGGAGGTCCAGCCCCGTTCCGGTGAACGCCCCCCAATGCCGCTTGACCAGGATGATGTCGCCGGGGTGAGAGGGGAAGTCCTCGGGGAATTCGGAATACGCCGCCGGCGGGGCGGATTCCCGGCCGGGCATGAGGGCGCGGCCGGGCGGAAGATCGCCCCAGTCAGCTGAGAACGCGAGCTTGACCTGGGCCACTGGCAGCGTGCTGGCCCGGGAGGCTGCGGCTAGCCGCTGGTCCCTGGTCTTGATATCGTCCGGGTCGAGGAGGGCGGGCGGGGCCAGGATGCCCTGTTGCGGGTCGATCAGGACGAGCGCGGATTGCTTGTCGATGGTGATCGCTGACATGGCTTGGCTCCTTGGACTGCTCCCGGCTGCGGGAGTAAGGGGG
>PLDT01000146.1:0-17764 GCA_003136255.1 Actinomycetota bacterium
AAGGCGGCAGCACCGTGCACCGGGTCTCGCTGCGCCGTCACCTGCCGCACGGGAAGGTCGGCGCGGTCAAGGCCGCGGTCACGGCCGGCGTCGTGATCGCCGCAGCCGCAGCCGTGGCTGTCATCGTGACCAGGCCCACCGGGCACCCGGCACCGCCACCGCCAGCGGCGCCGGCTCCCGCGCTCCTCTACGCCACGTCGACGTCGGTGGACCTCCGCGCCGGCAATGGGTCGGTCAGGACTCTCGCCACCTTCTCGAAGGGCTTTACCGGTCCGCAAGGCTTCGGCTCGGGGAAGCTGATCTGGTCGGCCGACGGGAGCGAGGTCGCATGGCTCGATGGCCAGGGGGTCGGCGAGTTCATCGTGGGTCGCGACCAGGTGCATACGTGGCGTTGCGACTGCTCGTCGATCGCGTTCCAGGGTGACCAGCTGCTGTCCGATGACTACAAGACAGAGAATGCTCCCCGCCTGCTGAGCTATCCCGACGACGGCTCCAACCCGGTCCCGATCGTCATCTCCGGGCTGCCCACGAGCAGCTTTGCTCTGAACAACAGCTTCACCTTGGATGCCGCCGTTCCTCCAGCCGACGTGATCGTGGGATACGGAACAGAAGTGTCCGCCTCCGGCGGCCCGCAACTGCTCTACCGGGTTGATGCGGAAGGCCGGGCGTTCCCGTTCGCGCCCGCGGCCCGCCAGCTGACCAGCAACGCAGCGCCCGGAAGTTTTGCGTTCAGCCCGGATGGCACGCAGGCCGGCTTCCTGCTGCCCGGGCTAGGCGGTGTCTGTGCCGACGTCGACACCGTCGTGCTGGCCGACGTCGCTACGGGCGCGGAGACCAAGCCGGCCATGCCGGCCGGCCTGGGATGGGCCGACGCGGTCTGGTTCGGGCCATCCGGCACTCCTTACGCTTCGATGGCACCTGTGCCTCCTGGTTGCGTCGGCGGACCTCATGGCACCGTGCCCAGCGTCGTCGTCGCGCCCCAGGACTACCGCCTGCAGGCGGGTACCTGGGTCAGATCTGGCAGCGGGGTGATCGACGAGGAATCCGTCCGCGGCGGCGGGGAGGCGACGCTCTACGGCAAGGTCGACTCCACCGCCCTGGGGGCGTCCGTATCCTCCGATCCCAGGCTGGTCGTGTCGCGCGGGTCTTCGTCGGTGACGATCCCGGGTGCCCTGGCCTTCATGTGGGCGCCGGCGTCCGCCGTCGCGCCCTCCGCTGTGTCCTCGCCCGTGTCCTCTCCTGCGTCCTCGGCCGTGTCCTCGCCCGCGGTGACGTCCGGTCGGCAGGCGGCGCAGGCGCTGGCGGCATTGCTGGCCCAGAGCGGTACCGACCGAGCCGCGATCACGCAGGCCTTCAACGCCGTCGCGGCCTGCTCTACGGGCCTGAGCCAGGACGAGGCGATCTTCAGCAACGCCGCGTCGTCGCGTGACGTCCTGCTGGGCCAGCTGGCCGCGCTGCCTGACCGCTCGGCGCTGCCCGCGCCGATGCTTCAGGACCTCACCGCGGCCTGGCAGGCATCCGGCCAGGCTGACCAGGACTTCGCCAAGTGGACGCAAGACGAGATCTCGCGGGGATGCAGCACGAACGACCAGTCCGATGCGAGCTACCAGGCCGCAACGGCGCCGGATAACCAGGCCACGAAGGACAAGAAGGCCTTCGCCGCGCTGTGGGCGGCGATTGCGAACGAGTACGACCTGCCGCTCTATAAGTACAACCAGATTTGACGCCGACCGCAGAACGGTCCGGGTCAGTCGAGGGTGAAGTAGTCGGGACCGGAGTAACGGCCGGTGGCCAGCTTGGTCCGCTGCATGAGCAGGTCGTTCAGCAGGCTGGAGGCGCCGAAGCGGAACCATTTGGGATCGAGCCAGTCCTCCCCCGCCGTCTCGTTGACCAGGACCAGGTAGCGGATGGCGTCCTTGGCGGTGCGAATGCCGCCGGCCGGCTTCACGCCGACCTGGCGGCCGTGGGTGTCCCGGAAGTCCCGTACGGCCTCCAGCATGACCAGGGTGACGGGGAGCGTCGCGGCCGGAGTGATCTTGCCGGTCGAGGTCTTGATGAAGTCGGCGCCGGCCAGCATGGCCAGCCACGAGGCACGCCGCACGTTGTCCAGGGTGACCAGCTCGCCGGTCTCCAGGATGACCTTGAGGTGAGCGGCTGGGTTGACGACCTCCCGGACGGCGGCGATCTCGTCGTAGACCAGCTGGTAGTCCCCGGCCAGGAAGGCGCCGCGGTCGATGACCATGTCCACCTCGTCGGCGCCGGCCTTGATCGCGTACTTCGCGTCGGCCAGCTTGACCTCCAGGCTGGTACGGCCGCTGGGGAACGCGGTGGCCACGCTGGCCACGTGAATGCCGGTGCCCTGGACCTCGGCCGCCGCCAGGTGAGCGAGGTCCGGGTAGACGCAGACCGCGGCGACCTGCGGCGCGGTCGGGTCGGCGGGATCGGGGCGCTTGGCCTTGGCGCATATGGCCCGCACCTTGCCCGGTGTGTCCTGGCCCTCCAGCGTGGTCAGGTCGATCATCGAGATCGCGGTATCGAGCGCCCACTGCTTGGCCGTGGTCTTGATCGACCGGCTGGCGAGCATGGCCGCCCGGGCCTCCGCACCCACCTGGTCCACCCCGGGCAGTCCGTGCAGGAACTCCCGCAGCGAACCGGTTCTCGCCGCGATATCAACTGGCGCGCTCATCGGCGACTCCCTCCTGCGACCATTCTCACCCACGGTCGCGACCACGAGGGTCAGCGAACCCGCTAATCACCGGAGCGGCTCCCGCGTATTAGTGACTGTGAGGCACTGGCTACTGCGGCGACGCGTTGACTACTCTCGATCCAAGCCATGGCTAGGGAGGGCAATGGATCAGGGTTTCCCAGAAGCTGATTTCCCGGGTGGTTCGCCTACGGTATTGCAGCGGCGGGTCGCCGAAGGTACGGAGCCGCGAACGATTCTCGAGGAGCTTTGGCAAACCCTGCAGGCGCGGCTGTACGGGTATGGCTGTAAACGCCTGGGGGACACCAGTCAGGCCGACGACTTCGTCCAGAAGGTGTTCCTGAAGATGCAGCTGAACTTCGGTAAAATGATCGCACGCGAGCCGGTCGAGGCGTGGATTTTCACGGTGGCCAGGAACGAGATAGTTGACTGGTACCGGGAGCGGGCGAAGAGCGATGTGCCCGCTGAAGTAGAGCTGCTGGACCGCGACTCGGCCGAGGAATCGTGGCGCATTCCGTTCGAGGAGCAGGTCGAGACGCGGATCGGGCAGATCACGCCGCTCTATTCCTACCTGCGGGCCATTCTCGCCCGAGGCTGGCTGCGCGACGACGACTTGCGCGCCTACTGGCAGGGAGTCGTCGAGGAGGTCCCTCAGCGGAAGCTGGCCGAGCAGTTCGGGATGACCCAGGGGCGCATCTCCCAGCTGAAATCGGAGGTCGGGCAGAAGGTGCGGATCGCCCTGTACCTGTGCGAGATCCTCGGCCTGGTCAAGGCTCCGCAGCGGGAGGCCGAGATCCGCTCGCACCTGGAACTGCTGGACCTGGCGGCCGCCCTGACCGCGGCGGATCGCGCGCTGCTGAGGCACGCCGGAGGGGCGGTCCGCCGCGATCCCCTCGGCCAGCCCTACCTGCTGCCCAAGGATGCGGAGCAGGCAATCCAGGCCCGGCCCGCCGGCCGGGTCGCGAGCCTGCGTGACCTGCACGGCGCCGAGTCCAGATACGCCGCGGCCATTCCCAATCGCACTCCCCATTGCATCGAGAGCCCGTGTGCAGTCCACACGGCCTCCCACGGCTGACAAAGGCGGAAAGACCATGAGTGAACCCGACGAGCCTGATGAGATCAGCCGCGAGCTGGACGCGATCTTCGCCGAATTCTTCGGCCCGCCGACCGAGATGGACCTACGGGGCGTCGACCCGGCCACCTTCGCGCTGGGGCTGTCCTACGGATTCGACAGCTGGCAGCACGCCCGGGTGGTNNGGGTGTGCCGCCTGCGAGGAGCAACTCGAGCGGCTGGCCGGGTTTGGCCTGGACCGCGTCGACCCGGGCGCCCCGCCCGACGACATCGACCTGGACTGGCTGGCATTCCAGCCGATGGAGGTGGTCCGGCGGCTGGACAGCGAGCGGCAGACCGCCCGCCCGCTACATATCCGCGGTCGCGCCGAGGACCGGTCCATTACCGCCGAGCCCTACGGCGGGCGCGACTGGCGGATCACCGTCCGGGACCCGCGCGTGCATCACGCCACGGTGTGGATCGGCTGGACGGGCCGGCAGATCACTCAGCATGCGGCGATCTTCGAGAACGACCTGGCCGAGATCGACGCCGAGGCGCCCGAGGAGGGGGCCCGGCCGCAACGGGTACGGATCCGGATCACCAACCCGCCGGTTCCGCCGTAGGCCCAGGCCACCCGGGACCCGGATCGCCCACCGGTCAGCCGCTGTGGCTTACGATTGAGCTGGCCCCGGTTCCGATCGGACATCCTCCTTGTACACCTTTGTCGAGTTCAAAGTCGAGATCCGGCGCGGTCGCGAGGGCAAGCACGGCCACCGGGTGACGGTCGAGTGCGAGAAGCCGGACGGCGGCCGGGTCGGTCCCACTGACGCTCAGCCCCTCACTTCCTCGGTGCGGCGGCTGATGCCAGCACTGAGCGCCGAGCAACGGATTGATCTGGGCGAGGAACTGGGGCAGTGCATGTTCCCGCCGCGGGTGCTGGCCGCCTTCGCCGAGACGCTGCGCGCGCTGCAGGCCGGCACCGGGATCCGGGTCCGCCTGCTGTGCGTGGACGAGGAGATGGCGCGCTGGCCGTGGGAACTCGTGCGCATCGCGGTGCCGGCCACGGCCCGGCCCAGGTACTTGTTCCGGGACGAGCGTTTCTCGCTGGTCCGTACGGTCATCGACCACCGGCCGGTGGACCAGCCCAAGGAGCGGCGCAAGCTGGTCATCCTCACCGTCGACGCCACCAAGGTGGTGGACGACCAGGAGCTGGAGCCGGACTTCCCCGAGCAGCTGCCGCAGGCCGCGCCGCTGCGGCGGTTCGACCTGACGCATCCGACCAAGAGAACGATCGACGAGCTCATCGACCAGATCGCGGACGGCGAGGATCCCCTGGACATCTTCCACTTCACCGGGCACGGCAGGCCGCCTCGCGACGGCCAGGCCGGGTCGCTGGTGCTCTACCGCGACAAGGACACCGGTAGCGAGCATTACCGGGGGGACGAGCTAGCCAGGCAGCTGCACCGGGCCGGTACGTCACTGGCGTTCGTCAACGCGTGCTACACCGACCAGGCGGCCCCCGGCGACGGGCCCGGAATCGCGCAGTCGCTGACCGGCATCGTGCCGGTGGTGATCGCCATCCGGGATGCGGTGCGGGACCGGGACGCCAAGGACTTCGCCGAGACGTTCTACCAGTGGCTGCTGAACGGCAGCACCGTCGACGAGGCGGTAACCCGGGGCCGGGTCGCCCTGGATGAGTCGCTGCCCGGCTGGGGCTACGTGGTGCTCTACAGCCGGGCCAGCAGCGGCCGGTTCCTGGAGCCGATGCCGGCGGCCGCGGAGCCCGCGCTGGCGGCCACCCGGCGCCCGCCAGGTGACGGGGTCCGGCGCTGGGCGATGATGGGCGGCGCCGGTGGATACTGGCAGGTCATACCCGGCGAGACCGGTCCCGAGCTCAGGCCGGTGGAGGACGGCACCAAGGCGGACATCAGCCACCTGCGGCTGGTGCACGCCTCGCTGGCGCTCAGCGGTGACGCCCGCGTAGTAGCCCAGCTCAACCGGGGTCGGCTCGCCCTGGCCTGGGTGGACCGCGCACGGCCGCGGCTCGACCGGTGGCCGGACTCGTTCGCGCTGGCCCTGGACGCGCAGGAAACACGACTGCTCGCGGTGGCCGTGGACTACGGTGACGAGGTGGTATGCGTACTGAGCACAGATCGGGCCACCTACCGGGTCGACGTGGCGCCCAGGGCCCAGCCGGTGGTGACCTCGATCTTCGACGCGCCGACCCGCTACGCGACGATCCTGGCCGGCCACATTGACACGGTCGACTCCGGCGGCCGAGCGCGCGGCTGGGACGTGAACCAGGACAGGTACGGCATCGCCGAGGTCAGTTCGCTGGACGGGGCCCGCTCGGGCGGGCGCACGGTCTACGCGCTGGCCGGCCGGGACGAGGACGGACGACCCATCGTCGCCGAGACCGGCTCGACCGGATCGCTGGTGGCCCGGCCCGGTACCGCCGCCGACGAGGTGGTGGTCATCCGGCCGCTGTCCGGGAGCCGGGCGCCGACCGAGATCCTGATCAGTACCGACGGGCACATCGAGCGGGTCGCCGCGGACGGCGGATCGTGAAACGGGCCGCGCTGCTGCGGGACGTGTCGGCCGAACTTCGCCACCGGCGTCTGGTGTGGGCCGGGATCCGGGGCGACGACGCCGAGCCGCTGGCCGATCTGCCGCAGTTCGAGGGCGCGTACACGATCATCAACGCCTACTCCAGGAGGCTGTCGGTCGACGGCCAGGCCTACGAGGACCTGACCGGCGTCCGGGTCGACCTGGAGACGTGGGACATCGACGACCATCTCGACGCGCCGGAGACGGCCACGTTCCGCCGGGTGATGCTCCAGGCGTTGTCGTCGCCCAGCGCGCTGCTGCCCTACCGTCCGTCCAGCTTCTTGTCCGCGATCTACTTCGCGCGGCGCGACCGCTGCCTCAACCTCGGCCTGTTCGGCGGCCACCAGGCGGCGTTCGAGCACAAGCCGTGGGTCGAGACGTCGCTGGCCGATCTCGGCGTCCGCACCATCCCGTGGACCTACGTGGCCGACGAAGAGCAGTTGCGGACCGACGACATGCTGCGCCGGGGGCCGCTGATCCTGCGCCGGAGCAGGACCTCCGGCGGTGAGGGCATCGTCCAGGTGGCCGACGCCGGGCAGCTCAGGCTGCAGTGGCCGCGGGCGTCCGAGGCATTCGTCGGCGTGGCGCCCTACCTGTCCGGCGGCGTACCGGTCAACGTGGGCGCCACCGCGTGGCACGACGGGGTGACCGTGCACTACCCGTCGGTCCAGCTGATCGGGATACCCGAATGCGTGACGCGCCGGTTCGGCTACTGCGGCAACGACTACGGACGGGTCAAAGACCTGGACCGCGCGGTGCTCGACCAGATCGACGCGGCCACGATCACCATCGGGAACTGGCTGCGCAGCTACGGTTACCGCGGCACGTTCGGCGTGGACTTCCTGGTGCACGACGGGGTGCCGCTGTTCACCGAGGTCAACCCGCGGTTCCAGGGCTCGACCCACGCTTCCTGCAAGCTCGCTATCGGCGCGGGCGAGAGCTGCCTGATGCTGGAACACCTGGCGGCCATCATGGGCATGTCCGCGCCCCCGAGCCGCCCGGTGGCCGAGCTCGCCGCCGAGGCACCCGCGCTGGCGCACTTCGTCGTGCACTGGGTGGGCGACGAGGCGGAGCGGCTGGATGCCTCGCCGCTGGTCCGGCTGGCCATGGCCACCGGGCGGTCCATCCGGGCCGAGGTGCAGACCAGGCCGGCGCTGCTGACCGAGCGGGGCGCCGCCGTCGCTCGCATCGTCTGCCGGGAGTCGGTAACGCGGACCGGGTTCGAACTGACCGAGCCATGGGCCGGGGTAGTTTCGCAGTGGAAGGCCGGCGCGGCCGGCGCGGCCTTGGCCGCGAAGAGCCGGTCGGCGCGCGGCGCGGAGCAGGCCATGACGCCAGGATCACTGGGGGCGAGATGAGGCAGTTCAAAGCCCGGCGAGAGCCACGATCCGGAACCAAGACCTTCTTCGAGCACGGGCGCGATGAGTACCTCGCGGCCAAGGTGGTGCCGTGGGTGGAACCGCGGCGGTTCTGCAACGCGCTGGAGGAGATCCACGCGCCGCTCGGCCCGCTCTACAAGCGCAGCGGATACCCGTGGATCACCCTGGTGCTGGGCAGCGGCTGCCTGGAAGCCGGGCACGACATCAGCGGCACCAGGATCCATGACGTGCCGGCCATCGTGCAGCGACTGCTGGCCGACACCGACCCGCTGCCCGACGGGACGAACGCCGCGAAGCTGGCCAGCGCGTTCGCGGCCTCGCTCATCGCCGACCGGCTGGGGCTGCCGGCCGCCCAGGCGGCCGGCGACGACGGCGAGAAGGCGGCCGAGCCGGGTGGTCCCCGCTCGCAGGCCGGCGACTCGTTCGACACCACCACCAACCTGAAGACGGCCAAGCTCCTGCTCTGCGCCGCCCTGCTGACCCGCCTGTATCACCTGGCCAGCGCGATGGCTCCGGACGCGCTCAGCCGCTCCGGCCACGACCGGGTCAGCCTGCCGATCGGCCGGGCCGGATCGGCCGAACTGGAAACCGATGCTCTCGAGCCGGTCCTGGCCCTGCTTGAGGAGCTGATCAGCTCGGCCGAGGAGAACGGCCAGGACAACGGGGATGCGGTACTGCACCAGGCGCTCACCACGATCGACAGCTCGCTCAGCCCGCGGGGCCATCAGCGGTCGCTGCGGGTGGGCGATATCCAGCTGCTGACCGAGCTGTGCTGGTATTCGCTGACCCAGGGCACCTCCGTGTACCCGGGCTGGAACGACCTGCTGCTGCACCTGAGCACCCGGACCTCCCCCGCGCTGTTCGACCGGTGGCTGCCCCGGCCCGCCTTCGACGACATCGACGCCGCCTGCCAGTTCGTGGAGCAGCGCTACTCGGCCACCACCCGGCTGTCCTGGGCCAAGCTGGAAGACGACGACCAGACCGACCGGGAACGGTTCTACGCGACGGTGGCCGCGATCTTGCGCCAGCAGGCCGCGCTGCGCGAAAGCTTCCTGCAGTCCTCGCCGCTGCAGCCGCCGATCGCGTCGGCCTTCGTCACGTCGTTCGACCTGGAGCTGGAGATGGCCATGTGGCGCTCCAGCACCGAGCCGTTCGTCGTCGCGGTACCCATGAACCTGCTGCAGGACGTGGCCGACCCCGCCACGTGCCTAGCGTCGGTGTGCTGGCTGGGCTGCCTGATCAGGCCCGACCACGACCTCACGAACGAGGAGCAGCTGGAGAAGCTGCGCGCCCCGGCCGAGGCTGACTGGTTCCTGCTCAACGGCGAGGGGGCCTACGAGCTGACCTACGGCAACTACCCGGTGGTGGTGCGGCTGAGCGGATCGCCCCTGATGCGCGCGCCGCGGCTGTGGACCGAGGACGGCAGCGACTGGAACGACCTGTGCCGGCGGCTGCTGAAGGACTACCACATCGAGCTGCCGAGCGAGCCGCCCGACCTCAACGAGCCCGAGCTTCGGATGGCCCACGTGGCCCTGCTCGACGAGTACTCAGCCATGCAGCACGCGGCGTCGGAGTTCCTGGTCTACCAGCCCGACCGGAGCAACGAGCGGGTCCGCCACGGGCTGCCCGCCGCGCTGTTCGGGACCCGGGGCTCGGCCTTCGCCAGGTTCTGGATGATGATGGGCGTCCAGGTCAGCGACAGCAGCATCCGGTACCGGTTCGCCTCGCAGATGACCGTGCCGACCAGCATCGACGGCGAATCGGTCAAGAAGGCCCCGACGCCCAGCCGCGCCGGGCTGGTGGTCAACTGGCGCACCGATGACACCGTCCGCGACCTGCTCGGCTGGTACAGCTTCGACGTCGTCACCGACCGCTGTGAGAACTTCCAGGCTGATCTCCAGCACTATCTGCGGCACCTGCAGAGCACGACCCACCGGCCCGCCGCGCGTAAGAGATGTGAGCTGACTTGATCACCCTCGAGCAATGGAAGAAGAATTTCCTCGACCAGGACACCTGCCCGTGGCGCGGCCCCAAGCCGATGGAGCCGGGTGACGACGATCTGCTGATCGGCCGGCAGGACGACCGCGATCGTTTCGCGCACGAGGTGCTGACGCACCAGCTCGTGATCCTGCACGGCGAGTCCGGAGTCGGCAAGTCGTCCCTGCTCAACGTGGGCTTGGTCCGTGACCTCACCGAACGCGGCTTCCAGCCGATCGTCTGCCGCAACTGGACCAGGGAAGCGGGCAGCCCGGACCGGCCGGAGGACTTCGTCGCGGCCAAGGTCGCCACCGAGCTGCGGTCGCTGGGCATCGACGTCGGCGACGCCGCGCCGCAGTCCATGGTGGAGCAGCTCAACGCGAACTACGGCGAGCTCGCGGTGCTGGTGCTCGACCAGTTCGAGGAGCTCATCAGGCACCAGCGGCCGTTCTTCAAACGGGCCATGGACTGGGTGGTCGACCTGAACAGCAGGTACGACATCCACGTCGTCATCTCGCTGCGCTCGGAGTACGTCCACCGGCTCAAGGCCCTCAACGCGCAGATCCGGCCGTTCTCGATGTCGACCTTCGAGCTGGAGGCGCTGACCGCAGCCGAGTGCATCCGCGACATCATGGCCAGCGGCAACCCCGGTCACTTCGGTGACACGGCCTCCCTGCACACCGAAGACGCGGTCCCGGACCCCGCGGGCCTGGCCATCACCCTCGAGGCGATCGAGCTGCTGCTGGGCGAGTGGAACACGATCCAGGAAACCGAGTTCCGGTCCGCGGACGTCGGACTCCTGCATCTCCAGGGCGCGCTGTACGCACTGCACGCCCGGGCCGAGCCCGGCGGGAACGCCATCCGGGCCGAGCACGTCCGGCAGATGATCGCGGCCGCCGCGCAGCGCCAACGGGACATCTTCACCCTCGGCCTGATCGAGTCGGTGGCCCGCAAGCTTGACCTGTGTGAGCAGGCTTGCCTCGACGACGACCCGGCGAACAGCCTGGATGAGTTCCTGATCGCCGGGACGCGCGAGGCGGTGCGGCGGACCGCGGCACACTTGTCCAGCGGTGGCTTCAAGCTGGACCGCGAGGCGTGGGACCTGGCCCAGCTCGCGCTCGAGCGCGAGCTTCGGATCCTCAGCGAGATCGAGCCCGACGCGGCGGAGCGCGCCTTCCGGACGATCTACGGGCTGGGGACCACGGTCGCCCCGGACGCCGCGGGGGCCGTGGATCTGCTCAGTGTGCCGCGCGTCGTGGTCGCGGCCGCGGCCGGCCTGCGCGGCCCGACCGATACGGCCCAGACCTCGCCGCTGGCCGAGCTGGGGATCACGGTGTCGCCGTGGGAGGCCGATCCCGACGGCCTGTCGGCCGGCCCGCTGTTCGGTTACCCGGCGCACGAGGTGGTCATCGAGGAGCTGCGGCGTTTCGCCTTCGCGCTCGAGTGGCTCGCCACCTCCTCGCTGATCAGGCCGACATCGCCCGCGGTGGACTGCACCATGCTCTCGCTGATCCACGACGGGTTCGGCGAGGCGCTGGAGAACTGGGCCGATGCTGAGCACATCGGGCCCGCGGCGGCACTCGTGCTGCTGACCGGAGCTCAGGGCGACATGTTCGACTGGATCCGTGATGACGCCGAGGAGTGCTGGCCGCAGTTCGACGGTGCGGGCGAGGACCGGACCATCGTCAACCTGCGCTGGTACAGCTGCCGGGTCAGCGCCCGCTTCCGGCACATCGTGTTCGCCAACTGCGACTTCCGGGGCACCCGCTTCGAGAACTGCTCGTTCGAGGGCACGGTGTTCGTCAACTGCCTGCTGGACGGGGCGATGTTCGGCGACTGCGACATCGTCGGACCGGTGGTCAGCGCGTCGGCCAGCGTGTACGACGAGGAGGGCATGCCGTCGTTCAGGCTTACCGGGCTCGACGCGTCGACCCGGGCCGCGCTGACCCACTACCGCGGGGAAGATTTCTCGGGCGCGGTCTACTCGGTCACCTCGGGCATCCCGGTGACGAACAAGCTGGGCGGCCGTACGAAACTGCTCGACTGGGCGCCGCAGCGCGGTGGCCTGACCATGTACGGTGGCCGACTGAGTTCCCTGATGGTCCGCAGCGGCCGGTTCCGGGACGGCGGCGAGCTCGCGTTGCGGCATATCGCCGGGTCGTCGCTCGACATCACCGAGCAGGGGCCCGCGAAGATCCAGATCTTCGGCAGCTCGATCCGCGGGCTGTCGATCAGCCGGCGGATCGGCGGGCCGGAGGAACACGGCGAGATCGCCCTCACGGTAAAGGGTTCGGTACTGGCCAACACGTGGTTCGACGAGGGCCTGACCGGGACGGCGCACTTCGACAACAGCGTGGTATGGCAGCTGCTGAACGTCAGCGAGCGGAGCCGCTACCGGGTCACCCTGGAAAACTGCACCCGGTACGGAGCGGTCAACATCGAGGAGAGCGCCGACGCGGGGCCGAAAGCCGACTTCGCCGAGCACGGCATCGCCGATCGCGGCGAGATCGTGCATCAGGCCCGGTTGATGGCCTACCGCCGGGAGCCGGCCATGGTGGAGCTAGAGGACGACATGCGGGGACAGTAGCGCCTCGATCAGGGCCATCCGGACGAACAGCGCGTCGTCGCTCTGCTGGAACATCCGGATGCGCGGGTCGGAGCGCGCGGTAGCGGCGATTTCGTCGATGACCGGCATCGGCGACAGCACGACCGCGTCGGGCGGCAGCGCGGCCAGCGCCTGGCGGTCCACCCGCAGGCGCGCCCGCCCCGGTTCGTCCAGGGCACCGTGCGGGATGCCGGCCACATACAGCACGTCCACGTCATCGACGTCCCACGGTGCCCGGTGCTCGGCGTGGCCGTCGCTGTCGCCGTCGGCCAGGCGGGGGTCGGAGATCGCCACCAGCCGACGGGGCGGGAAGCGCGCGAACAGCCGCACCAGGCTGCGCACCGCGCGCATCCGCAGGTCGCCGCAGATCGCGACGGTCAGCTCCGAGACCGGCCCGCGGGCCTGTTCGATCGCGTACAGGTCGATCAGCGCCTGGGACGGATGCTCGCCGCAGCGGCCCGCGTCGCCGCCGTTCAGGAAACTGCTGACTAGCAGCGGGCACAGCCGCGATGCGTCGAGCGGGCGGCCGGGCCGGGCGACGACCAGATCGACGTTGCCGCTCACCACGCGCAGGGTGTCGGCCCAGCCCTCGGGCATCGCGACCGCGTTCCCGCGGCGCTCGGCGATGTCGATGGACTGCCCGCCCAGCCGGGCCGCCGCCGCGGCGAAGCCCACCCGCGTCCGCAAGGACGCCTCCAGGAACAGCAGCCCCACGAGCGGCGGCCGGGTCAGCTGGCTGGCCGCGCCGGCCCGCAGGCTGGTCGCGCGCGAGAGGATATGCCGGATCTCCTCGGTGCCCAGATCGCCGACGCCTACGATTACCCGGTTCGGCGCGGGCTTCAGGCCATCACCGGCCGGTGATAGCGGTACGGCGATCCGGGGGTGACGAAGCTCAGCGTGTTGTGCGTGCACGGTGCGCAGTCCGGGCCCAGCACGCCCCCGCGGCTGGCCGCGACGTCCACCGCGCGCAGATAGGTCTGCTCGAGCTCGGCGGCACCGGAGGGCTTCCGGTCCCGCAGCGGCGTGGCCGGGTCGGGCCGGAACGGGCTCAGCACCGGGACCCCGCCGCGCTCGGCGATGGCCGCCACGCCGGCCAGCGTCATCTCCATCGGTTCCAGGCCGACCATCAGCATCGAGCGGACGCGGCCCGGGCCAAGCGCTTCGGCGGCCTGCTCGATGAAATCCAGGTAGAACTCCCGCCCCTGGTTGTACTTGTGGCGCATGACCTGCTTGGCGTGCGTTTCGCTGAACACCTCGATGTTGATCGAGATCTCGTTCAGGCCCAGCTTGTCCAGCAGCGGCAGGTCGAGCAGGCCAGGCAGCGGCACCATCATGATGTCGACCGGGGTATCCGGGAACTCAACCAGCACCCGCCGGTAGAGCTCCTGCATGAACCCGAAGTCCGGCCGCTTCGGCGTACCGCCGGAGATCAGCATGTGGTGGGCGGGCTGGCGCTCATCGCGGATCGCGAGGCGAGCCGCCTCAAGCAAGGCGTCGATCGGCTTGGTGCCGTACACATCGAGCGGGTCGTCATACGGGATGTTGCAGAAGGTGCAGGTCATGGCGCAGCCGCGCACCGGCGACAGTCGCGCGCGGTCGCCGTGGGTCACGACGAAGTTGTTGAGCGGGCCGAACCGTTCCGCGTGCCCGTGATAGCGCGGCGGCGGCCAGAACCGGGCCGGGCTGGCCAGCCCGGCGCCGCGCACCCAGAAGCCGTCCGCGCCGTAGTCCAGGACAAACCGTGAGCCGGAGACGAAGTTCGGGTTGTAGTCGTTGATCGGCGCGTTAACCCACACGTCGTCTTCGAGCAGGAGGATCAGGCCGGTCGTCGAGGCGTAATCGGCCGGGGTGAGATCATCCTGGCTGGTGGCCTCGCGCAGGGCCTCGCGGGCCAGCCGCGAGATCTCGAGTCCCTCGGCCAGCAACTGGAACTTCAGCCGCTGGGCCACACTCAGTGTCGTTGCCATCTGCCTCGATCCGACCAAGCCCGTAACTACTATGGAAAATTACTGCACTGCACCTTGTCTACGGCAGCGCGGGAAGGAAGATCCCATGCCGGGGGTGATCGCGGCGATGCTCGCCCGGCGCAGCATCAGAGAAGGGTTCGACGGTCAGCCTATCCCCGCACCGGTCCTGAGGGAGATCGTTCGCTGCGGCCTGGCCGCCCCCTCGTCGAAGAACGCCCAGCCCTGGCGGATGCACGTCGTCACCGACCGCGCGACGCTCGCCGGCCTGGCCGACGCGGTCGAGAAGGCCCAGGACGCGGACGAGTACGTACCGCACGATCCGGCGACGGGCCGGCCGCACCCGGCCTACGTCTCGACCGTGCGCGAGTCAGCCCAGGTGCTGCGCGAGGTGGCGGCGGCGATCTTCCTCGAGAACCGCGGCCTGTTCAGCAACGGCCGCGCCGGGCTGATCGGCGCGGCCCGCCCGGCACTGGCCGGATCTCTAGTGGGCTTCGGCCTGGAGATGATCGGCATCGGGGCCGCGATCGAGAACATGTGGCTGGCCGCCGAGGCGCTCGGCGTCCGGGTCGCATTCATGGGCGACGTCGTCATCGCCGAGGACAACATCTGCGCCGCGCTCGGCATCGCCGGTGAACTGGCCGGCGTGCTCGCGCTCGGGTTCAGCGATGTGCCGCTGCCGCCTCGCCGCCAGCAGCTGGACGAGCAGGATGCCGAGCACGTCGTCTGGCATGAGCCGACCAACTAGAGCCCGGGCCGAGGCCGTCGGCACCTCAGCGAATCGGCGGCTCCAAGTCTGCGGCCAGCCGGGCGGTCCGCTCCCGGGTACGCCGGCCCCGCCACCAGAAGAACACCCCGACCACGACGAAGAAGAGCACGGGGAGCAGTTCGGTCCACAAGTAGGTGAACCGTTCGGCGTAAGCCCAGCCCTCCGGCCTGAAGTCGCCGCCGAACCAGTCCTTGCCCAGTCCGGGGGCGATGAGCTGGACGGAGGCGATGGCGACCAAGATCATCAGCACGATCGTTAGCGGCCGGTAGGCCGGCATCTTGAACGGCCGGGGCGTATCCGGGTGGCTGCGGCGCAGCTTCCACAGGGCCGGGTAGATGAGCAGGTAGCTGATCAGGGTGGTCGAGATCGTCACGCCGAGCACGGCGTCGAAGTACTTGGCTGCGTTGCCGCTGGTGATCTGCTGGGCCAGGATGACGACGATGCTAGCCACGACGCCGCTGAACACGTTGACCCGCACCGGCGTGCCGAACCTGGCGTGGATCACGCCGAGCGTGCGCGGCCCCGCACCGTCGTAGCAGGACACGGCCAGGGCCCGGTCCGAGCCCATGATCCAGGTCGCGCCCGAGGTGAGCAGGCACACGATGAACAGCAGGGCGCAGGCGTCGCCGAGGACGAGCCCGGCGCCGGACAAGGTCGCCGCGCCGCTGGCTGCCACGTGGCCGCCGTACACGGTGAAGACGGTCTGGATGGCGCTGATGAACCCGCTGAAGTTGGTGATCGCGCTGGTGGGCAGCACGATCAGGATACCGAGCACTGGCAGGGCATAGAGCACCACGCTGGCCACGGCGGAACGGGCGATGCCGAATGGCACGTCGCGTTGCGGGTCGGTCATTTCCTCGCCCGCGCTGTTCGGCAGCTCGAAGCCGACAAAGTTGAACAGCAGCACGCCGATCAGGACCACGAAGCCGCCGGCCGTCGGCGAGTAGCTCCCCGCGCCCAGGCCGTGCACGCCGTGCTTGGCCGCGTAGATGGCAACCGAGATGATGAACAGGCCGAGCAGCAGGAACCGAGCGTAGGCCCCGGCCGTTGGCAGCCACTTGCCCACGCTGAACGAGGTGATGGCCGCGACGATCGTGGTCCAGACGAACACCAGCGCCACGATGTACCAGACCGCGGTGGGCAGCGCGTTGCCGTTGTTGAAGAACACCTCGATGGCGCCGATACAGCTAATCGCGAGCGTGCCGCCGATCCAGACCGGGTTGGTGATCCAGTACAGGAAGTTGTTCACGGCCCCGGCCAGGTGGCCGAAGGCCAGCCGGGTCCAGTAGTAGGGGCCGCCCTCCTGCGGGAAGGCCGTGCCGAGCTCAGAGAACAACAGGGCCTGCGGGATGAAGAAGACGACTGCGTAGATCATCATCCAGGTGAAGGCCTCGCCGCCGCTCGCCGCCACCGTGGCGATGGTGTCCACACCGACGATGGTGCAGATGAGGAAGAACAGGATGTCGAAGCGGCCAAAGTGTTTCTGCAGCTTCTGCCGTTCGACGTCGGCGGCGGTCAGTTCGGCCAGGGTGTTGGTCATCCAGACGCTCCTCGCAGTCACCAGAAGGCCACATCCTCGCTCGCGGCGATTTCGAGCGTGTCACCGATTTATGACATCTCGGACCAAGCGGCGCAAGCGGGGAATGCGAGAAACAGTACGTCTCGGCACACATGCCTCGCGGGGCCGGCCGCGATCGTTTGGGGGGTGTGGCACACATGCCCCGGAAGACGGGGGTCGTGGCACACGCGCCCCATGCGAGATCCGCGATCCGGGCAAGAAAACGGCAGCCTAGCCGCAAGAGCCATCACGATGCCACAGCCATGCTGTTGGGCTGCTAGGCGCCTGTGACGCGAGGCTGAGGTGGTTCTGGTGATCCGGCACGGCGCTAATCAGGCGGCCTCGGATCGCGTGTACAGAGCGATAGACCACCGAGGGTGAGAAGAGGGACATCATGATCGGAACCTACCTGGCCGCAGCGGCCGCGCTCGTGATCGGCGGGATCGTCGTCGGCGTCCTCATCGTGATCTGCCTCGGCATCCACCGGGAAGAGCGCCGCGGAAGCCTGACCAAGCAGAGCGACAGCGCGATGGACCGCGGGGTCCGGCGCCTCAACGGCGCTGGCTCCCGGGGCTACTGGCTGCAGGTCGTCCCCAACGACGACGAGCCCAGCTACGACCAGCTGAGCTACGACAACTCGAACTACGACGACGAGTCCTACGACCAGGCCGCGTAATGACAAGCCAGCACGGGTCTGGGGCTGGCCGGCCCGTGCTGGGCCTGGCCGGCCCCAACCGACGCACCCAGGAAGGAGCGTTCCAGGCGATGCGACCGCTTAGCGCCCCGGCCGACGTGCTGGCCCAGCCGATACACCTGCCGTACCCGCCGGAACTGCCGGACGGACTTCCCGCCCGGCCGCGCGTGCTCCAGCTCACCGACGCCGATGCCGTCTCCCGCGGCCTGGCTGACGGCACACGCCGCGACCGTGCCCCCGACCGAGAGGTGCGGGCGTGCCTGGAACTCGTGTGGGCCACCGCCAGGACCATCGACCCGGGAGCAAGGGTCGTGAACGCGGCGTCGAGTGCTACCGCGACCCGTCACCTGGACGTCATGACCGCCTCGGGCGGGAACACCTGGCTGGTCCGCCGGGGC
This sequence comes from Actinomycetota bacterium, assembly GCA_003136255.1. Lineage (GTDB taxonomy): Bacteria > Actinomycetota > Actinomycetes > Streptosporangiales > Streptosporangiaceae > Palsa-504. The sequence continues at coordinate 17,707 of PLDT01000146.1, forward strand.
CTGGACGGTGCCGACCGGGCGCTGCTCGAAGAGCTCGATCACCTGACCGACATGCACC
>PLDT01000374.1:0-22285 GCA_003136255.1 Actinomycetota bacterium
AAGACGGCGGGCGCGGCTCCGGGGCGGGCGCTATCGTGGGAGGTAGCGGGGCGGGCATAACGGTGGCCGTTTGAGTGGTTGTACAGGAGACGGGGCGGAGTCCGGGCGTGGTGGCGAGAGAGCTGATCGGGCAGGCGACCCCCGGAGCCCCCGAAATGTCAGACCCCACGGCTACCATCGCCAAGCGATTGGTGTACCCGTTTCCCGAGCCCGTAGAGAAGAGGCGCAGTGGCTGACCGACTCGTGGTTCGCGGCGCCCGCGAGCACAACCTGAAGGACGTTTCGCTGGACCTGCCGCGAGACGCCATGATCGTGTTCACCGGGCTGTCCGGCTCGGGCAAGTCCAGCCTGGCCTTCGACACCATCTTCGCGGAGGGCCAGCGCCGGTACGTCGAGTCGCTGTCCGCCTACGCCCGGCAGTTCCTCGGCCAGATGGACAAGCCCGACGTCGACTTCATCGACGGGCTGTCGCCGGCGGTCTCCATCGACCAGAAGTCCGCGAGCCGCAACCCGCGCTCCACGGTGGGGACGATCACCGAGGTCTACGACTACCTGCGACTGCTGTACGCCAGGATCGGCAAGCCGCACTGCCCGATCTGCGGGCGGCCGATCGCGCGGCAGACTCCGCAGCAGATCGTGGACCGGGTGATGGAGCTGGAGGAGGGCACCAGGTTCCAGGTGCTCGCGCCGGTGGTGCGAGGGCGCAAGGGCGAGTACGGCGAGCTGCTGCGGGAGCTGCAGACCAAGGGCTACTCACGGGCCCGAGTGGACGGCACCATCGTCCGGCTGGACGAGGCGCTGGCCGGCCAGCTGCCGGCCCTGAAGAAGTACGAGAAGCATGACATCGAGGTCATCGTCGACCGGCTCGCGGTCAAGGACACGGCGCGGCGTCGGCTGACCGACTCGGTGGAGACCGCGCTCGGCCTGTCCGGCGGGGTGGTCATCCTCGACTTCATCGACCTGCCGGAGACCGACCAGCACCGCGAGCGGATGTACTCCGAGCACCTGGCCTGCCTGTACGACGACCTGTCCTTCGACGAGCTCGAGCCGCGCTCGTTCTCGTTCAACTCGCCGTGGGGCGCCTGCCCGGACTGCACCGGGCTGGGCACCAAGCTCGAGGTCGACCCGGAGCTGATCGTCCCGGACGAGAGCAAGTCGCTGACCGACGGCGCGCTCGCGCCGTGGAGCAGCGGCCACCTCAGCGACTACTTCGAACGGCTGATCCAGGCCCTGGGTGAGACGATCGGGTTCCGGATGGATACGCCGTGGGCCAAGCTGCCCAGCGCCGCCCGCCAGGCCCTGCTGCGCGGCTTCGACGGGCAGGTCCACGTCCGGTACAAGAACCGGTACGGCCGGGAGCGCTCGTATTACACGACGTTCGAGGGCGTGATCCCGTGGGTCGAGCGGCGGCACGCCGAGGCGGAGTCGGACTCGAGCCGGGAGAAGTTCGCCGGTTACATGCGCGAGGTGCCGTGCCCGTCCTGTGGCGGCGCCCGGCTGAAGCCGGTGTCGCTGGCGGTCACCGTGGACGGTCGGTCGATCGCCGAGCTGTGCGCGCTGCCCGTTGGCGAGCTGGCCAAGCTGCTGCTCACGCTGGAGCTGTCCGACCGCGACCGGCAGATCGCCCAGCGGATCGTGAAGGAAGTCAACGCCCGGATGGGCTTCCTGCTCGACGTGGGGCTGGACTACCTGACCCTGGACCGCGCGTCGGCCACGCTGGCGGGCGGCGAGGCCCAGCGGATCAGGCTGGCCACCCAGATCGGCTCGGGGCTGGTCGGGGTGCTGTACGTGCTGGACGAGCCGTCCATCGGGCTGCATCAGCGGGACAACCACCGGTTGCTCGAGACGCTGCTGCGGCTGCGGGACCTGGGTAACACGCTGATCGTCGTGGAGCACGACGAGGACACGATCAGGGCCGCGGACTGGGTGGTGGACATCGGGCCGCGGGCCGGGGAGCACGGCGGCCACATCGTGGTCTCCGGGACCGTCGCCGACCTGCTGGCCAGCCCGGACTCGCTGACCGGCGCGTACCTGACGGGACGGCAGTCCATCCCGTTGCCCGCGACCCGCAGGCCGCGGAACAAGAACCGTGAGATCGTGGTCAAGGGTGCCAGCGAGCACAACCTGCGCGGCGTGGACGTGGCGTTCCCGCTCGGCTGTCTGGTGGCGGTCACCGGGGTGTCGGGCTCGGGCAAGTCGACCCTGGTCAACGACATCCTGTACAAGGCGCTAGCCCGGGAGCTCAACGGGGCCCGGACGGTGCCGGGCAAGCACGTCAGGGTGACCGGGATCCAGCACCTGGACAAGGTGGTCCACGTGGATCAAGGCCCGATCGGACGCACTCCGCGGTCCAACCCGGCCACCTACACCGGGGTGTTCGACCACGTGCGGAAGCTGTTCGCGGCGACCGTCGAGGCCAAGATCCGTGGTTACCAGCCGGGCCGGTTCTCGTTCAACGTGAAGGGCGGCCGGTGCGAGGCCTGCGCGGGTGACGGCACGATCAAGATCGAGATGCAGTTCCTGCCCGACGTCTACGTGCCGTGCGAGGTCTGCCACGGGGCCCGGTACAACACCGACACCCTGCAGGTGCACTACAAGGGCAAGACGATCGCCGAGGTCCTGGACATGCCGATCGAGGAGGCGGCCGAGTTCTTCGAGGCGGTGCCCGCCATCCACCGGCACCTGAAGACCCTGGTCGACGTCGGCCTTGGCTACGTCCGGCTCGGCCAGCCTGCCCCGACCCTGTCCGGCGGCGAGGCACAGCGGGTCAAGCTCGCCTCGGAACTGCAGCGCCGGGCCACCGGCCGGACCATCTACGTGCTGGACGAGCCCACCACCGGACTGCACTTCGACGACATCCGCAAGCTGCTCGGCATGCTGAACCGGCTGGTCGAGACGGGCAATACGGTGATCGTGATCGAGCACAACCTGGACGTCATCAAGACCGCCGACTGGGTCATCGACCTCGGGCCCGAGGGCGGCGCAGGTGGCGGGACGGTGGTCGCTACCGGGCCGCCGGAGCAGATCGCCGCCGTCGAGGAAAGCTACACCGGGCAGTTCCTCAAGAAGATCCTCGAGGTCTGAGTTCAGCCCGATCCGGATGCCCGGTTGGCGACGGCGCTGAACTAGGGCCGGTCGGCAGTGGAACTGAACCGGGGCCGGTCGGCGACGGCGCTGAAGTGGGGCCAGTCGGCAGCCGGCGGGTCACCACCAGCGCGACCAGGCCGACCGCTGCCGCCGCGCAGAAGGCGGTCATGATGCCGAGGCGAAGGTCATGGCTCGCGGTGGCGGCCACCGCCGCGCCGCCCACGCCGATGCCGATCGCGGTGCCGAGCACGTCGGCCAGGTTCAGCGACGCCGCCGCCTGGCCTTCCTGGCCGGGCAGTGCCTTCTGCAGCATCATCAGCGAGATCGGCGCGTAGGCCAGGCCCATCCCGAGGCCGGCCACGGTCCAGGCCGCCAGGCCCTCGGCCAACGGCACGCCAGGCTGCAAGGCGAGCACCATCCCGGCGATGCCGGCCAGCACGATCACTAGCCCGCTGCGCACCAGGCGGCGTCCTTCCCAGCTTTCGCTCAGCCGGGCCTGAACCCAGGCGCCGATCGTCCAGGCCACCGTGGCGCCGGTGACGGCGATACTCGCCACGACCGGGGTCCGATGGCGTATCGCGGTGATGGTCAGCGTCACGTAGGCGTCCGCGCCGAAGAACGTGAACGTCAGCAGGCCGCGGGTGAGGATCGTGGCGGGTAGCCCGGCGCGCGCGGTCAGGGTGCCGGGCGGGACCAGCCGGCGCAGGGCGGGCAGCCCGGCGGCACCGCCCGCGGCGCCGAGGACCAGGCCGCCCAGGACGGCGCTCAGACGGCGCGAACCAGCGCCGGAACCGGTCGCGAGCGCCAGGCCGCCCAGGATCATCGTGGCGCCCACCGCGGTACGGAGGCCGTCGATCATCCGGTGCGCTTGGGCCCCGCTCGCGGCGGGCGGCCCGAGTCGGATCAGCGCGGGCACGGCGATCGCCCCGGCTACCCCGACGATGGGCAGCAAGCCCAGGAACACCCACCGCCACCCGAACAGGCGCGCCACCTCGGCGCTGACCGCGGGCCCGGCCAGCCCCGGCGCGACCCACGCGGTGGACAGGACCGCCATCATGCGAGCCCGCAGCGTCACCGGCAGGCTGCGGCCGATCACGGCGTAAGCCACCGAGGGCGCTGCGCCGGCGCCCACGCCCTGCAGTACCCGGCCCGCGACCAGCACGCCCATCGAGGGCGCCAGGCCCGCCAGGGCCAGGCCGGCGCCGAACAGTACCACCCCGGCCACGAACGGGACCGCGGGCCCGTGCCGGTCGGCCTCCCGGCCGGCCGCCACGATGCCGATCACGCTGCCCAGCATGAACCCGCTGAACACCCAGCCGTACAGGCGCAGGCCGCCCAGATCCCGGGCCACCACCGGCATGACGGTCACCACCGCCAGCGCCTCGGATGCCACGAAGGTGACGGTCAGGACCAGGCCGACGGTCAGGGCACGCCGCTGCGGGGCCATCAGCCCCCCGCCCTGACTCTCGTCCATCAGCCTCTCCGTCCAGCCCCGTCCCTTGAGCCTAAGCGCACCACGGGAACCGGGCGGGAGGCGCCGGTCAGGCGGACCGCTCGTCGAGCCGGAAGCCGACCTTCACGGTGACCTGGAAGTGACAGAGCCCGTCGTCCTCGATGCGGCCGCGCATCCCGGTGACCTCGAACCAGTCCAGGTTGTGCAGGGTCTCCGAAGCGCGGCCCACCGCGCCCTTGATCGCGTCGTCGATGCCGTCGGTCGAGGAGCCGACGATCTCGGCGATTGAGTAAATGTTTTCTGCCACCGGTGATCCCTTTCGCGAGTAGGTCTTCACCGCCGCGACTATACGCTCGACCTGCGCGACAAGCTGGCGGACAGGGGGCATGCGGTGGAGATCATGACCGGCGCCGGGCCGGCCTGGGCCGAGTTGGACGGAGGCGACCGGGCGGAGCCCGACGCGGTCCGGTTCCTGCTGGTGCTCACGCACGGGGCGGGCGGCAGTGCGAGCTCACCCGACCTGCTGGCTGTCCGCGACGCCGCGCTCGGGCTCGGCGGGCTGGTGGCCCGGGTCACCCAGCCGTACCGGATCAGGGGCGCTCGCGCGCCCGGTTCGGCGGTCCGCCAGGACGCCGCGTGGGTCGAGATCGTGGCCGCGCTGACCGGGCTGGTACCCAGCGTCCCGCTCGTCCAGGGCGGGCGGAGCAACGGAGCGCGGGTGGCGTGCCGCACGGCCGCCGCCGTCGCGGCCCGGGCCGTGATCGCGCTGGCGTTTCCGCTCCGGCCGCCGGGCCCGGCGGGACAGAGCCGGCTGGCTGAACTGCGTGCTGCGGGGGAGGGCGGTGCCGCGGTGCTGGTCGTCAACGGGGAGCGGGACCCGTTCGGGATCCCCGAGGCCCGCGATGCGGACCGCGTTGTGGTGGTGCCGGGGGAGACGCACTCGCTGAGGGGTCACCGCGCCGTCATCGCCGGGGCCGTGGCCGACTGGCTGCCCGGCGCGCTGCGCTCAAGGGGTTTCAACGGGGAGATAGCAAAGGGGTTAGCAGATCAGGCACCCTGCTTGGTGCCGCCGGTGGCGGATAACGCCGCCGGAGCCTGCCCGTCGTGCCGCGGTACGACGCGGGCCGGGCGGTCGAAAGCCAGGTCCGTGGGCCGGTGCGGTGCGATGCACGCACCGTCAGGCAAGAGTTCGCCCGTGTCTTCGAAGATCACGATGCCGTTGCAGAGCAGGCTCCAGCCCTGCTCAGGGTGGCTGACGACGGTGTGCGCCGCTTCGCGGTCCGGAGCTGATGCCTCCGGACAGGGCGGCGAGTGTGGGCACATGTCAGTGCCTCCTGGTTGGTTCTTCATGTGTGTTCTCGAATAGTTGCTAGTGTGCCGTAGCTCTCGCGAGCGTTATATGGCTCAGGCGAATCGTTTTCTGACTGGCCTTCTGTAGCGTCCGGCTAGTTTCTGTTGGCACAGACTGACTACTAGTTGTAACTAGTAGGTCCTACTGTGTGTCACTTGATAACGCTTCTATGTAGTTTTCGTGCCCTGCCGACCAAGTGGCCTAGACCATTCTAAGACCTAGCCGGCCAAGTGGCCTAGACCATTTTTAGGGCCAGACCAGTGGTGTGGCCTAGACCAACTGTGCCCCCTGTTGATCCTATGGCGCAAGCGACACGCCTGGTGACAACAATCGATTGCTGTGTATACATTCCGCAGACCGCCCAGCCGGGGCCGGACTAGTCCCTTCTACCTGGAGACGTCGCGGCACCCTGAAAGGTTCACCGCGGCCGGGGGATGAATTCCGCGGGAAGCGGGACTCAGACCTCGGTGATCTCGGCCATCAGCGGGCTGGGCTCGAACGTCACGGCCGGGATGCCGTTGAGGCGATGGGTTTCGCGCAGGGTGAGCAGGCGCTCGGCCTCGGCGGTGAGAGCGTGGATGTGCGGCTTGGCCTTGGCCTTGCGCCGGTAGATGCGGTCGTCGTAGCCGCGCGGGCCGATCTCCGCGCGCTGCGTCGCGAAGGCGGCGTGCATGGCGTCGGTCAGCGCGGAGTCCAGGGCCAGCGCGAGCCGGCGCAGCTCGGCGTCGGGGGTGCGGCGGGACTGCGCCTGGCGGAACTGGGTCTCGGCCTCGTTCGCCGCGTCAAGAAGTTCCGCCTGCCGGGCCGCGAGCGCCGCGTCGACCCCGTAGGCCGCCGACGCCTCGCTGCTGGGCTTGTACCGGTTCATGACCCCACGTCTCATGCCCCGTAGGGTACCCGGCCAGGAGCCCGGGGGCTCGCCGGCCCCTGCTCACGAATAGTCGTGGCGGGCAGGCCCGGACCGACGCTCTTCAATTCCAGCCGGCCGCGACCGGCGGGCCGGGCCCAAGTGGTGCGTCGCCATACCTAAAGTGATGACGACCAGACGGAGTATCGGCGTACGAGGGTGTCGGGGTCATGACTGATTGGCCGCAGGGTTGGTACCAGGACGACCCCGGGCAGCGCGGGACAGGTCAGGCACCGGGCGGCGCAGCAGGCGGTGCTCGCGACGGATGGCCCGACCAGCCGCCTGCGACGGGGCGGCCCACGCCGGGGCGGCCGGGGATGGCCGGACCGGGTGCCGGACGCAGGCGGAGATTCTGGGGCCAGCCGGGCCGCCGCGGGCGGCGGATCGCCCTGATCGCCGGCGTGGTCGTGGTGGCCTTGGTCGCGGCACTGGCCGGCTCGTACTTCTACCTGGACTCCAAGCTGAACCGATCGGTCGCGCTCCCGGCCTTTTCCGGCCAGTCCGCCGGGCAGAACTGGCTGATCGCCGGTTCGGACAGCCGGAAGGGACTTTCCCAGCAGCAGATCGACAACCTGCATGTCGGCGATGATCTCGGTACCACGAACTCCGACTCGCTGATGCTGCTGCACATCGGCAGCGGCAAGCCGGTGCTGGTCAGCATCCCGCGTGATTCCTACGTGGAGGTCCCCGGCTACGGCGACAACAAGATCAACGCGGCGCTCGGGTTCGGCGGGCCGGCGCTGCTGATCAAGACCGTGGAGCTAGCCACCGGGCTGCAAATCAACCACTACATGGGGATCGGGTTCGGCGGGCTGGTCAGCGTGGTGAACCAGGTCGGCGGGGTGACAATTTGCCTTCCGGCGGCGCTGCACGACTACGACTCCGGCGCCAACCTCCCGGCGGGCTGCCACAACCTGGACGGCGCGCAGGCGCTGGGTTTCGTCCGGGACCGTCATTCGTTCGCCGACGAGGATCTGCAGCGGATCGAGGATCAGCGCGCGTTCCTCAAGGCCTTGCTCGACAAGGCCACGAGCCCGGGCGTGTACCTCAACCCGTTCGTCGCCCTGCCGTTCGGCTCCGCTGCCGCCAGCTCGATCTCGGTTGACCAGGGCACTGACCTGTACGACCTGCTCCAGGTGGCGACGGCACTGCGTAACCCGCAGACCGGCACGGTCCCGGTCGCCGACGCCAACTACGCTACGGCGAACGCCGGCGACGCGGTGCTGTGGAATCGCACCGAGGCACTGCAGCTCTTCAACGCGCTGAAGAACGATCAGCCGGTGCCGTCGGGTCTGCTAAGCGGGACGAAAGTCGGCTGACTCTTACTGCAGATCGTCCGCGCTGGGCGAGTCATGGCGGGATGGCTATGACTGGCCCTCCGCCTGGTCGCCGGAGCCGAGCACGACCTGGATGGTGCGCTCCTCGGTACCCCGCAGCACGGTTAGCTCGATGGTGCCGGCGGACGCCGCCGCGCGCAGCGCGCCGGACAGGTCGTCGACGCTGCGGACGGGCTGGCCGCCGGCTGTCACGATCAGGTCGCCGCGGGCCAGGCCGGCCCGGGCGGCCGGGGTGTCCTCGGCGACCTCGCGGATGAGCAGGCCGTCGGCGTCAGGAAGGCCGACGGCGCGGCGCAGCCGCCGGGCCACGTGGCTGGGAGCGATCGCGATGCCCAGCTGGGGCGGCTGGACAGATTCGCCGCGGGCCAGCGCGTCGACTCGGCCACGCAGCGCCTCGTCGGCGGGAATGGCCAGGTAGAAGCCTTCGCCCAGGCGGTTCGTGTTGATCCCGAGCAGCTGGCCGGCGGCGTTCAGGACCGGGCCGCCCGAGGAGCCCGGCAGCAGCGGGGCCGTGTGCTCGAGGCTGCCGGTGATGCGCAGGCCGCGGGGGCCCCGGAAGCTCCGGTCGACACCGGAGACGAACCCGAACGTCACCCGCAACCCGCGTCCGCCCGGGTTGGCCAGCGCGAACACAGGCGTCCCGATGGCGGGTGCGTCGGAGGCCCATGGCAGGGCCGGAGTCTGACCGGTCTCGACCTCGACCACGGCGAGGTCGCCGTCGACGTCGGTGCCGGCCACGGTCCCCTCGGCGGTGTGCCCGTCGGCGAAGGTGACCGTGACCCGGCTGCCGCGGACGTTGTGCGCGTTGGTCAGTACCCGGTTCTCGCCGAGCACGATGCCGGAGCCTACGCCCCAGCGCTGCCCGATGCCCACCACTGAGGAACCGCCGTCCTCGGCCAGCCGTGCGATGCTGGTCTGGATCTCGTCGAGGATTGTCATCTGTTCTCACATCCTTGATGGTTAGTAGTAATTTGCAAGTTACTACTGACTCGAGGAGTGTCAATGCGGAAGGCTACGATTTCGCTCATGGCTCAGCGGGAAACGGCCGCCTCACCGCTCGCGGAGGCGCTAGCCAGGGTCGGTGACCGGTGGACGCTGCTGGTGGTGGAGGCGCTGCTGGCCGGGCCGCGGCGGTTCAACGACCTGCTCGACCAGCTACCCGGGATCGCGGCGAACATCTTGTCTGAGCGCCTCAAGCGGCTCGAACGGGAAGGGCTGCTGGTGGCCCGCCCCTACTCCGAGCGCCCGCCGCGCGTCGCCTACCAGCTCACCGCCGAGGGCCGGGAGCTCGCCGGGGCGCTCCGCCTGCTGGCGTACTGGGGCACCGGGCATGCCGACCCGGCCCAGGCGCCCCGGCACCCGGTCTGCGGGACCCCGGTCGAGGCCCGCTGGTACTGCCCCACCTGCGACCACCTCGTCGATGACGAGCCCCAGGACTCCGACCTGCATTACGTCTGACCCGCCTTACCGGGTCAGGCTAGGCTGGCCGCCCAGCTCGAGTGCAGCGCGGCGTATTCCCCGTCGCCGGCCATCAGCTCGTCGGGCGGGCCGTCCTCGGTGATCCGGCCGTGGTCCAGGACCAGGACCCGGTCGGCGATCGCGACGGTGGACAGCCGGTGGGCGATGATCACGGCCGTCCGGTCGGCCAGCACGGAGCGCAGGCCAGCCTGTACCAGCCGCTCGCTCGGGATGTCGAGCAGCGAGGTGGCCTCGTCCAGGACGAGTACGGCCGGGGCGGCCAGGAACGCCCGCGCGAACGAGATGAGCTGGCGCTGCCCGGCCGACAGCCGGCCGCCGCGCTTGCCGACCGGGGTGTCGTAGCCCTCGGGCAGCGCGTCGATGAAGTCGTGCGCGCCGATCATCTCGGCCGCCTGGCGCACGTCGGCGTCCGGGGCGTCCGGCCGGCCGAGCCTGATGTTCTCCGCGACCGACCCCTCGAACAGGAAGTTCTCCTGGGTGATCACGATTACCTCGGCGCGCAGCACCGAGTTGGGCAGCTGCCGCAGGTCGGTGCCGTCCAGCGTGACCCGGCCTGAGCGCGGGTCGTAGAACCGGCCGAGCAGCCGCGCGATCGTCGTCTTGCCCGCTCCGGTCTCGCCGACCATGGCGACGGTCTGCCCGGCCGGGATGTCCAGCTCCAGGTCCGGCAGCACGAGGTTGTCCCGGTAACCGAAGGTGACGGCTTCGAACCGCACCCGCCGCCCAGCCGAGGCTTCGTCGCGTCCGGGCAACGAAGCGGGCGACGCGGGCTCCGGCACCGCCGGTTCTTGGTCCAGCACGCCGGAGATCTTCTCCAGGCCGGAGGCCGCGGACTGGAACGTGTTGTAGAACTGCGACACGTCCTGCAGCGGGTCGAAGAAGCGCTGCAGGTAGAGCAGGAAGGTGGCGAGCACGCCCACCTTGATGTCGCCGTCGATGACCAGCAGCCCGCCGTAGCCCAGGACCACGCCGGTGATGATGTTGCCGACCAGCGAGATGCTCGGCCCGTAGATCGCGTAGAGCCGGGAGGCGTGTCGGCTCGCCTCGGAGTAGTCCTGGCCCAGCTCGGAGAAGATCGCCGAGTTCCGCGGCTCGCGGCGGAACGCCTGCACCGCGCGTATCCCGCCGAACGTCTCCACGAATTGCACGATGACCAGCGCGATGGCTTCCCTGGTCCGGCGGTAGGCCGTGGCCGACTCACGCCGGAACCAGGCCGTCATCCAGGTCAGCGGGACGAAGCCGCCCAGCACGACCAGGCCGAGCTGCCAGTCCAGCAGCAGCATGCCGGTGCCGACCAGCAGCAGGGTCAAGATCGCGGCGATCAGCGAATCCAGCCCCTCCTCGAACAGGTCGGAGATCGAGTCGATGTCAGAGGTCTGCCGGGAGATGACCCGGCCCGAGGTGTAGCTCTCGTGGAAGGCCACGTCCAGGTCCTGGCAGTGTGCGAACAGGCGGTTGCGCAGTTCGAGCACCACCTTCTGACCGACGCGACCGGTCATGGTGACGAACATCCGGGTCGTCACGGCCTGGACCGCGACCGAGAAGGCGAAGGCGCCGGCGATGGCGAGCAGCGGCGCCGCGTCGTGGGCGTGCAGCAGCGGCGGCAGGCCGTTGTCGATGGCCAGGCCGACCAGCCACGGGCCCGCCAGGGCGGCCAGGCTCTCCACCACGATCAGCGAGATGGTGGCGATCACCGCGCGTCGGTGCGGCCGCAGCAGGTCTGCGAGCAGCCGCCGGCTGCGCTCGCGCAGCAGCGCGGCCAGGCCGGCGGTGACCTCATCGGCCTTCTCCGCCGCGACGCCGCGCCAGGCGTTGGCGTCGGTGCTCACGCGCTCTCCTCCAGGTCTTCGAGGTCCATCAGGTCCGCGTACTCGCGGCTGCTGGCCAGCAGGTCCCGGTGGCTGCCGGTGGCCGCGATCACGCCGCCGGACAGCAGGGCCACCGTGTCGGCCAGCGACACCGTGGACGGCCGGTGCGCCACGACCAGGGCGGTCGCGCCGGCCAGGATCTCGTGCAGGGCCCGGGTCACCCGTTCCTCGGTGTGCACGTCGAGCGCGGACAGCGGGTCGTCCAGGATCAGCACGTCCGGCCCGGCCAAGATGGCCCGGGCCAGCGCGATCCGCTGCCGCTGCCCGCCGGACAGGGCGATGCCCTGCTCGCCGATCCTGGTGTCCAGACCCCACGGCAGGTCGTAGGCGAACCGGGCCTGCGCGGCGGTCAGCGCGGCCTCGACCGCGGCCTCGTCGGCGTCGGGCGCGCCGAACATGACGTTCTCCCGGACGCTGGCCGAGAACAAGGTGGCGTCCTCGAACGCGCAGCCGATCGCCGCGCGGAGCCGGGCCAGCGGGATGTCGCGGATGTCCGTATCGTCCAGCCGGATCGATCCCGACGTGGCGTCGGCCAGCCGCGGTACGAGCTGCAACAAGGTGGACTTACCCGAGCCGGTCGCGCCGGTGAGCACCATCGTCTGGCCCGGCGGCAGGTCGAGCACGATGTCCCGCAGCACCGGCTCCGCCGCCCCCGGGTACCTGAACGACACGTGGTCGAACACCAGGTGACCCCGGGAGCGCTTCGGTGGGCCACGGGTTCCGGCCGGGTGGAGGGCACGCACTGCGCTTCGTTCGGTATCAAGGTCTGGGGTCTTACCGGTGATCTCCGGCTGGGCGTCGAAGATCTCCAGGACCCGTTGTGCCGCGGTGGCCGCCTCCTGGCCGGACGCGATGATGTAGCCGAGCGCCTCGACCGGCCAGACCAGCTGCAGCGCGAGTGTGATGAACGCCACCAGACCACCGAGGGTCAGCGAGTGCGTGCTGACCGCGAACGCGCCGAGCACGATGATGATGCCGATGACGGCGTTGGGGATCAGGTCGAGCAGGGCCCAGAACGAGCCGAGCAGGCCCGCCTTCTCGACCTGCGTCCGGTAGACCTCGGTGGCTTGGGCGTTGTGCCGGATCGCCGCCTGCCGGCCCCGGCCGAGCGCCTTCAGCACGCGGATGCCGGTCGCCGCCTCCTCGATCACCGTGGCCAGGTCGCCCTGCTGGTCCTGGACTCGGCGGGACAGCACCCGGTAGCGCTTCTCGAACCGCAAGCAGACCGGCAGGACGGGCGCGAATACCGCTCCAGTGATCAGGCCGAGCCACCAGTTCAGATGGATCAGCAGCGCGACCACCGCGATGAACGTCATCACGTTGGTGACCAGGAAGATCAGGCCGAAGCCGGCGAACCTGCGGATCGCGGACAGGTCGGTGGTGGCGCGCGACAGCAGCTGACCCGATTGCCAGGTGTCGTGGAAGGAGGCCTGCAGCCGCTGCAGGTGGGCGTACATGTCGTCCCTGATCGTCTTCTCTATCGCCGCGACCGCGTCGGCCTGGATCCAGCGGCGGATCAGGTTCAGCAGCGCTTCGGCCGTGCCCAGGCCGATAGCCGCCAGGGCCAGCGGGATCAGCAGCCGCCGGTCGTCGCGCGCGATCGCCCCGTCCACCACCGACTTGGTGAGCAGCGGGATGATGATCTCGGCGGTGACCGCGCCCAGGGCCGCGGCGAGCATGACGACCATCTGGACCCGGAACGGCTTGAGGTAGCCTCGCAGCCGCCACAGTGCCCCGACTGGCCGTACCCTGGCGGAGGCGCGCGTGACCAGCAAGGGAGATACAGGGGGCATTGTCGTGAGGTTAACCGGGCGGGCGAGAGGTTGTCATCTGATTTTTCTTGCGCCGTACGACTTGTCGGCGGGCCATAACTCTGGCACGCTGGCTCACCCGAAGGCTTCGCGAACCGGTTGTCGGGGAGTTACCGGCAGGGAGAGGAACCGTGAAGCGCAGCAGCACCACCCGCCTCGGACATCCGTGAGCCGCGCGTCTCGCGCGGGTGTCCTGGCCGCCTACCGCGATGGCGTGACCGTGATCTGTGAACTGGCGGGCCAGTTCACGGAGGCGACGTGGCTGGCGGGGACGCCGTGTTCGGAATGGCGGGCAGTGGACCTGGCCGGCCATCTGCGGTGCGTGGCCGACGATTACCACGAGTACCTCGATGACGCTCCGGCCAGCCGGCTCGCCCGGCTGCTGGCCACCAACGCGCCCGCGGACTCGCTCGCCCGCAAGCTGGCCCGGCAGAACGCGGCCGAGCTGGCCGCGCTGCCGGACGCCCCGGGTCCCGAGCACATCGCGGCGTTCGCCGACTCTGCCCGCGCCTACGGACGCCGGCTGGCGCCATCCTGGCACCTGCCGCACCACAGCTACCGCGGTACCGAGGTCACGGTGGGCGCGATGGCGGGCGCGGCGTGCGCCGAGTGGCATTTGCACGCGTGGGACCTGGCCCGGTCGCTCGGCAAGGACTACCGTCCCGCTGATCCCGAACTGGTGCTGGCCGCCTGGCGGGGCGGCACGCCTCAGCTGTGGCCCGGGCTGGACGCCGAGCCGGACGGCGACGATCCGTGGCACTCCTTGTTGCTCGCGTCGCGACGCGATCCGGCCTGGGCTCAGTTGTTAACAGCACTGCACCGCGGTACCAGCCTTGTCCGAAGATGTGATCCGGATAGAGTCTTGGGTTCGTGACCTTCGACGTAAATCGCGTACGGGCGGCGTACCCGGCCCTGACCGATGGCTATGCCTACCTCGACGGCGCCGCCGGCACCCAGGTGCCCGCGGCGGTCATCGAGGCCATCGCCGGTACCTACCGGGCCGGGATCGGCAACGCCGGCGGCGCGTTCCCCGCCAGCGGGCGCGCGGACCGCATCGTGGCTGAGTGCCGTCGCGCCGTGGCCGACCTGACCGGCGCCGAACCCGACGGCGTGATACTCGGACCGAACATGACCACGCTTACCTACCGGCTCGCGGACACGCTGTCCCGGCAGTGGGGTCCGGGGGACGAGGTGGTCGTGTCCCAGCTCGATCACGACGCCAACGTCAGGCCCTGGGTCCAGGCCGCCGCGCGAAGCGGCGCCACGCTGCGCTGGGCGCAAGTCGATGTGTCGACCGCGGAGCTCCCGGCCGCCCAGTATGGCGAGCTGCTGTCCGAGCGCACCCGGCTGGTCGCGGTGACCGCGGCGAGCAACATCGTCGGCACCAGACCGGACGTGTCCGCCATCGCCGCCGCCGCGCACGCGGTCGGCGCGCTGTGCTACGTGGACGGCGTGCACGCCACCCCGCACGTGCCGGTCGACGTGCGGGCGCTCGGCGCCGACTTCTACGCCACCAGCGCCTACAAGTGGTCAGGGCCGCACATCGGCACCGTGGTAGCCGACCCGGCGCTACTAGGGACCCTGCATCCGGACAAACTCGCGCCCGCCCCGTCCGGCGTGCCCGGCCGGTTCGAGCGGGGCACCGCCGCGTTCGCCGACCTGGCCGGGGTGGCCGCGGCCGTCGATCACCTGGCCGCGCTCGACGCCTCGGCCGCCGGCAGCCGGAGGGAAAGGGTCCTAGCGTCGATGGCCGCCGTGGAACGCTACGAGGGAGAGTTGTTCACCCGCCTGCTCGACGGCCTGGCCGGCATGGAGCGCGTGACCCTGTACGGCCAGGCCGCGCGGCGCACGCCGACCGCCTTCTTCACCGTGGCCGGGTACACGCCCGCCGAGGTCGCGGCCCGGCTCGCGGCCCGCCAGGTCAACGTGTGGAACGGCGACAACTACGCGTGGGAGCTAGCCGGCGCGTTCGGTCTGCGGGACTCCGGCGGCGCCGTCCGCGCCGGGCTCGTCCACTACAACGACGAGGCCGAGGTGGACCGACTGCTGGCCGCCGTCTTCGAGCTCGCTGCGGTCGGCGTACGCTAAGAATGAGTTTCCCGCCGGACAGGGGTCCGGTGCGTCGCGGAGGTTCGGGCGATGGCGATGGCGATGACGGCGCTCGGCAGCGTGCTGGCCATGCTGGCCGGGCTGCTGCGCGACGTTGCTCAGCTCGCGGTGAGCCCCTCCGGACTGACCGCGCTGGCCGCGACCGTCCTGGCCGGGGCCATGTTCGCCGCGGTGCTGGCCCTGCTCACCTCGGTGGCGGGTGTTTCCCGCACCGCCGCCGCCCTGCCGCTGATCCGTCGCGCCCGCGCGCTACGGGAAAAGTCCTGGCGGGCGGCGTTCTTGCGCCAGCGCGATCCGGACGCGGCAGGCCGGACCAGAGCCAGAGCACCATCGGCGGCCCCAGCGGCCGCCACTTCCCGCTGACCTTGCCCCCGAAGGCTCGGGGGCCTCGTCCCCTTTGGGGGGACACGGATATCGCGGCCGCTTCCAGCACCTGACCCGTCTCAGCTGGAAGGCTCCCTGTCACATGTCAAGTATTCTTGGCGTCCCGGTGGACGCCGCGTACCACCTCGTCTCCGGATTCACTAGTTTCCTTACCCCCGTGCTGGGCGGCGCGGCCGCGGTGGCCGTGATCGTCTTGTTCACCGTGGCCGTTCGGCTCATCGTGATGCCGCTCAGCCTGCGCGGCATGCGCGGGCAGGCTGCGCAGGCCCGGCTGGCGCCGCAGCTTCAGGAGCTGCGCAAGCGGCACGCCAAACAGCCCGAGCGGCTGCAGCGCGAGATGACCGCGCTGTACAAGCGGGAAGACACGAGCATGTTCGCCGGCCTCACCCCGCTGCTGCTGCAGTGGCCGCTGCTGTCCGTGGTGTACCTGCTGTTCCGCTCGGCGCAGATCGGCGGGAAGCCGAACACGCTGCTCACCCGCGACCTGTTCGACGTGCCGCTGGGCAGTCACTGGCTGGCCGGCGCCGGACCTGTGAGCCCGCATGGTCTGGTGTTCCTCGGCGTCTTCGCGCTGCTGATCGGCCTGTGCTGGCTGTCGGTCCGCCTGGGGCAGGCGATGACGGCCGGGCAGGCCAGTGCAGTCGGGCCGAACGCACCGGGTGCCCTCATCCGGGTCCTGCCCTACCTGACCGTGGTGATCGCCGCGTTCGTTCCGCTCGCCGCCGGGATCTACCTGATCACGTCGACCGGGTGGGCACTGGGCGAGCGGACCTTCTTCTGGCGGACCGGCCGCATCTCCGGCGCGGCCCCGAGCCCGCCGAAACCGGTGGTGGCCGTGCGTAACTGACCCGGTCACGCACAGCTAACAGCCCGGAGGACGGCAAGTACACTGGGCTTAAACGCCGGCGTGACGGCTTGGTAGTCACGACGCCTGATACCAGGCGACGCCTGATACCAGGCAAAGAAGGGCGGCCGGGGTGACCGGCGACGAGAACGACCTGCTCGCCTTGTTCCGTGAGCTGAACACCGAGAACCGCGGTCGGCTGCTGGACTCGGCCAGGCTCTACGCGTACCTGGAACCGGTGCGCGCCCGGGCAGAGTTCTCCAGGCAGGCTGAGCGGGAAGCCGCTGAGCTGACCCGTGACCCCCGGCAGTGTCGCGAGTGGGTGGCCGACGCCTACGAGCGTAACGCGCGGTACTGCTCCCGGAAGTCCACCCACGACGACGGGTACTGCACCCAGCATCATGACCGGCTGGAGCGGTGGCCAGGGCTCAGGGCGGAAAGGGAAAGCGAGGCCTGAGCCGGGGCCGGGCCGGAGCTCGTCGCGGATGAGCAGGGCACGATCAGGGCGCGATCAGCGTGCGCAGCAGCCGGGCCGGCGGCGAGCCATGCGCCAGCATGCGGTCGTGCACCTCCTGGTCGGCCAGAACCGGATCCGCGGCCCGCAGATCGCGAGCCAGGTCGGCGACCTCGGTGTACCCGACGTAGTAGGTCGACAGCTGAGCCGAGGTGAGCAGCGCCCGGCGCCACTTGCCGGCGGCCTCGCCGTCCTCTTGATACCCGCGCTCGGTCATCAGGGCCATCGCCTGCGCCTCGGTCATGCCGTGGCCGTGGACGCGGGCGTCCAGGATGGCGTTGATGATCATGCGCAGCTGCATCTTCAGCTGCTGCATGTGGACCGCCCGCGGGTCCCCGTCGCCCGGGTAGTCCTGCTCGGCCATGATCCGCTCGGCGTACACCGCCCAGCCCTCGACGAACGACCCTGACCGCAGCGCGGCCCGGATCGCGGTCAGCGAACCACCGAAGCGCCGGGAGTGCTGCAGCTGCAGGTAGTGACCGGGCATCGCCTCGTGGACCATCAGGTTGTGGACCATGTGCCGGTTGTACTCGCGGTAGAACGAGGCGACCCGCTGCGGGGTCCAGTCGGTCGGCGTGGGCGAGACGGCGATGAACGTGGCCAGCGGCGTCGGCTCGAGCGGGCCCGGCGAGTCGCAGTAGGCCACGGCCACGCCCCGGTCGATCTCCGGCATCGGGATCAGCTCGACCGGATCGTCGTAGACCGTGACCAGGCGGTGGTCGGTGACGAACGCGATCTGCGCGGCCAGGGCGTCCCGGCAGAAGCCCAGGATGGTGGCGTCGTCGGGCACGTCCTGCGCCAGCTGGTCGAGTACCTGCCGGACGACCGACGGGCCGGGCACCGCCGCCCCGCCCATCGACGCGGCGAGCTCGGCGATCTGCTCGCTGACCCGGTCCAGGTCGGCGTGGGCCCGGGCCAGGATGGCGTCCGCGTCGGCGGCGGCGCTCAGGGTGAGCGAGAGCTTGCGGGCGAACCGCTCCGGCCCGATCCGCGGGTCCCGGTCGCCGTCGGGCCCGGGCGCCGCGGCAGCCAGGCGCGCGGACAGCCAGGCTCGGTGCTCGGCCAGGGCCTCCAGGGCGGCCGGGCGGAC
Organism: Actinomycetota bacterium; assembly: GCA_003136255.1. GTDB lineage: Bacteria > Actinomycetota > Actinomycetes > Streptosporangiales > Streptosporangiaceae > Palsa-504. The sequence continues at coordinate 18,235 of PLDT01000374.1, forward strand.
CTCGGCCAGCCGCGGCTCGGATCCGGGTGCGGCCGTGAGGGCAGCGTCGAGCTCCTTGCCGACCAGCGCGATCGTCCCGTCGAACTGCCCGATGGCGGTCTCCAGGTGCACCCTGGGCATGGCCCCGAGCTGCCTGCGGGCCTCGGCCAGGACGGCGGGAACCTCGGCCAGCCGGCCGGCCACCGAGGCGAGCCGGTCCGGCAGCGGGGCGAAGTCCCGGGCCAGCAGCTGGTAGATGGCCCGCCCCGGGTTGGCCAGCAGCGGGTTCCAGGTGTGTTCGGCCAGCTCGTCGAGCTCGAACACCTGCCGGGCCACGCTGTCCGCCATCATGGCGGCGTCGACCTGGTGCTCGGCCGACAGCGCACCGAGATCCAGGATGTCCAGCCGGGCGGCCCAGCCGTCCAGGGAGCGTCGCTCGTCGGCCCGGGCGGCCGGGGACGGATCGCCCAGCCGGTCGTCGAACCGGTGGTCGCCCAGGCTGGTGGCTAGTTCCGGATGCCGTTCCGCCCGGTCGTCCAGGTACTCGCCCGCCAGTCTCGCGAACTCCCGATCGGCTTCGCCGTCCATCGAGCCTCCCTTCATCGCTCCAGGAACACTAACGGTTGACAACCTCTAGCACGCCGCGATGTTGATGAGATTATGGGCGGATGCGCGTGCTGATGCCGCTTCCGGACCGGGACTTTGACGTCACCGAGGTCGCGGTGCCGTGGCGGATCCTGCGCGACGCGGGCCACCAGGTCGTGATCGCCACCGAACGACCGGGGACCATCCCCGCCGCGGACCCCCGCCTGCTGACCGGGGTCCTGTTCGGCAAGCTCGGCGCGGCACCGGAGGCCATCGAGCAGTACCAGGAGCTGAGCCGGGCGCCGGAGTTCAGTGCGACGCAGGCGTGGGCGGACCTGGATCCGGCTGCCTTCGACGGGCTGCTGCTGCCCGGCGGGCACGCCCCCGGAATGCGCCAGTACCTCGGGTCGCCGGTGCTCCAGGCGCAGGTGGCACGCTTTTGGGCCCTGGGCCGGCCGGTCGGCGCGATCTGCCACGGCGTGCTCGTGCTGGCCCGCACCCGCGATCCGGACACCGGCCGCAGTGTCCTGGCCGACCGGCGGACGACGTGCCTGCCGAAGTACATGGAGCGTTCGGCCTACCTGGCCACGGCCTGGCGGCTGGGCCGGTACTACCGCACCTATCCCGCCTACGTCGAGGATGAGGTCACGGCGGCGCTGGACGACCCGGCCCGCCAGTTCAGCCGGGGACCGCGCACGCTGTCCGCGCGCGGCACCGCGACCGACGACACCCCGGCCTTCGTCGTCCAGGACCGCAACTACCTCTCCGCGCGCTGGCCCGGCGACGCGTACCTGTTCGGCCGGCGGTTCACCGATCTGCTGCAGCCTGCTTAACCCCGGAACCCCAGATGGTGCCCGGAGGGGACTAACGTTGGGAGCCGTGAAGGCATCACCACAGAGCCAGCTTCGGCTGCTCGAACTGGCCGACCTCGACGCCGAGCTCGGCCGCCTCGACCACCGTCGGCGCAGCCTGCCCGAAGTCGCCGAGCTTGCCCGCCTGGAGGCCCGGGCCAGTGAGCTCAAGGACGAGATCGTCGTGACCGAGACCGAGCTAGGCGACCTCTCCCGGGAGGAGAACCGGGCGGAGCGCGACGTGGAGCAGGTCCGGAGCAGGATCGACCGGGACCGCGCCCGGCTGGACGCCGGGCAGGTGTCCGCCGCCCGTGAGCTCGCCACCTTGCAGTCCGAGATTGAGTCGTTGCGCCGCAGGCAGGGCGATCTGGAGGAGATCGTGCTCGAGCTGATGGAGCGCCGCGAGGGCCTGGTCAGCCGGCGAGACGAGCTCAGCGCCGAACGCGACAGCCTGGGCACCGAGACGGCCGAGGTGGCGGCGCGCCGCGACGCGGCGTTCAAGGAGATCGACGAGCAGGCGGGCAAGGCCACCGAGCAGCGCGGTACCGTCGTCGCCGACGTGCCTGCCGACCTGCTCAAGCTCTACGAGCAGATCCGCGACACCCGGGGCGTCGGTGCGGCCGCGCTGCGGGCGGGTCGCTGCGAAGGCTGCCACCTGAACCTCAACACGGTGGACCTGAACCAGATCCGGGGATCCGCCCCCGACGAGGTGCTCAGGTGCGAGGAGTGTCGGCGGATCCTGGTCCGCACGCCCGAGTCTGGCCTGTAACGTGCGGCCCGGGACGCACTGGCAGGCCGCCCAGGACCAGCCCACGGTCACCCTGCTGCTGCGGCACGGGCAGACGCCGATGTCGGTACAGAAGCGGTATGCGGGCCGCTCCGACCCGCCGCTCACCGACATAGGCGTCCAGCAAGCCGCCGCCGCGGCCAAACGGCTGGCGTCAGCCGGCTTCGGTGTGATCGTGACGTCGCCGCTGCTGCGGACCGTTCAGACCGCTCAGCAGGTGGCGGCCGTCACCGGCGCCGCCGTGGTCACCGACGACGGGTTCCGGGAGACCGACTTCGGCGCCTGGGACGGCCTGACGTTCACCGAGGTGCGGGAACGCTGGCCGGCCGAGGTCGCCGCCTGGCTGGCCGACCCGGAAGTCGCCCCGCCGGGCGGGGAGAGTTTCACCGACGTGAGCGCGCGGGTCACCGCCGCCCTGCACCGCGTGCTGGCCGCCCAGGCGGGCCAGACAGTGCTCATCGTCAGCCACGTCACGCCGATAAAGACGCTGGTCACCGCGGCGCTGCTGGCCCCGCCGGCCGCCCTGTACCGAATGCACCTGGACATCGCGGCACTGTCGGAGATCGACTGGTATCCGGACGGACCGGCCGTGCTCCGGTCGTTCAATGACACCGGCCACCTGTCCTGATCAATAGACTCCACTGTCATGGACGAACGCGGGCGGCTGACCGCTCCAGGCAGCCTGCTGAACGGGACGCTGCTCGCCGCCGACGGCGAGGATCTCGCTCAGCCGCCTGAGGGCGGCGAGAGCCTGGCCGAACTCGCGGCCAAGTACGGGCTGCGTCCTAGCTCCGCGCGGCCCAGCCTGATCTCCTACCTGCGCCTGGTCTGGCAGCGACGGCACTTCATCGTCGCCTACTCCACGGCGCGCAGCGTGTCCATGTACACCGAGGCCAGGCTCGGCCAGCTGTGGCAGGTGCTCACGCCGCTGCTCAACTCGGCGGTCTACTACCTGGTCTTCGGGATCTTGTTCCAGGCCAACCGCGGCATCAGCCACTACATCGCCTACCTGGTCACCGGGGTGTTCATCTTCGGCTTCACCGAGCGGTCGATCGTGGTCGGCTCCACCGTGATGCGGGCCAACATCGCCCTGATCCGCGCGCTGCACTTCCCGCGAGCCTGCCTGCCGCTGGCGTACGTGATGGTGGAGTTCCAGCAATTGCTGCTGTCCATGCTGGTGCTGTTCACCATCGTGCTGAGCACGGGGGAACCGCTCACCTGGTACTGGCTGCTGCTGGCACCGGTCATGGTCCTGCAGGCCACGTTCAACATGGGCGCCGCGCTGATCATGGCCCGGCTGGGCGCCGGCGCGCAGGACGTCAGCCAGCTGGTCCCGTTCCTGACCCGGATCTGGCGGTACTTCTGCGGGGTCATGTACAGCATCGCCTCGCTGCCCGCCTCACTGCCGGAGTGGGCCAAGAACGTGCTGTCACTCAACCCGGCGGCGGTATACATCACGCTGACCAGGTACGCGATCATGGCCACGCAGCGCACCGACGCACCGGGGGCCCAGCCGTTCAACGCGGCCAAGTGCGCCGCCTTCACCGCGACGAAGAATCCTCCCCTGCAGGCCTTCTGCCACCCAACCTTCGCGACCAGCGAGCTGTGGCTGGCCGCGCTCGGCTGGGCCGTCGTCACGCTCGCGGTGGGAGTGGTGTTCTTCTGGCAGGCCGAGGCTCGCTACGGCCGCGGCTGACCGCTCACCGCTGAGCCGTCCTGGGCTTGCCCGGCTGACGGCGGGCTGACCGTCATGCGCGCGTTCAGCCAGTCACCGGACAGCAGCGCGGCCAGGGTGGCCAGCGACCAGGCCGCCTGCGGGTCGGCCTGCGCAGGCTGCAGCGCACGCTCG
>PLDT01000208.1:0-11225 GCA_003136255.1 Actinomycetota bacterium
AGTCCGTCGCGGACCTGAACACGGCGTACCGGCGGTTCTTCGACTACCGGAAAGCACTGAGGGAATGGAAGGCCGCCGGACGGAAAGGACCGCAACCACGAGAGGTCGGGCTGCCCCGTTTCAAGTCCCGGAAAGACCGCCGGCAGGCGGTCCGGTTCACGGCCAACTCACGGTTCCGGGTCCTGCCCGGCGGCCGGCTGCGACTCCCGAAGATCGGCGATGTGGAGGTCCGCTGGTCCCGTGACCTGCCCTCGGCACCGTCCAGCGTAACCGTGATCATGGACCCGGCCGGGCGGTACTTCGCGAGCTTCGTCGTGGAGGCCACGCCCGGCGCACTGCCCGGGGCCGGGCCGGTGACAGGTATCGACCTGGGGCTGACCCATTTCGCGGTGCTGTCCGACGGCACCAAGATCGCATCCCCCCGGTTCCTGCGGCGGGCGGAGAAGAAACTCAGGCGGGCGCAGCGGTCGCTGTCCCGCAAGCAGGACGGCAGCCGGAACCGGGACAAGGCCCGGGTTAAGGTCGCCAGGGCACACGGCCGGGTGGCTGATGCGCGGCGCGAGTTCCACCACCAGTTGTCCACGGCGCTGATCCGCGACAACCAAGCGGTCGCCGTGGAGGACTTGTGCGTGAAAGGGCTCGCCCGCACCCGGCTCGCCAAGTCCGTCCACGATGCTGGCTGGTCGGCGTTCACGCGCATGCTGGAGTACAAGGCCCGGCTGTACGGCCGGGAGTTCCACCGGATCGGCCGGTTCGTTCCCACGTCCCAGGTGTGCTCGGCGTGCGGGGTGAAGGACGGCCCCAAGCCGCTGCACATCCGTACCTGGCAGTGTCAGGCGTGCGGGATGTGGCTGGACCGGGACATCAACGCGGCGGTCAACGTCGCCAAGGCCGCCGGACTGGCGGCTACAGCCCGTGGAGCGCAGGTAAGACCAGGACCCCGCGTCCCGGCGCAGCGCGGCGAAGCGGGAACCCACCCGAAGCCACGCCGGGAAGCAGCGTGACAGGCGGGAATCTCCGCCCTTCAGGGCGGAGTGGGAGTCAATACCGGTGCTATCACGGCGCTTATCGGCGGCCCGATAGGGTCGGTTCGTGCCCGACGCAGCGAGTAAAAGGTTCTCAGCTGGTGAGCAGGCCGCGTGGTTCGCGCAACTGCCCACCATGTTCGCCGCCGCGGCGGCGCTGTTCACCGACCCAGTCGGCCGGGTGCTGCTGGTCAAGCCGAACTACCGGGATCACTGGTCGCTGGCGGGCGGAATCCTCGACCACGGCGAACCCCCGCACGTGGGCTGCCGCCGCGAGGTCGCCGAAGAACTCGGGCTCGACATCGAACCGGGACCGCTGCTGGTCGTCGGGTGGGCGGCGCCGGACGGGATCCGGCCCAAGCCGATCGTGCACTTTGTCTTCGACGGCGGCGTGCTGGCCGACGACACCCCGATCCGGCTGCAGGAGTCCGAACTGGACGACTACCGGTTCGTCGACCCGGACGACCTGGCCCGTTACCTGCCGCCGATGATCAGCGCCCGGGTGGTCGCCGGCCTGCGCAGCCGCGGCAGCGGGACGACCGAGTACCTGCCGTGGACCCGGTGGTGATGGTTTACTGCCGCGCGGCCGACCGGACTTCCAGGTGGTCCAGCAGGCTCGCGGTGGCGGCGGCCACGGCGTCCACCGCGGTCCCGAAGGCCTCGGCGTTGTGCCCGGCGGGCGTGCGGAAACCGCTGATCTTCCGCACGTACTGCAGGGCGGCGGCGCGAATGTCGGCGTCGGTGACCTGCTCGGCGAAGGGCGGACGGAGGGTCTTGATGCTACGGCACATGCTGTCGACCGTAACCCATGCTCGCGTGCACTGCGGCGGGGACGCCCTTGACCCCGAACGGCCGTGGTCAGTCCAGCCCGAGTAGTCCGTCCAGGCCCACGGTCAGGCCCTCGGGGAGCGAGCCGAGGTTGCGGACGGCCAGCAGCACGCCGGGCATGAACGAGACCCGGTCCAGGGAGTCATGCCTGATCGTGAGCGTCTCCCCCGGGCCGCCGAACAGCACCTCCTGATGCGCCACCAGGCCCGTGACGCGCACCGAGTGCACGTGAACCTCGTCCACGGTGGCGCCGCGCGCGCCGGGCAGCTCCGATACGGTGGCGTCCGGCGGCGGGCCGAGGCCGGCCTCCGCCCGGGCCGCGCCGATCACCGACGCGGTGCGCAGCGCCGTCCCGGACGGGGCGTCGGCCTTGGCCGCGTGGTGCAGTTCGATCACCTCGGCGGAGGGGAAGAAGCTCGCCGCCTGCTCGGCGAAGCGCATCATCAAGATGGCGCCCACGGAGAAGTTGGGCACGACCAGGACGCGCACGGCCTGGTGATCATCCAGCCAGCGCTGCACCTCGTCCAGGCGGTCCTCGCCGAACCCGGAGGTGCCGACCACGACGTTCAGGTCGTGCTCGACGCACCAGCGCAGGTTGTCCATGACCGCGCCGGGATGGGTGAAGTCGATCACCGCGTCGCACCCGGTCAGCGCGTCCAGGTCGTCGCCCAGGTCGACCTCGGCGGTGACGTGCAGGTCCGGGGCGTCGCTGACGGCGCGGATCACCTCGCGCCCCATCCGCCCACGCGCCCCGACGACCCCGACCTTGATCATCGCGGCGGCAGGGGTCAGGCCCGGAAGGCGGAGGCGTCGTCGAACGGGCCGACCACGGCCAGCGCCTTAGGGCGGGTGAGGATCTCGGCGGCCACGGCGCGGATGTCGTCGTGGGTGACGGCGTCGATCGAGGCGAGCACCTCGTCGACCGGCTCGAGCCGCGGGTACACCAGTTCGGACTTGCCCAGGCGGCTCATCCGCGAGGACGGGTCCTCCAGCCCGAGCACGATCGAGCCGCGCACCTGGCCCTTGCCGCGGGCCAGCTCGGCGTCGGTCAGGCCACCGTCGACCACCCGGGTGACCTCCTCGGCGCAGATGGCCAGCACCTCGTCGGCCTTGGCCGGCAGGCAGCCGACGTAGATGCCCCACATGCCGGTGTCGGCGTGCTGGGCCGAGAAGCTGTACACCGAGTAGGCCAGGCCGCGCTTCTCCCTGACCTCCTGGAACAGCCGGGAGGACATCCCGCCGCCGAACGCCGCGTTCAGCACGCCGAGCGCGAACCGGCGGTCATCGGTCCGGGCCAGGGCTTCGCAGCCCAGGACCAGGTTGGCCTGCTCGATGCCGCGCGAGACCAGCGTGGTGCCCACGCCGGCCTGCGCGCCGAACCCGGAATGGCTCCCGTTCAGCCGGGGCGGGGCGGGCTCGGCCGCGCGCTCCAGGGCCGATCCGAACGCCTGGGACACGAGTTGCACCACCGTGTCGTGGTCCAGGTTCCCCGCCGCGGCCACGACCAGGTGCTCCGGGGTGTACCGGGCCCGGTAGTGCTCGAAGATCTGCTCCCGGGTGATCGCGTTGATCGAATCCACGGTGCCCAGGATCGGCCGGCCGAGCGGGGTGTCGCCGAACAGCTTGGCGGTGAACGCCTCGTGCACGGTGTCGGAGGGGTCATCCTCGTTCATCGCGATCTCTTCGAGCACCACGTTGCGCTCGGCGTCCACGTCCTTCGGGGTGATCAGCGAATTGGTCACCATGTCGGACAGAACGTCCACGGCCAGCGGCAGGTCCGCGTCGAGCACCCGGGCGTAGTAGCAGGTGTACTCCTTCGCGGTGAACGCGTTCATCTCACCGCCGACCGCGTCCATCTCCGCCGAGATCTCCAGCGCGGTGCGCCGCCCGGTGCCCTTGAACAGCAGGTGCTCCAGGTAGTGCGTCGCACCCGCGTGCGCTTGGTCCTCGTCCCGGGAGCCGACGCCGACCCAGATGCCCAGCGCCACCGACCGCACGGCGGGCAGGAACTCGGTAACGACCCTCAGCCCGCCGGGCAGGACGGTGCGCCGGACCTGGCTTGGTTCGGTAGCCATCTACTCTTGGTGCCCCCGCGTACGGTGCCGGGTCCGGCGATGACCGTCGCTCCCGTCACGATCACCGCCCCGGTCGCCGGTGCGCTCCCCGGTCCCGGGGCCGGTCCGGGGCCGGTCACCGCGGGCCGGCTCGCCACCGGACAGGTCCTCGCCGGCCGCCTCGCGCTCGACCACCTCGACCGGCACGAGCGACAGCTTGCCGCGGTCGTCGATCTCGCGGATCTCGACCTGGATCTTGTCGCCAATGTGGATCACGTCGTCGATGTTCTCTATCCGCCTGCCACCGTGCAGCTTGCGGATCTGGGTGATGTGCAGCAGCCCGTCCTTGCCCGGCAGCAGGCTGACGAACGCGCCGAACGTGGTGGTCTTGACCACCGTGCCCAGGAACCGCTCGCCGACTTCGGGCATGTGCGGGTTGGCGATGGCGTTGATCGCGGCCCGGGCCGCTTCGGCCGACGGCCCGTCGGTGGCCCCGACGTAGATGGTGCCGTCGTCCTCGATGGTGATCTCAGCGCCCGTGTCGTCCTGGATCGAGTTGATCATCTTGCCCTTGGGCCCGATGACCTCGCCGATCTTGTCCACCGGCACCTTGATCGTGATGATCCGCGGCGCGTACGGGGACATCTCGCCGGGCTGGCTGATGGCGCCGCGCATGACCTCGAGAATGGTCATCCGGGCCCCGCGGGCCTGCTTCAGCGCCGCGGCCAGCACCGAGGCGGGGATGCCGTCGAGCTTGGTGTCCAGCTGCAGCGCGGTGATCACCTGCTCGGTGCCCGCCACCTTGAAGTCCATGTCGCCGAACGCGTCCTCGGCGCCGAGGATGTCGGTCAGCGTCACGTACTGGCCGCCCTCGTGGATCAGGCCCATGGCGATGCCGGACACCATGTCCTTGAGCGGCACGCCCGCGTCCAGCAGCGACATGGTGGAGGCGCAGACCGAGCCCATGGACGTGGACCCGTTCGAGCTGATCGCCTCGGAGACCTGGCGGATCGCGTAGGGGAACTCCTCGCGGGCGGGCAGCACCGGGAGCAGGGCGCGCTCGGCGAGCGCGCCGTGGCCGATCTCGCGCCGCTTGGGCGAGCCGACCCGGCCGGTCTCACCGGTCGAGTAGGGCGGGAAGTTGTAGTTGTGCATGTAGCGCTTGGTCCGCTCGGGGTTGAGCGTGTCGATCATCTGCTCCATCCGGAGCATGTTCAGCGTGGTCACGCCCAGGATCTGGGTCTCGCCCCGCTCGAACAGCGCGGAGCCATGGACTCGGGGCAGTACGTGAGTCGTCGCGGACAGCGGCCGGATGTCGGTCAGGCCGCGGCCGTCGATGCGCAGGCCGTCCCGGATGACCCGCTCCCGGACCAGCTTCTTGGTCAGCGAGCGGAACGCCGCGCTGATCTCCTTCTCGCGGCCCTCCCACGCCTCGCCGAGCCGCTCGACGGCCAGCGCCTTGACCCGGTCCGTCTCGGCCTCACGGTCGTGCTTGCCCGCGATGGTCAGGGCCTTGGCCAGCTCGTCGGAGACCTCGCGGGCCACCGCGTCGTACACGTCCTCGGTGTAGTCGACGAACACCGGGTACTCGTGGTGCGCCGCGCCCTCGGCCTCGGCCGACTCGGTGGCGAGCCGCTGCTGCGCCTCGCACAGGATCTTGATGAAGGGCTTGGCGGCCTCCAGGCCCTCGGCCACCGTGTCCTCGGTGGGCGCGACGGCGCCGCTACCGGAATCGGCCAGCAGCTTGAGCGTCTCGGGGGTGGACTCGGCCTCGACCATCATGATGGCCACGTCGCCGTCCTCGAGCACGCGGCCCGCGACCACCATGTCGAAGGTGGCCTGCGCCAGCTGCTCGTGGGCGGGGAAGGCGACCCACTGGCCCTTGATCAGGGCCACCCGCACGCCGCCGATGGGGCCGGAGAACGGCAGGCCCGCCAGCTGGGTGGACATGGACGCGGCGTTGATCGCCACCACGTCGTACAGGTGCTGCGGGTCCAGGGCGAGGATGGTCGCCACGATCTGGATCTCGTTGCGCAGCCCCTTGACGAACGACGGGCGCAGCGGCCGGTCGATGAGCCGGCAGGTCAAGATGGCGTCCTCAGACGGACGGCCCTCCCGCCGGAAGAACGAGCCGGGAATCCGGCCCACAGCGTACATACGCTCTTCCACGTCGACCGTGAGCGGGAAGAAGTCTAGGTTCTCCTTGGGCTGCTTGGACGCCGTGGTGGCGGAAAGCACCACGGTCTCGCCGTCCAGAGTCACCAATGCGGACCCGGCGGCCTGACGAGCCAGCCGGCCCGTCTCGAACCTGATTGTATGAACGCCAAACTCGCCGTTATCGATAACGGCTTCAGCGCTTCGGGCACCCTCCACGGGTGAGACCTCCTTGCGGTAGATCCCGCACCCACCCGGGGCCGTGCCGCATGTGGCCTGGCTCGTCGGTTGAGACGGCCGGCCGGTCTTCGATCGAAGTCCTCGGGTGCTGTGCTTGCCGCGAGGGCAGGCGACCCGGGGACCACTACCGAGGACCGGCCCTGGCGTTCGGGGCCGGGGACTACGGGATGTCAGTGTGGTTATTCAGTTTTGCTGGCTGCGAGGGGGCCGGGGGTCAGCGGCGGATGCCGAGACGCTCCCTGATCGCACGGTAACGGGCGATGTCCTTCTTAGCCAGGTACTTCAGCAGCCTGCGACGCCGGCCGACCAGCAGCAGCAGCCCGCGGCGGCTGTGGTGGTCGTGCTTGTGCATCTTCAGGTGCTCGGTCAGGTGGTTGATCCTCCTGGTCAGCAGCGCGATCTGGACTTCCGGCGAACCGGTGTCACCCTCACTGGTCGCGTACTCCGTCAGGATCTCTTTCTTGACGGCGGTATCGAGCGGCACGTGGCTCCTTAGAATTAGTGCTGAAAGGGTCAAAGGGTTGATCCCCCGAGGCGGCCACCTGAGGGTGCAGCACGCCTCTATGTGCCACGGCTAGTAACCGGGCAGCGTTTCACATTACCACGCGGCGCAGACCGGTCGCGCCGCGCCGGTTTTTATCGATCCGCCTGCTTTTATCGATCTGGCTGCGCCGCGACCGCTTCGGCCGCGGCCACCGGCGCCTCGTGGTCGATCAGGTGCTCGCCGATCTCCCGGCCCCGGTGCGCGGCGAAGAACACGATGACGCCGAGCAGGGCGACGATCACCATCACCAGCAGGGTGACCCAATCGTAGTTGAAGTAGGCCCGTGCGCTGCCCAGCCCGGTCGGGGCGACCACGTTGACCAGCATCAGGCCCAGGTACACGACCGCGGCCACCGACACCGGCCAGGCCCAGCGGCCGAGCTTGAACTGGCCGGCCGGCACCCAGCCGCGGCGCCGGGCGATCATCGACCCGATCACCGTCAGCAGGAACGACAGGTAGATGCCGCTGATCCCGAAGGACACCAGCGACACCAGCACGTTCGTGTTGGCCGGGTAGGTGAAGAACAAGATCTTGACGTCGTGGGTGGGCGAGGCGAACTCCAGGCCCACGAACACCACGGTGATCAGCGCGCCGGCGAACAGCGCGTTGGCCGGGGTCTTGAACCGCTCGCTCACCGCGGAGATCCACTTCGAGGCGGGCAGCGCGCCGTCCCGGGCGTAGGAGAAGGCGAGCCTGCTGCCCGCGGCCTGCACCGCGCTACCGCAGGAGAAGAACGCGAGGATGATCAGGCCCAGCATCGTCTCCTGCAGGCCGCTGGGCAGGGAGCTCAGGATGTACGGGATGCCGCCGCTCTGGATGGTCTTGACCACGGTGTTGGCGCCGGCCGGCATGGCCAGCAGGAGCGCGCCGGTCAGCACCAGGGACGCGATCCCGCCCCAGATCAGGGCGAGCCGCATGGCCCGCGGAACCTGCCGGCCGGCGTTCTTGGTCTCCTCGGAGATGTCCCCGGCCGACTCGAAGCCGTAGAAGATGTAGACCGGCGCGAGCACCGCGACCAGGGCAGCGGCGATCCAGCTGCCGCCGAAGTTCAGGCCGAGCGGGTTGGACTTGGCGTGCTGGACGTTCGCCGTGGTGGTCAGGAAGCCGAACCCGTGGTGGAAACCGCGGATGGCGAGCACGATCGCGATGCCGAACGTGCCGAGGATCTCCACGTAGACGCCGAGCTGGGCGACCCGGCCCATGATCTTGGCGCCGGTGGTGTTCAGCGTGGTCTGGATGGCCAGCAGGCCCAGGCTCACGACCAGGATGGTCCCGTGGCTGTTGGCGTTGAAGCTCCATCCGAACAGGTCGTGGCCGAGCGCGACGGCGTAGATGACCACGCCGGTATCCACCGCGGCCACCGTGACCAGCAGCGCGATCCCGTAGAACCAGCCGACGAACCAGCCGAACCTGCGGCCGACCGTGTACTTGCTGTACTGGTAGAGCGCGCCGGCCACCGGGTAGTGGCTGGCCAGCTCGCCGAAGACCAGGGCGACCAGCAGCATCCCGGCGACCGGGATGAAGGTGAGCCAGATGTAGGCCGGGCCGCCGGTGCTCAGGCCGAGGGTGAACAGGGTGAAGATGCCGACCATCGGCGACAGGTAGGTGAACGCCACCGAGAAGTTCGCGAACAGCCCGAGCACGCGGTTCAGCTGCGGGCGGTACCCGAGGCTTTCCAGCCGGGTATCGTCGTCATCCAGCACGGCTGGTGCTGGCGGCGGTGCCTCCTGCATGGAACGTCCTCCTCATGCGGTCGCGAATGTAGCAATGTAGCGCATGGACCTGGGGAGTCAACCTGAATCCCGCTGATCGCGGGCTCGCATTTTAGACTGGATCAATGTCCGATACGAGCGCGATGCGCCGCTTCCCGCTGGCCGTCTTCCGGCCTGGATCGCCGCAGGCCAGCCCGTCGGGCGGGGCTCAGCGGACCCGGCCCGCGTGGTGGCCGGCCTGGTCGGTGCCCGCGGCGATGCGGACCGCGCGCGCGGTGATCGTGATCCCCGGCCTGTTTGCGCTGACCTATGAGGGCTTCGGCAACCTGCAGATGGCCCTGTTCGCCGCGTTCGGAGGGTTCGCCAACCTGGTCGTCGGCTCGTTCGGCGGTAGCAGGCGGGACAAGCTGTTCGCGCACTTCATGCTCGCCCTGATCGGGAGCATCGGACTCATCATCGGCACCGCCGTCCACGGGATCACCTGGCTGGCGGTGCTGGTCACGATCCCAGTGACGTTCGGCATATTCTTCTTGGGCGTGGCCGGGCCCAACGCGGCCTCGGGCATCATCGCCGCGCTGTTCCCCTTTGTCCTGCCGGTGGCCACGGCCGGGACCGTGGGCATGATCCCGGACCGGCTGGCGGGCTGGTGGCTGGCCTCGGCCGTGTCCACGGTGGCGGTGCTGGTGTTCTCGCCGCCATCGCCGGGAGACCGGCTGCGCGCGGCGGCGGCCGGCTCGGCCCGAGCCCTGGCTCATGCGCTGGACGCGGCCACGCAGGGCACGGCGACGCCGGCCGACCACCAGGCCTGCGAGGCGGCCAAGCACGAGTTGATGAACGCGTTCGCCAGCACGCCGTACCGGCCGACCGGGCTGGCCACCGCGGATCAGGCCATGGCCAGCCTGGTGCAGTGGCTCGAATGGTGCAGCGCGCTGATCGCCGACGCCACCGCGGGGAAGTCGAACCTGGACCGGGCCGCTCAGCCCGACCGTGACCTGCTCGCCGAGACGGCCGTGGTGCTCAGGCAGACCGGCGACCTGCTGGCCGACCGCGACGGGACCGGCCCGCCGCCCGACGTCGGCGAGCTGGAGCGGCGGCGCGCGGCCAGTGCCGCCTACCACCAGTCGGCGGCCCCGGACGCCGACTACGACGCGACGCAGGCCGCCGCCCGGCTTTCCTTCCACGCGCAGGTGATCTCGCTCGCCGTGCGCGGGCTGACGGGAGACGCCCTGATCACGACCCGGCGCGCCGATCCGGAGACGATCGCGGCCCGGCGCCGGGGCTGGTTCGGGGCCCAGCCGGAGGGAACCGAGGCCGAACGGCGGGCCGCCGCCGTGTCCGGTGCGCTCGGCATCCTGACCCGGCACGCCAGCCTGCGCTCGATCTGGTTCCTGAACAGCCTGCGCGCCTCGCTGGCCCTGGCCGCGGCGGTGCTGGTGGCGGACGTGACCGGGGTCCAGCACGGGTTCTGGGTGGTGCTCGGCACCCTGTCGGTGCTGCGGACCAGCGCGGTGTCCACCGAGTCGACCGCGCTACGCGCGCTGGGCGGCACCGTGGTCGGCTTCGTGGTCGGCGCCTTGCTGCTGCTCGGCATCGGGACCAGCACGCCCGCGCTGTGGGTGGCGCTGCCGATCGCCGTCGCCGTGGCCGCTTACGCGCCGGGCACGCTGCCGTTCGCCTTCGGCCAGGCGGCGTTCACCGTCGTCGTCGTGGTCCTGTTCAACCTGCTGGTGCCCGCGGGCTGGAAGGTGGGCCTGCTGCGCATCGAGGACGTGGCCCTCGGCTGCCTGGTGAGCCTGGTGGTCGGCGTGCTGTTCTGGCCGCGCGGCGCCGGGTCAGTGGTCGGCGACGATCTGGCCGACGCGTTCCGGGTCGGGGCCGCGTACCTGACCGAGTCGGTGGACTGGGCCCTGGGCATCCGGCACGATCCGCCGGACGCGGGCCCCGCGACCGTCACCGCCGGCATCCGGCTGGACGAGGCGCTGCGCGGCTTCCTGGCCGAGCAGGGCGCCAAGCACCTGCCCAAGTCGGACCTATGGACGCTGGTCATGGCCACCATGCGGCTGCGGCTGACCGCGTACTCGCTGGCCGGGCTCAAGGGGCCGATGCCACTCCCGCAACACCAGAACCCGAGCATCGCCTACGCGAAGACCATGCTGACCGAGGCCACCGCCGAGCTCGCGGCGTTCTACGAACGGGTCGCGGTACTGGTGGGACGGCCCGCGGCGCGTGATGTGGTGCTGCCGGTCAGCGCCCCGGCGTTCGCCGGGCTGACCGGGACGATCCCGGCGACGAGCGTAAGTCCCCAGGACGTGACCGCCATGGCCGAGGTCGGTGCCGCTCTCGGGGCTGCCGCGCCCGGTGAGGCCAGTGGGGCGGACGGGGTTGTCGGGGCGGGCGGGACGGATCTGGTGCGGATTATCACGGCGCCGCATCACCCGCACCTGCTGTGGGTCAACGAGCACCTGCAGCAGCTGAGCTCGCACGCGCAAGCCATCACCGAGCCCGCCACCCACGTCGCCGAGCAGCGCCGGCTGCCCTGGTGGCGGTAGCGCTGCCCGTTCCGCGGCAGGTTCAGCTCGCCCGTTGGGTCAGGCGCGTCAGGTGGGTTGCCTGTGGTGCTGCCGAGGGGGAATCGCTCTCCGGCGCGGCGTTTCCCACGGTGCCGAGC
>PLDT01000528.1:0-6480 GCA_003136255.1 Actinomycetota bacterium
ACCGGCGAACGTTGCGCGGTGCGGTACAGGTCGACCAGCTCGCCGGTGGTGGTGGCGTCGGTCGGGTCCTTGTCGTCGCGCCAGCGCCCGGTGAACCGCGGGAACCGCATGGCCAGCCCGGCGTCCTCCTTGATCACGCCCCAGCCCGCCGAGTAGTGCGGCGACAGGGTCAGCTCGGCGGACAGCACCTCGATCACCACCCCGGGCTCGAACCAGAAGTCCGGCAGCTGCCGGGCGTCGACCCGCGCGGGCTTCTCCGTCCGGGCCAGCGGCGCCAGCCGGTCCGGTAGCGAGGCCAGGTCGGCGTCGGAGAACCCGGTACCGCACTTGGTCACCGTGCGGTAGACCTCCGCGGCCGGGTCGTACGCGGCCAGCAGCACCGCGCCGTACGTGCCGGCCCGCCGGCCGCGGCCCGCGAACGCGCCCACGATGACCAGGTCCGCGGTGTCGGACAGCTCGGTCCGGTAGTCCCGCTTGAGCTTGATCCACTGCCAGCCGCGGTTCCCGGCCTGGTACACCGACGCCGGGCCGACCGACTTGCACATCAGCCCCTCGCACCCGTCGGTGATGGCCTGCTCGAACGTCGCGTCCAGCGCGGCCGGGTCGGTCACCTCGGCCGCGGTAGTCAGCCGCAGCCCCGGCGAGATCGTGATCGCCTGCGCCAGCGCGGCCCGCCGCCGCGGATACGGCAGCCGGGTCAGGTCCTGCCCGTCCGCGTACAGCAGCTCGAAGCAGAACAGCCCGACCGGCACGTCCCGCACCGCATCGGCGATCCCGTACTTACGCCGCCGGAACATGACCTCCGCGAACGGGTGCAGTTCGTCGGTGGCCGCGTCGAACGCGACCACCTCGCCCTCGATGATCGCCTCGGCCGGGCCCAGCCCGGCGGCCAGCACCTCGACCACGTCCGGGAACTGTTCGCTGACCTCTTCCAGCCGCCGGGTCCACAGCTCGATCCGCCCGTCGGCGGTCTTGTGGGCCTGCAGCCGCATGCCGTCGTACTTGTACTCGGCCGCGCACTCCCCGCCCAGCTTGGCCAGGATCTCCGACGCGTCGGCCAGCCGCTGGGCCAGCATGACCCGCACCGGGTTGCCCGGCCGGACCTGGATCTCTTCCACCGCGGCCAGCCCGTCGCTCACCAGCACCTGGGCGATCAGGCCCAGGTCGCAGCAGATGTTGTAGGCGCGTTCCAGTACCGGCCGGGCGGCCCGCCCCCCGGCGTACACCTGGGCCAGCGCGTCCAAGATGGTGGGCGTGCCGATGCCCAGCCGCAGCCCCCCGGTGACCTGCCGCAGCAGGTACCGGGCCTCTAGCGGCGTGGCCTGGGCCAGCAACCCGGCCAGCAGCTCCAGCTTGCGCCCCTGCGAGCCGGTCCCCTCGGCGTTGGCGATCTGCCGCAGCGTNNGCCGCGACCACCTCGGGCGCGGTCCCGGTCGCGGTGCCCACCGCCCGGATGGCCAGCTTCTCGGCCAGCCCCAGGTCCACCCCGGCGAACTCCGGCGCGATCAGCCCCTGGCCCAGATAACACACCACGGGCAGCAACGGGGCCGGAGTCTGCGCCAGCAGCGCGGCCAGCCGCTCGATCAGCGCCAGCCGTCCGGTCGCCCGCTCCAGGTCCCGGTAGGCCTCGGCCACGATCTGGTAAATCACGACGCCCCCCGCGCTGGGCGCTCAGTTTTGAGCGCTAAGGACTTCCTGCAGCTTAGTGAGCAGGGTGGCTTCGGAGAATGGTTTTTCGATGAGGTGGGTGCCGGGTTCCAGGACGCCTTGCGCGCCGAGGAGACCCTGGGTGTAGCCGGACATGAATATCACCCGGGCGGCGGGCTGGATGACGAGGACCTGGTCGGCGAATTCTTTCCCTTGCATGCGGGGCATGATGACGTCGGTGAGCAGCACGTCGATGTGCTCCAGCTGGGTGGCCAGGACGTTCAGCGCCTCGTGGCCACTGGCGGCGGCCACGACGTGGTAGCCGTTGCGGGCCAGGATCCGGCGGGTGACCTCGCGTATGGCGGCCTCGTCTTCCACGACCAGGACCGTCTGGCCCTGGCCGCGCTGGGGCTCCACGGGCGGCGGGGTGGCCGCGGCGATGTCCTGCTCGGTCACGGGCAGCAGCGCGGTGAGGCTAGTGCCCAGGCCGGGTTCGGAGTAGATCCGCACGTGGCCCCCGGCCTGGGTGACGATCCCGTACACGGTGGCCAGGCCCAGGCCGGTTCCCTCGCCTTTGGGCTTGGTGCTGAAGAACGGCTCGAAGACCCGGTCCAGGACGTCTTTGGGTATCCCGGTGCCGGTATCGCTGACCTTCAGAGCCACGTACCGGCCGGGAGGCATCTCGCCCTGGTAGGCCCCGTCTTCCTGGTGCGCGGGGACGTCGATGCTGGTGCTGGCGGTCTGGATGATGAGCTTGCCGCCCTGCGGCATCGCGTCGCGGGCGTTGACGGCCAGGTTGACCAGGACCTGCTCGACCTGGCCGGGGTCGGCTAGCACCGAGGGCAGGTCAGCGGTCAGGTCGGCGATCAGCTCGATGTGCTCGCCGAGCGTGCGGATCAGCAGCTGCTCGACGCTTTGCACCACGTCGTTGAGGTTGAGCACGCGCGGCTGGATCATCTCCTGGCGGGCGAACGCCAGCAGCTGGTGGGTCAGCCCGGCCGCCTGTTCGGCCGCCCGCTGGACCTGCCCGATGTCGTTGCGGACGGCCTGCCAGCGCTCGTCCACTGGTTGCCGGGCGACTTCCTCGCCGACGAAGGCGGCGTAGTTGGAGATGACGCCGAGCAGGTTGTTGAAGTCATGAGCCACCCCGCCGGCCAGCTGGCCCAGGCTTTCCAGCCGCTGGGACTGGTGCAGGTGCCGCTCCAGCTCGTCCCGTTCGGCCTGGATGCCCAGCCGCTCCCGCTCGGCGGCGATCTCCAGCCGCTCGGTTACGTCGCGGATCACGGCGGTGACCAGAAGGCCTTCACCGGTACCCATCGCGGCCAGGGACACCTCGGCCGGGAAGGTGCTGCCGTCGCGGCGGCGCCCGGCCGGCTGCAGGTCGGCGCCCATTGCGCGGGGCCGGGGATCAGCGGCGTACCCGGCCCGGTGGGCCGGATGCAGGCCGCGGACCTGATCCGGGACCAGGATCTCCACCGGCTGGCCGACCAGCTCGTCCCTGTGGTAGCCGAACAACCGCTCGGTCTGCCCGTTGACCAGCACGATGTGCCCGTCGCGGTCCACGCAGACCATCGCGTCCGGGCCCGCATCCATCAGCCCGCGGAACCTGGCCCCCGCGCGCTGCCGCTCGGTCACGTCCCGCGCCACGCTCGCCACCCCGATGATCGTCCCGGTCCGGTCGGCGATCGGCGACAGGTTCAGCGACACCTCGACCGTCGTCCCGTCCTTGCGCAGCCTGCGGGCCTGGTACTGGTCCACCCGCTCGCCCCGCGCGACGGCGGCCACCACCGCCGCTTCCCGCTCCCGGTCCCCGGCCGGGATGAGCACCTCGATGTGACGGCCGGTGACCTCGGCGGCGGTGTACCCGTACAGCCGTTCGGCGCCCGGGTTCCAGCTGGTGATGACCTGGTCGAGGGTCTTGCCGATCACCGCGTCGTGGGAGGACTGGATGATCGCGGCCAGCTGCGCGGCGCTCTGCGCCGCCAACCGTCGCTGGGTCACGTCCCGGACCGCGGCGAAGACCAGGATCCCCTGCTCGGTGTCGAGGGCGGACAGGGAGATCTCGGCGGGGAAAGTGGTGCCGTCGTGGCGGCGGCCGGCCGGTTCCATCCCCGCTCCCATCAGGCGGGGCTGCGGGTCGGCGATGTACCCCCCTCGGTGGCCGGGGTGGACGTCGCGGACCGCGTCCGGGACGAGCATGTCCATCGGCAGGCCGATCAGTTCGTCGCGGCGGTAGCCGAACAACCGCTCGGTCCGAGCGTTGACCAGCACGATCCGGCCGTCGGCGTCGACGCACACCATCGCGTCCGGCGCCACCTCAAGCAGCCCGGCGAACCGGTGATGTTCATGATGCTTCACGGCTACCACCCCAATGCGTGGTCGCCCAATTACCTAGAGTCATCATGCCACAGCCGGAGAACCGCGGCGACCACAGCCCCGCGGCCACTTCACCGGGTTCGAGACGATCCAGAACACGGGTACGTCATAGGTTCTCCTGGTGCCTGGCCCGGTTCGATCCAGACCGGGCGCGCATGATCCGCCAGATAGCCTGGGCTGGTGAAGGCTGGAGGAGCGCTCGTCCTGACCGCGGATCCCGGCGTGGCGGCGACCCGGGCCGTCGCGCAGGCGCGGTCGGCGCTGGGGGACCAGCCCCCGTCGTTGGCGGTACTGTTCGCCTCGGCCCATTTCCTCGCCGTGGCCGAGGAGCTCGTGGCCGCGATCGCCGAGCAGGTCGGCCCGCTCCCGCTCATCGGCTGCGTGGGGGAGGCGGTGGCAGGTGGGGCGCGGGAGGTCGAGTCCGAACCCGCGGTCTCGCTGTGGCTCGGGGCCGGCCTCGGCCCGGTCGAGACCTTCGCCATGGAATTCATTCGAACGACCAGTGGTGGCGCCTACGGCGGCTACCAGTTCCCGCGCGAGGCGGCCGGCGCGCACTTGATGATCTGCGACCCGTTCACGTTCCCGGCTGATGGCCTGCTGGCCCACCTGAACGAACAGCGACCCGGCGCGATGGTCATGGGCGGGCTGGCCAGTGCCGCGCTGCGGCCGCGGCAGAGCCGGATGTTCCTCGACGGCCGGGTGCTCTCCCGCGGCGCCGTCGGCGTGCACCTGCCGCACGCCGAGGTCCATCCGCTGGTCGCGCAGGGCTGCCGTCCGGTAGGGGACGCCTACATCATCACCCGGGCCGAGGGCAGCGTGATCCTCGAGCTCGGCGGCCGTCCGCCGCTGGTCCGGCTACGTGAGATGGCCGCGGCGCTGCCCAGCCGGGACCAGGAGCTACTGGTCCAGGGCCTTCAGCTGGGGGTGGTGATCGACGAGTATCGCACCGAGCCGGGCCAGGGTGACTTCCTGATCCGCGGCGTGGTCGGCGCCGACTCCGACTCGGGAGCCATCGCGGTGGGCGACGAGATCCAGGTGGGCCAGACGGTCCAGTTCCACGTCCGGGACGCCGCGTCGGCCGATGCGGACCTGCGGCGCGCCCTGGAACGCGAGCTGGCCGCCCTGGGTGGGCGCCGCCCGGCCGGGGCGCTGCTGTTCACCTGCAACGGTCGCGGATCCCGGCTGTTCGCCGAGCCCGATCACGACGCCGGGCTCATCGCGGCCATGCTGGGCGACATCCCGCTGGCCGGCTTCTTCTGCGCGGGGGAACTCGGACCGGTCGGCGGGCAGAACTTCCTGCACACCTTCACCGCCTCCATCGCGTTGTTCCCCGACCCGGCTCCGGAAGGCCCTCACCCGATCCGGCCGTAGTACCGCAGCAGCCGGTCGGCCGCGCGGAACAGCGGCGGGTAGCGCTTGACCTGGCGGCGCGCCCAGTCGGTGGCGGCGCCGCGCACCCGGTCCGCGCCGCCGACGACCGGGCCGCGGGACACGATGCCGGCCCCGATGTACAGCTCGCCGCTCTTCAGCGTCTCCTTGTACGGTTCGGGCCCGGCCCCCATGTCGATCACCTGAACGCCGAGGTCGGCTGCCTGCTCGGCCATATGCAGGTGCTGGATCATCCCCGGCGATTCCCGGCCGAAGCGCAGGTCGTAGGCGGAGAACCAGGCTCCGAGCAGCTCGCCGCAGCGCAGGCCGAAATCCGCGGCGATCAGCGTCTCGCCCGCATAAAGGACAGAAAGCAGACCGCGGAAATGGCCGTTACGGGTGCTGAAAAGCTGGTCCATGAAGCCGACGACCCACGGCCGGTCGAAAAAATTTAGCTGCCTGCTCCGGTGATACTGATCAGCCTTCCAGGCCATGAGCTTGCGCAATTCCGATATATCGCGAGAGTCGACCACGAAACGGAGCTCGCCTGCTTCACGTTCCAGTCGCCGTTCCTTGCGTGCTAGCTCCCGGCAAAACTTGGGCGACCTTATCCGGAGCCTTTTCTGGTATACTTCGAACCCGTCGCTCAGATCTATAAGCGGCGCCGGGCGTGCGGTGAACGTATAGCGCTCGAAGGGCCGCTGGCCCGGTACTAGGTTGTCAAACCGCCAGACGGCCACCCGGCACGCTCGCAGCAGCTCCCGCGGATCCCAGTCCGCCGACGGCGCGTGCACGAGTCCCTGGCAGTAGTTCAGGCCGGCGCCGATGGGAACGCCCACCCCCCCGCGCCGCTCAAAAGGGAAAAATCCGGCAATTTCCGGCCCGTCGTAAAGTACCGCGACACGAGCCTGGGTGCGAAAATTGCCAACGGCAATTGAGAATTCGGGACACAAGAACGGGCTGGCCAGCGATGCCGTCGCGCGCTGCATGGAACGCCACGCGGCAATCTCGTCCGGGCCGAGTTCACCTGGGCGTGCCACCGAGATCTGCACCTGATTTATTCCCCCCGTGCCGATTCGACGCAATATT
>PLDT01000310.1:0-13848 GCA_003136255.1 Actinomycetota bacterium
CTGCTGGAGCACCTGATCTCGCTGGCCCGCAGCGGCGGCCTGCGCGCCTTCACCGCAGAAACGCTGAGTGAGAACGCGCCCATGCTGAGAGTATTCGCCGACGCCGGACTGCAGACGCACCGCGCCCTGGCCGACGGCGTGTACGACCTCACCTTCCCGCTGCCCGCCGGCGAGGCCGACAACGCCCTCGGCAGTTACCGTGACGCGGTGGCCGAGCGGGAGCGGTCGGCCGATGTGGCCAGTCTGCGGCACGTACTGGCGCCGGCCTCGGTGGCGGTCATCGGCGCCAGCCGAGAGCCAGGCTCCGTCGGGCGGGCCATCCTGCGCAACATCGTGACCGGCGGCTTCTCCGGACCGGTGTACGCGGTCAACCCGACCGCGACCGAACTGGACGGCGTTCCCTGCGTCCCGACGGCGGCCGCTTTGCCCGAAGACGTCGACCTGGCGGTCATCGCGACACCGGCGGCGGCCGTGGTCGGTATCGCCGAAGAATGCGGGCGACGGGGGGTCAAGGCGCTGGTAGTGGTGGCGGCAGGACTCAGCGGCGCGGGCCGCACGGAGTTGCTGGGCATCTGCCGCCGCCACGGCATGCGAATGGTCGGACCGGCCAGCTTCGGCGTGGCCGACACCAGTGCCGGCCTGGACGCGACGTTCGCGGCCCGTCATCCCACGCCGGGATGCGCCGGCCTGGCGCTGCAGTCGACCGGTGGCGCCGGCTTCGCCTTGGCCGAGCACCTGTCCCGGACCGGTGTCGGGATCTCCTCCCTCGTCTCGCTCGGCGACAAAGACGACGTGGGCGGCAACGACATGCTGCTGTGGTGGGAGTCCGACCCAGCGACCAAGCTGGCCCTGCTGTACCTTGAGTCGATCGGGAACCCGCCCAAGTTCGTCCGCACCGCCCGCCGCGTCGGCCGCAGCGTACCGGTCCTGACCATGATCGCGGGCCGGTCCACGACCAGCCCGCGCGTGGCCGGGGCTCGCGCCGCGGCGGCCACGCCCCTGCTCACCAGGCGGGCCCTGTTCGAGCAGGCCGGGGTGATCGCCACCGCGAACCTCGGCGAGCTGCTCGACACCGCGGTCCTGCTGGCCTCGCAGCCGACGCCCGCCGGGCCCAGGGTCGCGGTGGTATCGAACACCCGCGGCGCCGCGGTGCTCGCCGCCGACGCGTGCGACGACGCGGGACTGCGGGTGGCCCGCCTGGCCGCGGACACCCAGCAGGCGCTCCGGAACCTGCTTCCCCGCGCCGCCACGGTGGCCGGGCCGGTCGATACCACCCTGCTGGTCGGTCCCGGCCTCTTCGGTCAATGCCTGGAGCTGGTCGGCGCCGATCCGGGCGTCGACGCGGTGCTGGCGCTGACGACCACGAGCGCGGGCAGCGACCCGGTTCCCGAGGTGGCCGCCGCGCGGCTCCCCGTGCCGATCGCCGCCGCGGTGCTGGACCAGGTGGAAGTGGTCCGGCTGCTCCGGGGCCCCGACGAGGACTCCCCCGCCGTTCCGGCCTACGCCTACTCCGAGTCCGCCGCCCACGCCCTCGGCCGCGCCGCCCGCTACGGCATGTGGCGGGCGATCCCGCCGGGAAACGTGCCCGACCTCGACGGCCTGCGCCAGGACCGGGCGAGGGATCTGGTCGCGGAATTCCTGGCCGAAAGGCCGGCCGGCGGCTGGCTGTCACTGGACCCGACCATGGAACTCCTCGGCTGCTACGGCGTGCCGCTGGCCGAAAGCATCGGGGTTGTCACGGAGGACGCCGCCGTCGCGGCGGCAGCACGGTTCGGGGGCCCGGTCGCGCTCAGGGCGGACGTGCCCGGCCTGGTCCGCGCGCGTGGCGCCGGCGCCCTGCTTATCGATCTGCACGGCGCGGACGAAGTCCGGCACGGGTTCCGTTCGCTGCGGGAGTCTTTCGGCCACCGGCTGGCTGGTGTCATCGTCAAGCCGATCGTCACGGGCGGCGTCGAGGTGATGATCAGCGTGCTGCAAGAAGCGGTCGTCGGCCCGCTGGTGCTGTTCGGGGTCGGCGGTGCGGCCGCCGATGCGCTGGCTGACCGCGCCGCGCGGCTCGCTCCGCTGACCGACTCCGATGCCGACGAGCTGATCCGCTCCGTACGCGCCGCCCCGCTCATACTCGGGCGTCCCGGCGCCCCCGGCGTCGATCTCACCGCGCTGCGGGACCTGCTACTGCGTGTCTCCCAGCTGGCCGACGACCTGCCGCAGGTCGCCGAGCTCGAGCTCAGCCCGGTTTTCGCCCGCCCGGACGGCGTGCAGGCCGTCGATGCCCGGATCCGCCTTGAGGCCGCCGAGCCCGCCGACGCCCACCTCCGCCGGCTGCACTGACCGCCCGGCCACCTGCTGCGCCACGCCGACGCGCGGCTAGCCAGTGATCTGGTACTCCTCTAGCAGCCGGCGTCCCACGATCATTTTCTGGATCTCCGCGGTACCCTCGCCGATCAGCAGCATCGGCGCTTCCCGGTACAGGCGCTCGATCTCGTACTCCTTGGAGAAGCCGTAGCCGCCGTGGATGCGGAAGGAGTCCTCCACGACTTCCTTGCCGTACTCGGACGCGAGGTACTTGGCCATTCCGGCTTCCAGGTCGTTGCGGTGCCCGGAGTCTTTCCTGCGGGCGGCCATCACCATCATCTGGTGGGCCGCCTCGACCTTGGTCGCCATCTCGGCCAGCTTGAACTGGATCGCCTGGTGCTGGGCGATCGGCTGGCCGAAGGTGTGCCGCCGCTGCGCGTAGTCGATGGCCAGCTCGAAGGCACGCAGGGCGATCCCGCAGCCACGGGCGGCGACGTTGACGCGGCCGACTTCGACGCCGTCCATCATCTGGTAAAAGCCCCGGCCGGTGTTACCGCCGAGCACGCGGGCGGCGGGAATGCGGACGTCTTGCAGGATCAGCTCGGTGGTGTCGACCCCCTTGTAGCCCATTTTCTCGATCTTCCCTGGCACCGTCAGGCCCGGCACCGCTGGGTTAGGCCCGAAGCCCGGCTCCTTCTCGATCAGGAAGGTGGTCATGTTGCGGTGCGGAGCGTCGTATCCCTCCTCGGTCCGGCAGAGCACCGCCACCAGGTTGGACGTTGCGCCGTTGGTCAGCCACATCTTCTGGCCGTTGATGACAAAGTCCTCCCCGTCGCGAACGGCCTTGGTGCGGATCGCCGCGACGTCTGAGCCCAGGCCGGGTTCGGACATGGAGAAGGCGCCGCGCACCTCGCCGGCCGCCATCTTGGGCAGGAAGTAGTCCTTCTGCTCGGCGGTGCCGTGGCGGGCGATCATGTGGGCGACGATGAAGTGGGTGTTGATGATGCCCGACACCGACATCCAGCCGCGGGCGATCTCCTCCACGACCAGGGCGTAGATGAGCAGCGATGCGCCGAGGCCGTCGTACTCCTCCGGGATGGTCAGCCCGAACAGGCCGAGCTTGCGCATCCCCGCCACGATCTGGGCGGGATACTCGTCCCGGTGCTCAAGCTCGGTCGCGACCGGGATGATCTCCCGGGCGGTGAAGTCCCGGACCGTGGCCAGGATGTCCTGCTCGAACTCGGTCAGGCCTTCGGTCTGTGCGAGGCGTCCCATGGCGAGTTCCTTCGGGGTCAGCTGGACTGCGGATCAGGCTCGGGACGGCCGGGCTGCTCCCCGCCGCGTTCCTTGAGGTAGGTTTCGGTCGGCACCATGACCTTGCGGCGGAACACGCACACCACGGTGCCGTCCTGGTTGTAGCCGCGGGTCTCGACCTGGACGATGCCCCGGTCACCCGAGGACGTGAGCCGCTTGCCGAGCACGGTCGTCTCGCCGTAGATGGTGTCGCCGTGGAAGGTCGGCGCCACGTGCCGCAGCGACTCGACCTCCAGGTTCGCAATGGCCTTGCCCGAGACGTCCGGCACCGACATACCGAGCAGCAGCGAGTAGATGTAGTTGCCCACCACCACGTTCCGGCCGAAATCGGTGGCCTGCCCGGCGTAGTTCGCGTCCAGGTGAAGCGGATGATGGTTCATGGTGAGCAGGCAGAACAGGTGGTCGTCGTACTCGGTCACCGTCTTACCTGGCCAGTGCTTGTAGACCGCCCCGACCTCGAACTCCTCATACGTCCGTCCGAACCGCATCGTGCTCGGTGTCCTTTTCTCAGGCCTGTGGGGGCTCGAATTTAGAGGTGCGCGGTAGCCCCGCGGCCCTGCCCTTGGCCGCGATCACCAGGGCCATCTTGCGGGAGGCCTCGTCGATCATCTCGTCGCCGAGCATGGCCGACCCCTTGGCCCCGCCGGCTTCCGAGGTGCACCAGTCGTAGGCGTCCAGGATCAACTCGGAGTGGTCGTAGTCCTCCTGCGACGGGGAGAAGATCTCGTTGGCGGCGGCGATCTGGTCCGGGTGCAGCACCCACTTGCCGTCGAAGCCGAGCGCGGCGGCCCGCCTGGCCACCTCGCGGTAGCCATCGGCGTTCCGGATCTGCAGGTAAGGACCGTCAATGGCCTGCAGGTCATGGGCGCGGGCGGCGATCAGGATGCGCATCAAGATGTAGTGGTAGGCGTCCGCCGGGTAGCCGGGGGGCTGCTCGCCGACCACCAGCGACTTCATGTTGATCGAGGCCATGAAGTCCGCGGGCCCGAAGATGATGGTCTCAAGCCGCGGCGAGGCGGCGGCGATCGCGTCGACGTTCATCAGCCCCATGGCGTTCTCGATCTGGGCTTCGATGCCGATGCGGCCGACCGGCAGGCCCACTGTCTTCTCGATCTGGGTGAGCAGCAGGTCCAGCGCTTTGACCTGCTCGGCGTCCTGGACCTTCGGGAGCATGAGGCAGTCCAGGTTGGCGCCCGCGCCCTCGACCACCGTGATCACGTCCCGGTAGGTCCAGTGGGTGGTCCAGTCGTTGACCCGGACAACGCGGATCTTGCCGCCCCAGTCGCCGGTGTTGAGCGCGTTGACGATGGCGTGCCGGGCGCTCTCCTTGACCAGCGGCGCGCAGGCGTCCTCCAGGTCCAGGAACACCTGATCCGCGGGCAGGCTCTGGGCCTTCTCCAGGAAGCGAGGACTGCTGCCCGGCACGGCCAGGCAGGAACGGCGCGGGCGCAGGCGGTCAGTCGCGGTGATGGGTGTAGTCGTTGCGGTGGTCATGTCAGGTCCTGTCACCCTTCGATTGTCGTGGCGCTGGTCGGCCGGGTCGCCACAGCGTGGCTGGCTGACCACGGCTGGAGCTTGTGGGCCAGGCGTATCTCGTCGACGATGCGGCCGATGATGGCGGTAATGTCGAAGTCCCTGGGGGTGAAGACGGCAGCTACTCCCTGGAAGCACAGGGCCTGAGCGTCGGCTGGCGGGATGATCCCGCCGACCACCACCGGGATGTCTCCCGCGCCGGCCTCACGCAGGCGGCGGAGCACGTCNNGGCACCAGCTCGGCGTGCCCGCCGGACAGGATCGACAGCCCTACGCACTGCACGTCCTCGGCGACCGCGGCCGCCACGATCTGCGCGGGGGTGAGCCGGATGCCCTGGTAGATCACCTCGAACCCGGCGTCACGGGCCCGGACCGCGATCTGCTCGATGCCGTTGGAGTGCCCGTCCAGGCCGGGCTTGCCCAGCAGCAGGCGCAGCCTGCCCACCCCGATCTCGGCGGCGGTGGCGAGCGCCGCCTCGCGGACCGCGGCCAGCTCCCCGCCCGGTCCGGCGGGCGCCACCGGGGCGCTGCCGACACCGGTGGGGGCCCGGTATTCACCGAACACCTCGCGCAGCGCGAAGGCCCACTCGCCGGTGGTCACCCCTGCCCGGGCGCAGGCCAGGGTCGCGTCCATCAGGTTGACGTCCTGGCGGTTCGCGTCGGCCCTGAGCCCGTCGAGGGCAGCGGCCACCTGCGCATCGTCGCGCCGCGTGCGCCACTCCGCCAGGTCGGCCAGCACCGCCAGCTCGTAGGCCGGGTCCACGTGGTGGACGGCCGCGTCGGTGTCCGCGGTGAGCGGGCTGGGCTCGGTGGCCTGGAAGCAGTTGACTCCCACGACCTTCTCCTCGCCGGACTCGATGCGCGCGCGGCGGGCCGCGTACGAGGTGACGAGCTGGGCCTTGAGGTAACCGGACTCCACCGCCGGCACCATCCCGCCCAGCTCCGCCACCACGGCGATCTCCGCCTCGGCGCCGGCCACCAGCTCCGCGGTCTTGGCCTCCACCACGGGGGAGCCGTCGAACAGGTCGCCGTACTCAAGCAGGTCCGACTCGTACGCGAGCACCTGCTGGATGCGCAGGCCCCACTGCTGGTCCCAGGGCCGCGGCAGGCCTAGCGCCTCGTTCCAGGCCGGGAGCTGCACGGCGCGGGCCCGGGCGCCGGAGGACAAGGTGACGGCCAGCATCTCCAGGACGATCCGCTGGACGTTGTTCTCCGGCTGCGCCTCGGTCAGGCCCAGTGAGTTGACCTGCACGCCGTAGCGGAAGCGGCGGCGCGCGGGGTCGGCGATCTGGTACCGCTCCCGGGTGATCGTGTCCCAGAGCCGGGCGAAGGCCCGCATCTTGCACATCTCCTCGACGAAGCGGACGCCCGCATTGACGAAGAAGGAGATCCGCCCGACGACCTCGCCCATCCGCTCCGGGGGTACCTGCCCGCCGTCGCGCACGGCGTCCAGCACGGTCATCGCCGTGCACAGCGCGTACGCGATCTCCTGCACCGGGGTGGCCCCGGCCTCCTGGAGGTGGTAGCTGCAGACGTTGACCGGGTTCCACTTGGGCATGCGGGCGACCGTGTACGCGATCACGTCGGTGGTCAGGCGCACCGACGGGCCGGGCGGGAAAACGTAGGTGCCGCGGGACAGGTATTCCTTGATGATGTCGTTCTGCGTGGTGCCGGTGAGCTTGGCGATATCGGCGCCCTGCTCCTCCGCGGCGACCTGGTACAGCGCCAGCAGCCACATGGCCGTGGCGTTGATCGTCATCGAAGTGTTGGTCTGCTCCAGCGGGATGCCGTCGAACAGGGCCCGCATGTCGCCCAGGTGCCCGACCGGGACGCCGACCCGGCCGACCTCACCGCGGGCCAGCACATGGTCGGCGTCGTACCCCATCTGGGTGGGCAGGTCGAACGCCACCGACAGGCCGGTCTGCCCCTTGGCCAGGTTCTTACGGTACAGCGCGTTGGACTCCTTCGCGGACGAGTGCCCGGCGTAGGTGCGCATCAGCCAGGGACGCTCGCGGGCGGGCCGGGGCGATCGCCACGGCCCGTTCGGCTTGGTCATGTTCTTCCTAATCCTTACAGGTCCCGGAACCGGTTGATCTCGGTCAGGTGCTTCTCGCGCAGCTTGTGATCGCGCACGCCGAGACCTTCCTGCGGTGACAGGCACAGGATCCCGACCTTGCCATGGTGCAGGTTATGGTGCACATCCAGGGCAGCCTGGCCGGCATCGGCCAGCGGGTAGACCACCGACATGGTCGGGTGGATCATGCCCTTGGACACCAGGCGGTTGGCCTGCCACGCCTCCCGGTAATTGGCGAAGTGCGAGCCGATGATGCGCTTGAGGCTCATCCACAGGTAACGATTGTCGTACTCGTGCATGTACCCCGAGGTCGAGGCGCAGGTCACGATGGTGCCACCGCGGCGGGTCACGTACACCGAGGCGCCGAACGTCTCCCGGCCGGGATGCTCGAAGACGATGTCGACGTCCTCACCGCCGGTGAGTTCGCGGATCCTGGCGCCGAAACGCTTCCACTCCTTGGGATCCTGGGTCCGCTCGTCCTTCCAGAACTGGTAGCCCTCGGCGTTGCGGTTGATGATCAGCTCGGCGCCCATCGACCGGCACAGGTCTGCCTTGCGCTCGCTGGACACGACGCAGATCGGAATCGCGCCGCCCGCCAGTGCGTACTGGGTGGCATAAGCGCCCAAACCGCCGCTGGCGCCCCAGATCAGGACGTTGTGGCCCTGCTTCATCGCCGCGCCGTTGTCCGAGACCAGCTGCCGGAAGGCGGTCGAGTTCACCAGACCCGGCGTGGCGGCCTCTTCCCAGGTCAGGTGCTTCGGCTTGGGCATCAGCTGGTTGGTCTTGACCAGTGCNNTCGCCCGGCTTCCAGTTGTTTACCCCGGGGCCGGTGCGCAGCACCACGCCCGCGAGGTCCGAGCCGACCACGTGGTACGGCAGGTCGTGCCGCGCGGTGAGCTCCGAGAGCTTCCCGTAGCGGCGCAGGAAGGCGAAGGTCGAGACCGGCGAGAAGATGGAACTCCACACGGTGTTGTAGTTGACCGCGCTGGCCATGACGGCGACAAGCGCCTCGCCCCAGGCGAGCTCGGGGACCGGCACCTCCTCCACGTGCAGGGACTTGCGCGGGTCCCGGTCGCGGACGTGGATGCCGTCGAATATGTGCTCCTCGTCCCGGTGCAGGGTGACGGCCCGGTAGGCCTCCGGCAGCGGCAGCGCGGCGAAATCAGCAGGCTGGCTGCTGGGGTCGAGGATGACGTCAAGGATTTCCTTCACGGCTGCCTCCTCCCGGGCGGTATCTGTTCTGACAGCGCCACGGTCTGGGATAAACGCCGCATTTCACGGTTGTCACCACCCTCGGGCCGCCGCTGGGGAGCAGCTAGCGCAAAAAGGCACTTCCCCGCGGGACCAAAGGCCTCAGCGCTGGGGACGGCTGTACCCGCGCCCGTCCGCGTTAGCGAGGGCGAGGGCGCGGGTGGCTACGGTGGCGGGGTCGATACGGCGTTCCCGGAGAGCTTGCGAGAAACCGGCGATGGCGGCGGGGTCGAGGGCCCGCAGGGTCTGGCGGCGGGCTTGGACGCCGATCAGCTCGAGGGCTTCGCGCTCCAGGTGACCGAGCCGGCGGCTGGCCAGCTGGCCGGATTCGCGGGCGGCAGCGAGGAACTCATCGATGTGCTTGGCCAGGATTTCTACGCCCTCGCCGACGTCGGCCTTGGTCAGCAGGACGGCGGGACGAGGGGTGCGTTCGGTCATCCGGAGTATGGCGTTGAGCTCGCGCTGGGTGCGCAGCGCGCCGTCCCGGTCGGCCTTGTTCACCACGAAGACGTCGCCGACCTCGAGGATCCCCGCCTTCATGGCCTGGATCTCATCGCCGCCGCCCGGCATCGTGACCAGCACGGTGCAGTCAGCGGTGCCGGCGATGGCCACCTCGCTCTGACCCACCCCCACCGTTTCGACCACGACGACGTCCGCGCCCATCGCGTCGAGGACCCGCACGGCGGCCGGGGCGGCCTCGGCCAGGCCACCCAGGTGCGCCCGGCTCGCCATGGAACGGACGTAAACGTCCGGGTCGCGGCCCAGCGAGGTCATCCTGATCCGGTCGCCGAGCAGCGCTCCGCCGGTGAACGGGCTGGACGGGTCTACGGCCAGCACGGCGACGGTGCGATCCTGCTGCCGCCAGGACAGCACCAGCTTCTCGGTCAGCGTGGACTTGCCGGCCCCGGGCGGGCCGGTGACCCCGACGACCATGGCCCGGCCGGTATGCGGGAACAGCTCGGCCAGCAGCGGGCCGGCCGCGGGATCGCCGCTTTCGATCAGGGTGATCAGCCGGGCCGCGGCCCGGTGCTCGCCAGCCAGCACCCGGCGGGCCAGGTCCGCTGCGGTCATCCGAGAGCTCCTGTCAGCTGGAAGCCGCCGGCGGCCGGGCGGGTGGGGCCGGGTTGCAGGGCCTGGAGAGGACGGACCCGCCCACGATTAGTCCAAGAATTGCAATAATTGTTACTTCAGAAAAATTATGGCCTTTGAAGCCTCGCTTTGAAGTCTGCATTGCCACTCCTCAGGCACAGCCTACCTTTATCTTGTACACCTGAGCCTGGCGGCGACAGAACCTCACAGACGGTCTGTGGAGGTCGGGCATGCTGCGGCGTCGGAAGTGCCGCCGGTACTCGGCTTGTAACTGGATAGGTTTACCGGCCTTTTAA
Source organism: Actinomycetota bacterium (assembly GCA_003136255.1). GTDB lineage: Bacteria > Actinomycetota > Actinomycetes > Streptosporangiales > Streptosporangiaceae > Palsa-504. Next base: position 9,852 of record PLDT01000310.1, read on the forward strand.
TTCCGAGTGTGCCTGCCGATCTGGTCAGCAGGCTGATCCGGGCATCCCGTGGGCTCGGAGCTTGAGGTCTCCAGTTGGGCCGGTCCCTGCCAGGTCCCTGCCGGCCTGCTGGGACCGCTTTCCCGGGCCAGCCAGGCGTGAACCGGTCAACTCGCCGGGGACCTTGGTCCCTACGCCCGGACAGGGTCTGGGGGTAACGTGGCCAATATGGCCTTGCGACCAGAACGACGGGACGTTACGCCGTTGCCGGATCTGCTGCACGGGCGGTCTCTGGCCGGCCCGGTCCGCCAGCAGCGTCCGGTCTACGTGGACTTGCTGCCACCGTGCAACGCCGGCTGCCCAGCCGGAGAAAACATCCAGGCCTGGCTGGCGCACGCCGAGACCGGTGACCACGAAGCCGCGTGGCGGCAGCTGACCGCTGACAATCCGATGCCGGCCATCATGGGCCGGGTCTGCTACCACCCGTGTGAGAGCGTCTGCAACCGGGCCAGCCTCGACAGTGCCGTCTCGATTCACTCGGTCGAGCGGTTCCTCGGCGACCTCGCGCTCGAGCGGGGCTGGGCGTTCGAGCCGCCCCCGGTCCGCGCCGGCCAGCGGGTGCTGGTCATCGGCTCCGGGCCGAGCGGGCTTTCCGCCGCCTACCACCTGGCCAGGCTCGGCCATCAGGTGGAGATCAGGGATGCGGGCGCCGAGCCGGGCGGGATGATGCGGTACGGCATCCCGGCCTACCGGATGCCACGCGACATCCTGGACGCCGAGGTTGACCGGATCGCCGCCCTGGGCGTGCGGATCAGCTGCGGACATCGGGTGGAGGACCTGGACGCCGAGCGGCGTGAGGGCGGCTTCGACGCCGTCTTCGTCGCGGTCGGCGCGCACCTGTCCAAGAAGGTCGACATCCCGGCCAAGGACGCGGGACACATCGTGGACGCGGTGTCGTTCCTGCGCAGTGTCGCCTCGGGTGAGCGCCCGGTGATCGGGCGGCGCGTCGCCGTCTACGGCGGCGGTAACACCGCGATGGACGCCGCCCGGGTCGCCCGCCGCCTGGGTGCGAACGACGCGATCATTGTCTACCGCCGCACCCGCGAGCAGATGCCCGCTCATGAAGACGAAGCGCAAGAGGCCGAGCGGGAGGGAGTCCAGATCAACTGGCTGCGCACGATCACCGCGTTCGACGGCCCGGAGCTGACCATCGAGGCGATGGAGCTTGATGAGCACGGATTCCCGCAGCCGACCGGACGGTTCGAGACGCTGGCCGCGGACACCGTGATCCTCGCGGTCGGGCAGGACAGCGACACCGGGTTCCTGCGTCAGGTGCCCGGAGTGGAGTTCAGCCGGGACGGCACCGTGCAGGTGTCGACGTCGATGATGACCGGATGCCCGGGCGTGTTCGCCGGCGGGGACATGGTGCCGTCCGAGCGCACCGTGACGGTCGGCGTGGGACACGGCAAGAAGGCGGCCCGCAACATCGATGCCTGGCTGCGCGGCATCGCGGCATTCGGCAGGCCCAAACACAACCAGGTCGCGTTCAGCGACCTGAACCTGTGGTATTTCGGCGATGTCGCCCGGGCGCAGCAGCCAGAGGCCGCACCGCAGGAGCGGATCGCGGATTTCGGTGAGGTGCTCGGCGGCCTGTCCGAGCGGGAGGCGACGCATGAGGCAGGCCGCTGCCTGTCGTGCGGGAACTGCTGTGAGTGCGATGGCTGCCTGGGGGCGTGCCCCGAGGACGCGGTGATCAAGCTGGGTCCTGGGAACCGGTACGAGTTCGACTATGACCGTTGCACCGGCTGCGGCGAGTGTTACGAACAATGCCCGGTCCACTCGATCGAAATGACCCCGGAGGACGCATGACGCGCACCACGGTCGACGGCAACGAGGCCGCGGTCTCGGTCGCCTACCGGCTGAACGAGGTCTGCTGCATCTACCCGATCACGCCGTCGTCGCCGATGGCCGAACTCGCGGACGAGTGGTCCAGCCAGAACCGGCCCAACCTGTTGGGCGGTGTGCCTTCGGTCGTGGAGATGCAGCACGAGGGCGGTGCCGCGGGCGCGTTGCACGGTGCGCTGCAAAGCGGGGCGCTGGCCACCACCTTCACGGCGTCGCAGGGCCTGCTGCTGATGATCCCGAACATGTACAAGATCGCCGGTGAGCTGACTCCGGCCGTGATCCACGTGGCGGCTCGGTCGCTGGCCGCGCAGGGGCTTTCCATCTTCGGTGACCACTCGGACGTGATGGCGGTGCGGCAGACCGGTTTCGCGCTGCTCGCCTCCGCGTCGGTCCAGGAGGCGCACGACCTCGCGCTGGTGGCGCAGGCCGCCACGCTGGCGACCCGGGTGCCGTTCGTGCACTTCTTCGACGGGTTCCGCACCTCGCACGAGCTGAACACGATCGAGCTGCTGGCCGACGAGGACCTGCGCGCGCTCGTGCCCGAGGCGCTGATCCGTGCGCACCGCGGGCGGGCGCTTTCACCGGAGCGGCCGTTCATCCGCGGCACCGCGCAGAACCCGGACGTCTACTTCCAGGCGCGGGAGACGGTGAACCCGTTCTACGCCGCCGTGCCGGACGCGGTCCAGGACGCGATGGACGCCCTCGCCGCCAGGACTGGCCGCCAGTACCGCATCATGGACTACACCGGTCACCCGGAAGCCGACCGGGTCATCGTCGTGATGGGCTCGGCCGCTGAGACTATCGGCCAGACCGTGGCCCACCTGTGCGGTCAGGGCGAGCGGGTCGGCGTGCTGCAGGTCCGGCTGTACCGGCCGTTCCCGACCCAGGCGCTGCTCGACGCGCTGCCCGCGAGTGCCAGCAGGATCGCCGTGCTCGACCGGACCAAGGAACCGGGTTCGAACGGCGAGCCGCTGTTCCTCGACGTGGTCGCCGCGCTGGCCGAGGCGCACACCCGCGGCGAGCGCGCGATGCTGCCGCTGGTGACCGGCGGGCGCTACGGCCTGTCGTCCAAGGAGCTCACCCCGGGCATGGTGGCCGGGGTGTTCGCCGAACTTGCCCGCGAGCGGCCGCGGCCCCGGTTCACGATCGGCATCCACGACGACGTGTCCGGCCTGAGCCTGCCTTATGACCGGTCCCTGGACATCGAGCCGGCCGACACGATCCGGGCGGTCTTCTTCGGTCTAGGCTCGGACGGCACGGTCGGCGCGAACAAGAACACGATCAAGATCCTCGGCGCCGAGGAGAACCTGAACGCGCAGGGCTACTTCGTCTACGACTCCAAGAAGTCAGGCTCGCAGACCGTGTCGCACCTGCGGTTCGGGCCGCAGCCGATCCGCGCGCCTTACCTGGTGCAGCAGGCCAGCTTCGTCGGCTGTCATCACTTCGGGCTGCTGGATCGGGTCGACGTGCTCGGCCTGGCGGCGCCCGGCGCGACGTTGCTGCTTGACTGCAAACTGCCAGCGGATGAGGTCTGGGATGCGCTGCCGCGCCCGGTCCAGGAGAAGATCATCGCCAAGCGGATCGACGTGTACGCGATCGATGCCGGCCGGATCGCCCGCGGGGCCGGCCTGGCCGGGCGGACTAACACCGTGCTGCAGACCTGCTTCTTCGCGATCTCCGGCGTGCTGCCCCGGGAGGAGGCGATCGCGAAGATCAAGTCGGCGATCGCCAAGACCTACGGCCGCCGCGGCGCCGAGGTGGTCCAGCGGAACCACGCCGCCGTCGACGCCACGCTGGAAGGGCTGCACCGGATCGAGGTGCCCGGCCGGGTGACATCGGTCCGGGAGCTGCCGCCGATGGTACCGGCCAGCGCGCCGGAGTTCGTCCGCACCGTCACCGCGGCGATGATGGCCGGCCTCGGCGACGACCTGCCGGTCAGCATGCTGCCTGTGGACGGCACCTACCCGAGCGGCACTACGGCCTACGAGAAGCGTAATATCTCCGAACTGGTCGCGGTATGGGATCCGGACCTGTGCATCCAGTGCGGCAACTGCAGCTTCGTCTGCCCGCACAGCGTGATCAGGTCCACCTACTACGACGAGTCGCTGCTGAA
>PLDT01000351.1:0-11638 GCA_003136255.1 Actinomycetota bacterium
CGAGACGGCTGAGTCAGGAGGGGCTACCGGTACCATGGTGGTCGCATGAAGGCTCGCCTGGTGCGGTAGATCCGGATTCCGCGGCGTATCCGGTGCGGCGCCTTAGCACCACCAAACAACCGCAGCGCGTGGATCAACCACGGAAATGTGACGGAAGCGGCGGATGTGCGTGGTGCGGCGCCGAATTCGAAGCTGCGGCACCCTGGCCCGCAAGTGCGGGGCCTGTATGGCAGCCCCGGACGGCCGCCCCGCGCTAAAGAATTAGATCGAGGGCGGCGCGGATGATGCTGTCGGTGTTGAGGCCGTCGTGCCGTCTCCCCCGCGGCCGCAAGCCCTGCCGAACGCGCAGGGCCTGGAAGATCAGGACCGCGCCGGCGCCCGTTACCGTCTCAGGAACGGCGGCGACGCCAGTCGAGCCGGGCTGGCGGCGGGCCGAGGTTGGGCGGCGGACGGTCCTCTCCCGAGCGCCAGCCGGCCGGGGCCGAGCGTCCGGCGTTGCGGCCTCCGGGTTCCGGGACGGGCCGACCTCCGGGTTGCGGCACGGGCCGACCTCCGGGTTCCGGCACGGGCCGGCCTCCGGGTTCGGGGGCGGGCCTGGGTTCGGGGACGGGCCTGGGTTCCGGGGCGGGCCGGGGTTCGGGGGCGGGTCTGGGTTGCGGGGCGGCGGGGCGGCTCCGGAACTCCTCCAGGGTCAGCGGGGTGGCGACGCCGAGGCCGCCGATGCCCGGGTTGGCGTCGGTCAGGATGACCTGGCGCCCGCCGGGGCCGGCGTAGGTGACGATCATCGCGCTGGCCGGCAGTTGCTGGAGTTCGTGCTGCTCGACGAGGAACTCCCGGGACCGCTGCAGCGCGGCGGCCAGCGACTCGCTGTCGCCGGCCGCCTTGGAGGTGCTCAAGCCCCAGGCCGTGCTGGTGCTGATCCCGGTGCTGACCGACTCGCTTTCTCCGGTGCTGCGCGAATCGCTGGTCTGGCTGTTGCGCGAGGCGCCCGCGGGCAGCGGCATGACGCCCTGACCGGTCCGGCTCTGCCCGGTGCCGCGCGTCGTGCCTTCGTTGACGGACCAGGACTCGGCCAGCGAGTCTGTCGTGCCCGCGGTGCTGGTGTAGCTGGCGGTCGTGGTGTCGGTGACCGAGAGCCCGATCGTCTCGGTGAGCTGGGACAGGACGAAGCGGTGCTCGGTGCCGAGCTGCTCGCTGGCCGCTTTGGCGTCCTCGGCGTTGCCGAGGCGCATGAACGCCACCGCGGCGTTCCCGCGGCCGAGCCGCTGCTTGACGTGCGGCGGGACGGACCGGTAGCCGAGCACGAGCCCGGTGCCGGTGCTCTCGCACGCGTCGCTCAGCCGGTCCAGGGTGTCGCCGCGCAGCCGGTCCGCGCCCAGCACGAACAGAGTGTGCTGCCACGGCCGTCCCGGCGCGGTGCCGCGCAGGGCGTGCGTCAGCGCGACGGCCAGGTAGGTGGCGAGGATCTTGCCCTCGGCTGAGCCCGCGTGCTGGCCCACGGCGATCACCCGCAGCGGGCTGGATGGCGGCGGGACGCGGGCGGTGCCCACGGCGGCCAGCTTGCGCAGCTGGGACTCCAGGACCCAGGCCCGCTCCACGACCACGCGGTCGGCCGCGCCGCGGCCGAACATGGTGGTCAGCCGCTCCACCTGCGCGGCGCTGATCAGCCCCGCGGCCACATCCTCGCGCGGGTCGCCGACCTGGGCGAGGGTCCGCAGCGCGGCGGCCACGCCGGCTACCGTCGCCGTGCCGCCGAGCGCGTCGATGACCCGCTCAAGGATCGCGTTGTCGAACGAGAGGTCGCGCGTGGAGCCCTGTTCCTCGGTCGCGCTGGCCACCGTGGAGAGCACGTCGGCCAGGCCCCGGGCGTCCAGGCCGGTGCCGAGATCGAGCCGGGGCAGGTCCTCGGGCAGCACCCAGACCAGCGGCTCGAGGCCTGAGGTCCGGGCGAAGGCGATCAAGTCCAGGGCCACCGCGCCCTCGGTCAGGTCGAGCACCGTGACCTCACCGCCCGCCGCCAGCCGGGGCGCGGCGGCGGTGGTGAGCACGGCGGACCAGCCGGACAGCGTGCCGCCGGCCACGTCGACCCGGTGGATGTCGCCGGGCACGGTGACGCCGTACCAGCGTTTCTGGTGTTCGTAGGCGATGCGCATCCCCTGCCAGGCGCGGACCCGGCTGGCGTGTTCGGCCTGCCAGGCGAAGAGCCTGTTCTCCTGGGCCGCGCGCAGCTTGCCCACCCGGCTCCGCTCGTCGGCCATCCGGGACCGCAGGGCCCGCTCTCCTTGCCAGACGGCGTAGCCGCACAGGGCCGCGATCAGTACGCAGATGATCACGCCGAGCCCGGCCACCAGGATGGGCAGCCAGCCAGCCGCCCCGAGGATCACGGCCGCGACGCCGATGACCACGGCGATCCCGAGGGCGGCCTTCAGCGGCCGGTTGAGCAGGTTCTCCTCGCGCCGCTGGGCCACCGCCCAGTCGGGGTTGAGCCGTTCGTGCTCGGGCGGGGTGGGCCGGCGTGGCGGCGGCCCGGGATCGGGGTGCGGCGTTGCGAATTGCCAGCCCAGGTACAGGCGGTCGGCGCGGGATGTCATGCGCGCTCCCGGGCGGAGTCGCCGTCTCGCCCGGGCGACGGGATCCGGGCCCGGACGAAGTCCGCGCGCGGCACCAGCCGCCGCGGGTTCTTGACCGTGAGCAGGAACTCGCCCGGCCGCAGCGCGGACAAGCCGTCGAGGCTGCCCGGCGCCGCCGCCGCATCCATCCGGTGCGCCACCACCACGTTGGTGAGCTCCGCGAGCTCGGCCGCGGCCGGCGCGGAGCTGGTCGCCGCGAGCACCGGCAGGCCGGCGCCCGGGCCGCGGGCGATCAGCTCGGTGACCGAACCGCGCGGCATCGAGCCGCACTCGGCCAGCCACACGATCCCGTCGCCGCCGACCCCGATCCCGCGCAGCGCCGCGCCAGCGGTGAGCAGGTCCTGGCAGACCAGCCGGGTCAGCATGGCCGAGGCGGCCGACGGCGGCGAACCGACGGCGGCCGACGGCGGCGAACCGGCCAGGCGGAACAGGACCACGCCTCGTTCGGTGACCGTCTGGCCGAGATCGATCTCGGCCGCCGGATCCGGGCCGGACGGACGNNAGCACGTCGCGGCGCGGGTAGCTGGCCGGGACGTGCTCCATCCGGGCCCGCATGGCCGTCGGGTTCAGCAGGTGGATGACCTCGTCCAGCACGGGCACCCGGGGGTCGCCGGGCGCGGCGTCGATCAGTTCGAAGACGTCCTCGAGGTAGGCCACGCAGCTACGCCGGTACTGGCTGCCCGGTCCGTCCCAGCTGATCATGGCGGCGACGAGGGCGGTCCGGTGGCCGGGATCGCCGTGCCGGAACGGCTCGTAGCAGGCGGGCCGGATCCACGGCCGGGCCGGCGTGTCGCCCCGGGCCGCCGCCGGGTCGCCGAACACCCGCAGCGGCACCCCGGCCGCGGCGCAGACCGCGGCCAGCCGCCCCGGCAGGGCCGGGTCGCCGGTGAGGTCTATCGCGAACACCGGTTTGCGCCGGCGCACCGCGGCGTGGACCAGCTGGAAGCTGGTGCTCAGCACGTCCTGTTCGGCCGAGCCGCACACCGCTACTCCGCCGGTCGTCTCCGACCAGGACAGCGTGACCCGGGTGCCGGATCCGGCCGCGACGCCGAGGCAGCTCCCGTCCCTGGTCACGACGCCACCGGCCCGGATGGCCCGCTTGATGGCGGCGCGCCGCGCGGCGACCAGCAGGCCGGGGCGGGCCGGCTGCGCGCTGAACTCGTCGGTGTGCAGCCAGCTCAGCCAGCCGATGATGGCCGCCTCGGCGGCTCCGGCCACGATGGCCAGCGGGAGCTGGCGCGGCAGCCAGCTTCCGATCCCGCTGAACGCGCCGGTGAAATGCAGCACGTGGTCGAGCTGGTGCCCGCTGGCCCCGAGGTAGGCCACCACCTGGGCCGGGCCGTCGGCGAACCCGGCGGCCGCGGCCCGCGGGCCCGCGGCCAGCGTCCACGCCACCCCGATGACGGCCGGGGCCAGCAGCCACGAGAGCCGCCACCTGGTCGCCCGGGTGGTCAGCGCGAACGCTACGGCCAAGACGATCGTCAGCTGCGCGAACAGCACGTGGGCCAGCACGGCGACCACGACGCAGGCAGCCAGAATCTCGCCACGGCGGGGAAGGCCCTTAGGGACGAGATACCGGGCGCGCCGTGGCATCTGATCCGCTGGTGTCGCGAGCCTGACCGACATCTCGATTCAGGGTGCCAGGTGCGCGGGCGCGTGTCCAGACCATCACCTTTCGACACGCTTACGGATTATGACGGGGCGCTGACCTGGACCTCAGTCGTATCAATCGCAACTCTGAACAACTCTGGTTTAAGCATCACCACGGTGAGCCCGGCCGGGTTGCCGGTGGCCGGGTCGTCGAACCTGACCGTGACCGTGATCACCGGCTGTCCGGGGGACAGCCGCAGGCTCCGCGCGACCGCGGGCTGCGGCGGGATCAGCTCGACGCTCACCGCGGCGGCGGGCAGCTCGCTGGCCAGGACCGAGCCGAAGGACGAGAGCTCGGGATCCGCTTCGGCCTCGGGATCCGCCTCCGGATCGGCTTCGGGATCCGCCACCGGATCGGCCTCGGCATCCGTCTCGGGATCCGTCCCGCGGTCCTCGTCGTCGCCCGTCTCGCGCAGGTAGGCGGTGGACACCGCGGCCGGCTCGCCCGCCGCGGACCATATGCAGCGCACCACGCGGATCGGCGCCCCGGCGGCCAGGCCGAGGGCCCAGGCCACATCCTGCGGCGCCTCGCGCCGCGACACGTGCCGGGTCTGACAGCTGATCGCGGTCCCCATCGGGTCGAGCCGGGTGCCGAGGCCGCCCGCGCCCTCGACCGGGATCCAGTAGTCGGCCGGGCTGGCCCGGTACAGCTGCCCGTCCGGCAGCCGCCGCACCAGCGAGCGGCGGGCCAGGTCGGTGATCGCGACGTCGATCTCGGTCAGGCTGACGTTGTACCTCCTGGCCAGCGCGCTGCGCCGGGGCAGCCGCCAGCCCGGCTCCCGGTGCACGAGCGCCGCCGCCATCCGGTCGGCCAGCACCCCGGCCGCCCCGGGCGGCGCCGGGGACGGCTGGGCGGGGATCCGGTGATCACGTCCCGCGGTGCCCGCAGTCATTCGGCAAATCGCCGTGACCGGGCAAGGATCAGCCGGCTGATCGCTGCGGGCCAGAGCACGAGTGGCAACAGGATCAGCCCTTAATCTTTGCGATTTGGGCCTGGGACAGCGTGACCACGGACGGCGGCAGCGGCTGGAAGTTCACCTGGGCCAGCTGCGCGGTTGCGGTGCTGATCGCCCAGTCGAGGAAGGCCCGCAGGTCCTGGGCCCGGGTGGAGCTGGCCTGCGAGATGCTGACGATGGCGTACTCGTAGTTGATGATCGGGTAGACCTCGGCGCCCGAGCCGTTGATCAGCGAGATGGTCTCGTTGGGCGGGGTGTTGGTGAAGCTGGCCAGGCCCGCCTGAATCGTGCTCGCGGTGGGCAGCACGTAGTGGCCCGCGGAGTTGCCGAGCGCGACCTCGCCCTCGCTGTCCTTGGTCACCGCGGACAGGTAGCTCACGCCGACGTAGCCGATCGCGCCGGGCGTGTCGTGGACGGCGTTGATGATCCCGGTACTGCCCGTCGCGCCCAGCTCGCCCGGCTGCCCGGGCCAGGCCACCGCGGTGCCGATCAGCGAGGAACTCCAGTCGGCGGGGTCCTGGGCATTGAGGTACGAGGTGAGCAGGAACGTGCTGCCCGAGGTGTCGGCCCGGTGGACGAGCACGATCGCGGTGCCCGGCAGGGTGACGCCGGGGTTCAGGTTCCTGATCGCCGGATCGTTCCAGGTGGTGATCCGGCCCGCGAAGATCCGCGCCAGCACCGTGCCGTCCAGCTTGAGGTGCGTCGACGGGCTGACCCCGGGCACGTGGTAGATCACCATCAGCGCGGCCACGGCGAGCGGGATGTTGACCAGGTTGGCGTACTGGGTCACGTTGGCCGGCGACAGGTAGGCGTCGGACGCGCCGATGTCGGTGGTACCCGCCGCCGCCGACGACAGGCCCTGCCCCGAGGAGGAACTGGCGGTACTGATGCTCACCTGGGGGAACTGGGCATGGTAGGCAGGACCCCACAGGGTGAACAGGGGGGCCATCAGCGAGCTGCCCGTTTCCGACAGCTGCTGGGCCGCGGACGCGGGCGTGGTAGGCAGCGCCGGACCGCTCGCGGCCGACGACGACGGCGTGCTCGCCGCCCCGCTGGTGCAGGCGGCCAGGCCGAGGACGGCGGCCAGGACCAGCGCGGTCACGGCGAGAGGGCTCCGGCCCGGACGGCGGCCCGGACCAGGTTGCGCCTCTTCCGCATCCAATGACAACGTGCCCTCACTCGTTTTCCAACCGAAGCAGGGTAGGCAAGACTGCCCCTGCCGCCCATTGTTATGCATCCTGAATTAATCGAATGAAATAATAAAGGAACGAGCAGATGGCCAGTTGATGTCATATAGGTGAACAAGATCTGTCGCGGACGGCGGACGGGCGGCGGCCGGATCCCCGCCGGGTAAGGGGCACGAGACCGCCCGCGGCAGGCCAGAGGCCGTGGTCACGCGGGCCGCGCGGGCCGCGGCCCCCTTGGCGCCAGGGCGTCTCGCCCGGCTCCCTTTGGCCCGGTCCGCGGGGAATCGAACCCGCCCAAGACACCATAACTTAACCTTTTAGCCTCGTTTAATCCATCTCACATTTACCCGCCGGTACCGGCTGCGCCGCCAGACTGTACTCGCACACCACGGTTTGCAGGATGACCGGGCTGCTCGTGGCGGCCCAAACCCGAAAACCCCGTAAAAGGAGTACCCGATAATGCACCTTCGACGTAGACGGCAGGTGACGACGGCGGGGCTTGCTGTCTGTGCGGTAGCCCTCGCCGCATGCTCGTCCTCGAGCTCGTCGTCGACCACCAGCAGCACCAGCACCTCATCGAGCAGCGCAACCGCGTCGGCCAGCAGCAACACCAGCCTGTCCGGCACGTTGAACGGCAGCGGATCGACCTTCCAGACCGTCTTCCAGGAGTCCGCGATCTCAGCCTTCAAGTCGGTTGACCCGGGCATCACGGTCAACTACGGCAGCGGTGGCTCGGGCAAGGGACGCACCGACCTGGCCTCGGGCGTGGTCAACTTCGCCGGCTCCGACTCCCCGATCCCGGCCTCCGAGACGTCGTTGTTCAACGGCAAGACGGTGCTGTACTTCCCCGTCATCATCGGCCCGATCACGCTGGCGTACAACCTGTCCGGCGTGAGCAACCTGAAGCTGGACCCGACGACCATCGCGGGCATCTTCCAGGGCACGATCACCAAGTGGAACGCCCCGCAGATCGCGGCGGATAACCCGGGGGTCACCCTGCCCAGCACCCCGATCACCGAGGCCGTCCGCTCGGACTCCTCCGGGACGACGCAGAACTTCACCCTGTTCCTCAAGGACGCCGTGCCCAGCGTGTGGAAACTCGGCAGCAGCTCGACCATCAAGTGGCCGTCCACCGCCCGGGCCGGCAGCGGCAACCCCGGGGTCGCGCAGATCGTCAAGTCCACCTCCGGCGCCATCGGTTACGTGGACTACGCCGACGCCAAGGCCTCCGACCTGAGCTTCGCTTCGGTCAAGAACCAGTCCGGCGACTACATCGCGCCGTCCCCGGCGTCCGCGTCCGCGGCCGCGGCTGGGATCACTCCGGCGTCGAACCTGACCTTCGCCGCCGCCTGGGCGCCGGGCGCGTCCGCTTACCCGATCACCTATCAGTCGTGGGACCTGGTGTACGCCACGCAGCCGTCCGCGAACGACGCGGCTCTGCTCAAGGCCTGGCTCGGCTACCTGCTCTCGCCGACGGGCGGCCAGGCGCTGCTGGGCAACCTCGGCTACGCGCCGCTGCCGAGCAGCCTGGACCAGAGTGCCGTGTCGCAGCTGAGCCAGATCACGAGCTAGTCAAGGGTTGACGTGGCGCAAAAAAATCAGATGGACTCGCCCTCGTGAGCACTGATATCCGGGTGGATCCGGCTATACCGGCCGGATCCACCCGCACCTTGTCGGAGCGGCGGCCGCTCGGCGACCGCGGCTTCTCCATCCTCACCCTCGCGTCTGGCCTGCTGGTGCTGGTGATCCTGGTCCTGATCGCCGTCACGATCAGCCAGCAGGCCTCGTCGTGGTTCTCCTCCGAGGGCTTCAAGGTCTTCACCAACAACTGGAACCCGACGCCCAACAACGCCGGTCAGTACACCCAGCTCGGCGCCCTGGCCTTCATCTACGGCACGGCCATCACGGCGGTGATCGCGCTTATCATGGCCGTTCCGGTCAGCATCGGCATTGCCCTGCTGCTGACCGAGGTCCTGCCCTACCGGTGGTCGCGACCCGTCGTGTACGTCATCGACCTGCTGGCCGTGGTCCCGTCGGTGGTCTGGGGCCTGTGGGGCATCCTGGTCTTCGCGCCGTGGCTCCAGCACATCTACACCGACATCGCCGGCGGCGTGAACGGCACCCCGGTGCTCGGCCCGCTGTTCGGGTCGCCGGTGAGCGGGGCTTCGTTCTTCACCGCCGGCATCATCCTGGCCTTTATGATCACGCCGATCGTGACCTCGCTGTCGCGCGAGGTCATCGCGACCGTGCCGGCCATCGACAAGGAGGGCGCGTACGCGCTGGGCGCCACCCGCTGGGAGATGATCCGCGGGGCCGTCTGGCCGCACAGCCAGGGCGGCGTCACCGGCGCCGTGCTGCTCGGCCTGGGCCGGGCCATGGGCGAGACGATCGCGGTCGCGCTGGTCATCGGCTCCTCGCCCGAGATCACCTCGCACCTGTTCGCCACCGGTTATAGCTTGCCGTCGGTCATCGCCAACGAGTTCGGCGAGTCCTCCGGCACCTTCCGCGCCGCGCTGCTGGGCATGGGGGTAATCCTGTTCGCCTTCACGATCATCATCAACGTACTGGCCCGGGGAATCGTCGAACGCAGTGCCCGACGGAAGCGGGGTGCCTGATGACTACAGCTACCGCTGAGCCGCACCAGGTCGACCTACGGGAGCCGGCCGGCTGGCGGCGCACTAAGAACCGCATCATGACCTCGCTGATGGTTCTCTCGATCATCCTGGTCTTGATCCCGCTTGGCTTCGTCCTGGTCACCGTCATCGCCAAGGGCGCCTCGAGCATCAGCTGGTCGTTCCTGACCGGCGGTCCGATCCCGTCGATCGTCGCGCCCGCGGGCGTGGGCGGGATAGGGCCCGCGGTGCTCGGCACGATCGAGATCACGGCGCTGGCCACGGCCATCGCCGTGCCGCTCGGCGTACTGGGGGCGATCTACCTCAACGAGTACGGCGGCAAGAGCTGGCTGGCGGCGATCATCGGGTTCATGAGCGACGTGATGACGGGGGTGCCGTCGATCATCATGGGCCTGTTCATCTTCTCGATCTGGGTGGTACACCGCGGCCTCGCGGGGCTCTCCGGCTTTGCCGGCGCGCTGGCCCTGGCCTGCCTGATGCTGCCGATCGTGATCCGTTCCAGCTACGAGATACTGCGGCTGGTGCCGAACGCGCTGCGCGAGGGCAGCTACGCCCTCGGGGCCAGCAAGGCAAGGGTGACCGTGACGGTAGTCCTGCCTGCGGCGATCGGCGGGATCGTCAGCGGTTCGCTGCTAGCCGTGGCCCGGGCCGCGGGCGAGACCGCGCCGCTGCTCTTCTGCATCGGCGCGGCGACCGCGGCAAATCCGAACGTGTTCAGCGGCGCCGACACGGCGCTGTCCGCGCAGATCTTCGCGAACGCGAACCAGCCGTACGTCGGCGCGCAGGACCGCGGCTGGGGCGCGGCGCTGACCCTGATCGCCATCTGCTTCATCCTCATGATCGTGGCTCGCATCGTCACCGCCCGATTCGCCAGGTACTCTCGGTAGGAAGGTCATGGAACCCTCTGAGCAAAACGCCGTCACCGACTTCGAGTCCGTGCCGGAGTCGGCAACGCGGCAGAACGTCGCCCTTCCCGCCCCCGCGGCTATCACGGACGCCGGCCAGGCGGCTGAGTCGTCTCCCAGGACGGGCACGCACATCTTCGACGTGAACGGCGTCTCGATCTACTACGGCTCGTTCCGGGCCGTCACGAACGTCTCGCTGAATATCTACGAGCACCAGATCACCGCGTTCATCGGCCCGTCCGGGTGCGGCAAGACCACCGTGCTGCGCACGCTGAACCGGATGAACGACCTCGTCCCGGGCGCCCGCGTCGAAGGCGACGTGCGCTACCGCGGGGAGGCGCTGTACGCCAAGGAGGTATCCCCGATCGCGGTGCGGCGGCGCATCGGCATGGTGTTCCAGAAGCCGAACCCGTTCCCCAAGTCGATCTACGACAACGTGGCCTACGGGCCGCGAATCAACGGCATCCGCGGCAAGGCCGAGCTGAACGAGATCGTCGAGCGCTCGCTGCGCCAGGCCGCGCTGTGGGATGAGGTCAAGAACCGGCTGGGCAACTCCGGCCTGAGCCTGTCCGGCGGGCAGGCGCAGCGGCTGTGCATCGCCCGGACGCTGGCCGTGGAGCCGGACGTGGTGCTCATGGACGAGCCGGCCTCGGCGCTGGACCCGATCGCGACCGGCGCCATCGAGGACCTGATGAAGGAGATCAAGGACAAGTACACGATCGTCATCGTGACCCACAACATGCAGCAGGCCACCCGGGTCAGCGACCGGACCGCGTTCTTCTCGGTGCTGGTCAACCCCCAGAGCGACACCCGGACCGGCACGCTGGTGGAGTACGCCCCGACCGACCGCCTGTTCGGCGACCCGCAAGACGATCGCACCAAGGCCTACGTCACCGGCCGGATGGGCTGACCCAATACCGGAGCAAGTACATCGAATCGCTACCGGACGGGGCATCGGCCGTCGGCTCCACCTGAGATGCTAATATGCTTTTATGCGCACTACCGTTGACATGCCTCCCACTCTGATGCGGGCGGCCAAGGCCAGGGCCGCCGAGCACGGCGAGAGCCTGAAGGACCTGGTCAACCGCGCGGTAGCGCACGAGCTCGGCCTTCCTTCGGCACCGAAGGCGAAGGCGGGGCGCGTGACACTCCCCTTGATCGGCCGCGGCGCCGCACCTGAGACCCTCATCACGAACGAGGACATAGCCGCCGCCCTCGATGCGGACGACATCGACCGGTACGGACCGCAATGACCCTCCTGGACGTCGGCGTCTGGCTCGCCGCGATCTGGGGGCGCCACGCGCACCATCCGGCGACGGCGGACTGGTTCGGCAGGCAGACCGGTGACCTGGTCTTCTGCCGGGTTACCCAGATGAGCCTGCTCCGGCTGCTGTCCAACCCCGCCATCATGGGCGACGACGCGGTCGACCGCAGTCAGGCCTGGCGGACCTTCGACCAGCTCTGGGCAGATGAGCGTGTCCTTTGGGCGGACGAGCCGGACGAACTCGACGCCGTATGGCGCGCGATCTCCGCACGCGACGACAAGAGTCACAAACTGTGGACCGACGACTACCTCGCTGCCTTCGCCCAGACCAGCGACGCCACGCTGGCAACTCTGGACACGAAGTTCCCCACCCGCTACCCGTCGGTACGCGTCGAATCCCTGCTTCCCTGACC
>PLDT01000305.1:0-5994 GCA_003136255.1 Actinomycetota bacterium
AGCGCACTACCCGTCGCGCAGCGCGGCCTTCAAGATCTTGCCCGACGGCCCCTTCGGCAGCTCGCCCAGGAACCGGATCTCGCGCGGGTACTTGTACGCCGCCAGCCGCTCCCGGCAGTAGGCGATCACGTCCTGCTCGCCAAGCTCGCTGCCAGGCCGCGCGACCACGACCGCCACCACCTCCTCACCGAGCCGCTCGTCCCGCTTGCCGATCACGGCCGCCTCGACGATGTCCGGGTGGGCGTACAGCACCTCCTCGATCTCGCGCGGGTAGACGTTGAACCCGCCCCGGATCACCAGGTCCTTGGCCCGGTCGACAATGAAAAAGAAGCCGTCAGAATCCACGTAGCCGAGATCCCCGCTGTGCAGCCAGCCGCCGCGCAGCGTCTCCGCGGTGGCCTCGGGCCGCCCGAGGTAGCCCTTCATGACGTTGTGCCCGCGGATCAAGATCTCGCCCACGTTCTCGGGCCCCGGCGGCAGCGGCCGGTCCGAGGGATCGGCCACCCGCATCGTGACGCCCCATATCGGCTTGCCGATGGACAGCACCCGCCGGTCTCCCGGCCGGTTGAACGAGCTTGTACTGGCCGTCTCGGACATGCCGTAGCCCTCGAGCACCTCGATGCCGTACATGCCCTCGAACGTGCGCATGATGTCTTCCGGCAGCGAAGCTCCGCCGGACACGGCCACGCGCAGCGCCGACAGGTCGCGGCCGGCGATGTCCTGCTGGGCCAGGGCGTGCAGCATGGTCGGCACGCCGCCGATCACCGTGCACCGGTCGCGCTCGATCACGTCCAGCACGTCGGCGGGCTGGAACCGTGGCACGATCGACAGGCAGCCGCCGTACCGCACGCTCACGTTGATCACCGACGACAGCCCGAAAACGTGGAAGAACGGCAGGACGGCCAGGGTGACGTCATCGTTGCGGGCCCCGAACAGCTGGCCCGCGATCGTGCAGTTCATGTACAGCTGGAAGTGGGTGAGCTCCGCGCCCTTCGGCTTGCCCGTAGTGCCGCTGGTGTAGATGAGCACGGCGGTGTCTTCCGGGCTGCGCGGGACGACCTCCTCGTCCGGGGCGCCCAGCAATGCGCTGACCGGCCGGGCGTCCTCGGGCAGCGGGCCGCTGCCCATGCTGACCAGGTACAGCGGGATGCCGAGCCGCTCGCAGGCCTTGGTCGCCTCGGCGTGCATGCCCTCGAACCCGATCAACAGCACGGCCGAGGAGTCGCCCAGGTGGTATTCGATCTCCGGCGCCATCAGCAGCGGGTTGAGCGGCAGCACGACCAGCCCGGCCTTGAGCGCTCCGAAGTACGCGATCAGGAAGTGCGGCAGGTTGGGCAGCTGCAGCCCCATCACGTCACCGGGCTCCAGGCCAGCCTCGCGCAGGCCCGCCGCGAACCGGCCCGATTGCTCGTCGAGCTCACGGTAGGTCGTCACGGTCCCGCCGAACCGGTGGACCGGGGCATCTGGCGTAGCCAGGGCCGTCTCGGTCAAGATGGTCGCCAGGTTAAAAGTCATGCCCACCCCCTTGTAGGTGAGACATATATTAAAGGTGTATCACCACCGTGCCTAGATCGTGGCCAAGCGAGCGGAGCGGGCAGTGATCTACTTCGTCCGGAGACCGACACCGGGACGCGCCGGCGGAACGGCCGGACCGGATGCGGCGGCCCCGAAGGGGCCCTCGGCCGGGCTGTTCCTGACCGAGCCCGTCCGCGGCCTGGTCGACCTGGCCGCGCTGCTAGTGGCCGCGCCCTGGCTGGCCTGCGCTCCGCGCGGCGACGGCCACGGCGTGCTGGTGCTGCCCGGGCTCCTTGCCTCCGACACCAGCACGGTGCTGCTGCGGCGCTACCTCAGCTGGCTCGGCTACGACGTACGCGGCTGGGACCTCGGACGTAACCGCGGGCCCACCGAGGAGGTGCTGGCCGGACTGCCCCGCGCGCTGCTGGATCACGCCAGGCGTACCGGGCGCCCGATCTCGCTGGTCGGCTGGAGCCTGGGCGGTGTCTACGCCCGGGAACTGGCCCGCCGGGAGCCCCGGCACGTCAGGCAGGTCATCACCCTCGGCAGCCCCTTCGCCCTGACGAACCCCCGGCGGCAGAGCCGCGCCAACGGTCCCTACCGCCGCCTCAGCCACCTGCACGCTGACGGCGCACGGCTGCCCACCTCCGAGCAGCGCGCCCAGCCCATCGCCGTGCCGTCGACCTCGGTCTACTCCCGCCTGGACGGCGTCGTGTCCTGGCAAGCCTGCCTGGAACCGGAGACCAGGCTGCACCAGAACGTCGAGGTCCGCTGCAGTCACCTCGGCTTCGGCGTCGACCCGGCCACGCTGTGGCTGATCGCCGACCGGCTAGCCACCCCGCCCGGCCAGCACCGCCCCTTCCGCCCGCCGCCCCTGCTGCGGCCTGCCTACCCGGACCGCCGATGATCGACTCCAACCTGCCCGGCACGCGCCCGGCACCCTGGGACTACGCCGCCCCCTGGGGCGCACGCGGCTACATCACCGACCTGGACGGCCCCGTCCACTGGATCGAGTTCACCGCCAAGGATCCAGATCAAGGCGAACGGCCAGGAGAAAGCAAGCCACCGATCGTGTTCGTGCACGGCCTGGGCGGCTCGCACCTGAACTGGTGCCTGCTCGGACCGCACCTGGCCGCGGGCCGCCGCGCGGTCGCGCTGGACCTGCACGGGTTCGGCCTGACCCCGGGCCTGCGCGCCAACTCCACCGTGCAGGCCAACACCCGCCTCCTAGACCGCTGGATACAAACCGTCGTCGGCGAGCCGGTGATCCTGATCGGCAACTCCATGGGCGGCCTGATCTCCATCCTCGAAACAAGCAATCACCCAGACCTCATCAAAGGCGTGGTGCTGCTCGACCCCGCCCTCCCGCTCCCGCCGCAGAAACCCGACTGGCAGGTCAGCGGCCAGTTCCTGCTCTACGCGCTGCCCGGGCTAGGAGAATTCGCCGTCGCCAAACTAATGGCCAGCGTCTCGCCGGAAAAAGGCGTACAGCAGCTCGTCCAGCTCTGCTTCGCCGACCCGTCGCGATCCGACCCCGAGATGATCCGGGCCGAGGTCGCGCTCAGCACCAAGCGTCACCCGGCCACGCCCGCCCAGGCGACGGCGCGGGCCCGGATCTTCCTGGCCGCGGCCCGGTCCCTGCTCCGGGTCCTCAGCCGGCGCCAACGTTACGCCAAGATGATGGCCGGGATCGACGTCCCGGTCCTGCTCATCGGCGGGGAGGACGACCGGCTGGTGCCGGTGGCGGCCATGCGCCAGGCCGCGGCCCGCAATCCCCGCTGGGAGTCCGTTATCCTCCCCGGAGTCGGGCATACGCCGATGCTCGAGGTCCCCGACGACACCAGCGCCCTGATCCGTGACTGGCTGGACCGCCACTTCAAAAGCTAAACCAACGAAGGAGAACCCGGGATATGCAGCAACTCACCGGACTTGACGCCTCCTTCCTCGCGCTCGAGACGACCAGCTCCACCGGCCACGTCGGCGGGCTGTCCGTGCTGGACCCGAAAGAAGCGCCCAAGCCGCTGACCCTGGCCCGGCTGACCGAAGTCCTGACCCAGCGCCTCCCCCTGATACCGGTCCTGCGGCGCAAGCTGCTGAACGTCCCGCTCGGCCTGGACCAGCCGTACTGGATCGACGACCCGGACTTCGACATCGAATACCACGTCCGCGAGCTCGCCCTGCCCCGCCCCGGATCGGACGCCCAGCTGACCGAGCAGGTCAGCCGGCTGCACGCCCGGCCCCTGGACCGCAGCCGCCCGCTGTGGGAGGTCTACCTGATCACCGGCCTCGCCAAGAGAAGAGCCGCGGTCTACACCAAGATTCACCACGCGGCGATCGATGGCGCGTCCGGCGCCGAGCTCCTCACCGTTCTGCTGGATCTCACCCCGGCCGGCCGCGAACTGCCACCGGTCAAGCCCTGGCACCCGGAAAAGGCCCCGGGCTGGCCGGAGCTGGCCGCCAGGGCGGCCGCGAAGGCGGCGTGGCGCCCGGTCCAGACCGTCCGGATCACCAACGAACTGGTCAAGGTGCTGCCTACCCTGGCCCCGGTGGTGGGCACGGTGGTCGGCGGCATGCTGGGCCTGAACCGCGGTGACGGCGAGGTCATCGCCACCATGCCGGGACGTCCCCCGGCGACGCCGTTCAATAAGCCGATCACCCAGCATCGCCGCTTCGCGTTCCGCAGCGTGGACCTCAATACGGTCAAACAAGTCAAGAACGCCTTCGGCGTCTCGGTTAACGACGTGGTGATGGCCATGTGCGCGGGCGCCCTGCGGCGCTGGCTGGCCGACCGCGAGGCGCTGCCGTCCCAGCCGCTCATCGCGATGATCCCGGTCTCGGTGCGCGATCCCGGCAGCAAGGGCGCGCTAGGCAACAAAGTCTCGGCCATGCTGGCCGCGCTGCCCACCAACGTCAGCGAGCCCGGTCTGCGGCTGGAGATCGTCCATCAGACGACGAAGATGGCCAAGGCCCAGCAGGCGGCGATCCCGCAGGGCCTGGTCGACCAGATCAGCGACTTCGCCCCGCCGGCGCTGACCGCCCGGGCCGCCCGCGTCGTGTTCGCCACCGGCGTGCTGCACCGGCTGCCGCCGTTCAACCTGACCATTTCCAACGTCCCCGGCCCGAACGTCCCGGTCTACCTGTGCGGGGCCAAGCTGATCGCCCACTACCCGGTGTCGGTGGTCACCGACGGCCAGGGCCTGAATATCACGCTGGTCGGGTACCTGGGCCAGCTGCACTTCGGCCTGGTGGCGTGCCGCGAGCTGGTCCCGGACATCGACGTGCTGGCCGGCTACCTGGTCGACGAGCTGGCCCTGCTGGCCGAGGCCGCCGAGAAGCGGGCCACCGAATAAAATGACCGACGTCCAAGCCGTCCTGCCGCAGGGAACCGCAGCGCCACAAATGGTCCCCGGGCCCATCTTCGCCGCTGCGGTGGACATGTTCGTCACCGGGCAGCGGCTGGACATGCGGTCGCTCGCCCGCCGCATCGGGGTGGCCCGCGCCACCTTGTACCGCCGGGCTGGCAACCGCGAGCAGTTGCTGGACCAGGTGCTGTGGTGGCGGGCCCGCCGCCTGCTCGCCGACCAGTTGCGGGCGAGCGCCGACGTGACCGGGACGGACCGGCTCACCGCGGTGATCGCCGGCGTGCTGCACGCGATCGGCGCCGACCGCCCGGTCCGGATGTTCCTGGAGTCCGACCCGGAGACCGCGCTGCGCCTGCTGACCGGGCCCCGGAGCGCCGTTCACCAGGGGATGGCGAAAGCGCTGGAGAACCTCATCGATCTCGAACGCGGCCGCGGCGCATTCGACGCCCGCCTGGACACCCCCACGCTGGCCTTCGCCATCGTCCGGGTCAGCGAGGGGTTCCTCTACTCCGACGTGATCGCCGACCGACCCGCCGACATCGGCCGCGCCGTCACCGTCATCGAGGCCCTGATCAGGGGGCTCGACCTGGTGCACCGCGCTACGGTGCCCTAAATCGCGAGGATCAGCTTGCCGGTGTTCGCCCCCTCAAACAACTTCAGCAACGTCGCGGGGAAGTCTTCCACGCTGCCGGTCACCAGGGTCTCCCGCGAGACCAGTTGCCCGGCCCGGTACCAGCCGGCCAACTCGGCCATGGCCTCGGGATACCGGTCGGCGTAGTCGAAGACCAGAAAGCCGGTCATGGACGCCCGCGCCACCAGCAGCATCATGTAGTTGGCCGGCCCCCGCACCTGGGTCTCGTTATATTGAGAGATCGCGCCGCAGATGGCGATCCGGGCCTTGCGCGCCAGGCAGACCAGGACGTCATCCAGGATCTCGCCGCCCACGTTGTCGAAGTAGACGTCGACCCCGTCCGGCGCGAGCTCGCGCAGGGTCCTGCGCAGGTGCGGCAGCCGGTAGTCGATCGCCTCGTCGAACCCGAACTCCTCGGTCACCAGCCGGCACTTCTCCTGCCCGCCCGCGATCCCGATGACCTGGCAGCCCTTGATCTTGGCGATC
>PLDT01000560.1:0-204 GCA_003136255.1 Actinomycetota bacterium
GGGGGCCGGGGGCCTCGGCGGGCTGGGCGGACTGCCCGAAGGCTTCCCGGAGAGCCTGGCCGACGGCCTGGCCAACCTGCCGCCCGGCCTGAACTTCCCGCCCCCCGCCCAGGGCAACATCCCCGCCGCCTTCCGCGGCAACCCCAAGCGCCGCGACAAGAACGACAAGAACAAGTAACGGACAAGAACAAGTAACGAACAAGA
>PLDT01000560.1:290-5146 GCA_003136255.1 Actinomycetota bacterium
AACGTCTTGCCCAGCATGACGAACCCCCCGGTCGCCGGGTCGCGCGCGCCCAGGTGCAGGTTGGACAGCCAGCCGCGGCGCCGCCCGTGCCCCCACTCGACGGCCAGCACGACCAGGTCCAGCGTGTGCCGCGGCTTGACCTTGATCCACCCGGCGCCGCGCCGGCCCGCCGCGTACGGCGTGTCCAGCGACTTGACCACCACGCCCTCGTGACCACGCGCCACCGCGTCATCGAAGAACGAAGACGCCTCAGCAGCCGAGTCCGTCACCAGACGCGGCATCAAGAGCGACGACGGCACCGCCCAGGCCAGCTCGGCGTGCCGCTTCCAGTCCGGCAGGTCGATCAGGTCCGCGCCCTCCAGGTGCAGCGCGTCGAACAAGAACACCGACAGCGGCACCTCCGGCGCCGCGTCCGAGCTCGCGGCCCGCGAAGAGGTGTCCTGGAACGGCAACGGCCGCCCGTCCGCGCGCAGCGCGATCAGCTCGCCGTCCAGCACCGCCGCCCGCACCGGGAGCTCGCCCAAGACCGCCACCACCTCGGGCAGCCGCCCGGTGATGTCGTCCAGGGTCCGCGTGAACAGCCGCACCGACCCACCGGACAGGTGAGCCTGGATCCGGATCCCGTCGAGCTTCCACTCCACCGCCGCCGCCGCGCCCGCGCCGACCCGCGAAAGCGCCTCGGAGATGCTCGACGCGCTGGCCGCCAGCATCGGGCGCACCGGCCGCCCGACCTCCAGCCCGAACGCCGCCAGCGCCGCGCTGCCGCCCGCCAGCGCCGCGGCCGCCACCGCGCCCAGCGAGCCGCGCAGCATCACCGCCCGGCGGACCTCCGCGACCGGCACCGATGCAGCCCGCGCCACCGCGTCGGTCACCACCCCCTCCAGCGCGCCCTGCCGCAGCTCGCCGGACAGGAGCCCGATCAAGAATCGCTGCTCGTCCGTAGTGGCCCGGCCGAACAGCTCACCGACCAGCACCTTGCGCGCCGCTGCCGAACCTTTCCCGCCCACCGCCCCGATCGCCGAAAACGCCGCGTCGACCTCGGCCAAACCCAGCGTGGAGACGGCCGCAGCCGGGAACCCTGACCGCAGCGCCGCCCAGCCGACCCCGATCTGCCGCTGCGGCAGCTCCCCGGACAGGTACGCGACCGCGATCGGCACCTCCCGCGGCCCGGCCTCGCGCAACGCGGCGGCCAGCATGGCGACCTTCGCCAGGCGGCCGCTGGTCGCGGCGACAGCCTGCGACACCTCGGCGATCTCAGCGAGCAGCACGGGCGTCAGGTGAAGATCATCAGCTCGCGCAGCTCGTCCACCCGGTCGGGCGAGAGCTGGGTGTAGGCGCAGAGCTCATCGGCGCTGGTGAACCTGCCCAGGCGCTCCCGGGCCGTCAGCACGTCCGTCACTTCGGCCGGCGCCAGCCCCAGCTGCGCGGACAGAACGGCACCGGGCACGTGGTTGACGTCGACCAGGCCGCCGTCGTCGTAGTCCCGGGGCAGGTCGGGCCGGCCGATCTTGAGGTCCCGGGCCAGGTCCGGCTGCGCGGCGACCATGCGCCGCGCCTCCTTCCGGCGCTCGAGACGGCTCTTGGCCCGCGCCACGGCTTCCCGGTTGGCTTGCTCCAAGCTCGCAGGCTCGGCCAGCGCCCCGGCCGCTGCCCCGGTCGGCGCCCCGGCTGGCACCGCCGCCTGCTCTCGCCCGGGCCGGAACAGCACGGCCGTGTGCACCGCCGCGCAGCCCGCCAGCGCGACGATGAAGCCGCCCACCGCCGCGCCGGCCCCGCTGCTGGAGTTGACCGCGCCCAGCGAGACGATCATCGCGATCGTCGCCGCCAGGTAGACCCCGAACACCACCCAGTCCCGCCGCCTGCGGTTGATCACCGCGAAGCCCAGGAACGGCACGAAGGACAGGAACCCGATCGACCAGATCGGGATCGAGGCCCAGGCCACCTGGCGCAGCAACGGACTGGACCGCCGCCTGGGCGCGAGCTGCTTTCCGTTCACAGGCCTCCCCCTTGACCGCAGCCTAAAGGTGACAGCAGCCTAACGGTGCCGGCCGCCTAACGGTGCCGGCCGCCCCGGCGACGGCCAAACCCGAGCCCGAGCCCGAGACCCCGCGAGCGCCCGCTGCCCGGATCCCACAGCCAGTACCCGACCGGGAACAACCGGACGTGCAGGTGCTCGTCGATCAGCCCCCACAGCCCGCGGCGCGCGAAGATCGCGATGGCCATCGCGACCAGCCCCAAGATGATCAGGTACCAGACGTTGTACGAGGCTAGCGTCTGCTGCAAGATCATGTACACGATCGTGCCGAGGATCGGTCCCTCGATCGTGCCCAGCCCCCCGATGATCACCGCGAACGCCATCTCGGCCGTCCACTGCACGCTGAACACCGCGCTGGGCTGCACGATGAGCTGGCTGACGGCCAGCAGCGCACCGGCCGCGCCGCAGCCGACCCCGGCCACCACGAAGACCAGCATCCGGGCCAGGCCCACCCGCGCTCCCGAGCTGCGGGCGGCCACCTCGTCGTCGCGGACGGCGGTGAGCACCAGGCCCAGCCTGCTGCGCAGCAGCAGATACACGGCGAGCAGCGCGAGGACGGTGACGGCCAGCCCGATCCAGTACGTGTACGCCTCGAGCACCGCCGAACCAAGGTTGGGCGTATGCGGCAGCGACATGCCGGTCCCGCCGCCGATGGACGGGAACTTCTCGATGATCAGCAGGACGGTCGTGGCCAGCACCCAGGTGGCGATCGCGAAGTACCCGCTGCGCAGCCGGGAGACCAGCCACCACAGCGGGAAGGCGGCGATCCCGCAGCCCACGGCCGCGACCGGAAGCGCGCTGAACATCGAGAAGTTGTGGATGTTCAGCACCAGCACAAAGTACGCGCCGAGCCCCACGAACGCCTGCTGCCCCACCGACACCAGGCCCGCGTANNCCGGCCAGCAGGTTCCACATGCTGGCCAGGGTCAAGATGATGAACGCCTGCACCATGATGGTTTCGGTGCCGGCCCCCACCACGTACGGGAAGAGCGCGAGCACCACCACGACCACCAAGGCGCCGAGCCCGGTCCAGGCCACATTCCTGCGTGACCGTGTCACGCGGTATTTTTCCGCCGAACGGGCCGTGGTCTCAGCAACCGCGGTCATGACCCGCCACCCTCGCTCATGCCTGCCCCCTCCGCGCGATGAGCCCTTGCGGGCGCAGGACCAGCACGACCAGGAACACGATGTACCCGGCCAGGAACTCGTCNNACCACCGCGGCGAACGCGAACAGCAGGATCGTGTCGGTGCCGGTGGTCGGCGCGAACTGGGAGTACATGCCGTACGCGATGCCGGCCAGCGCCGCGGTGCCGAACGCGATGGCCGCCGCGATGCCGAACACGTGCCGGTAGTCGATCCCGGACAGCTGGGCCGCCTCCTGATCATCGGCCACCGCCCGGATCAGCCGCCCGTACCTGGACCTGGACAGGAAGTACTGCAGGCCGAGCAGGACCACCACGGCTACCGCGAAGATCAGCAGCAGCAGGTAGGCGATCGTGATCTGCGANNGTGGTCAAGATGCTGCGGTTGAGCGCGGCCTGGATCACGGTCCGCTGCAGCACGTAGCCCAGCACCGCCATCAGCGGCACCACGATCACGAAGGACCACAGCACCGGGATGTGGGTGACCGCGATCACGCCGAGCGCGATGTAGCCGCCGATGACCGCCAGGTCGCCGTGCGCCAGGTTGATCACCTTCATGACCCCGAACATCAGCGACAGCCCGCAGGCGAACAGCGCGTACAGCCCGCCGATCAAGATCCCCTGGATGACGTCGTTGACCCAGACCATTACGCTTCCTCGCTCCCTACCGGCCCAGGGGGGACGACCTCCCCCGAACCCCCGCCGTACACGGGGGAGCTGGCCGGCGCCGACCTCAGGCCGAAGTAGGCGGCCTCCACCTCTTCCGGCGTGACCTCGGACGGCTTGCCCTCCAAGGTGGTCCGTCCCTCGAGCAGGCACTGCAGGTGCGAGGCCACCCGCAGCGCCTGGCTCACGTCCTGCTCGACCAGCAGCACGGTCAGCCCGGTGGCCAGGATCTGCGGGAGCGTGGCGTAGATGCGCTGGAGCACGACCGGGGCCAGGCCGAGCGACAACTCGTCGAGCAGCAGCACCCGCGGGTTGGCCACCAGCGCCCGGCCGATGGCCACCGACTGCTGCTCGCCGCCCGACAGTTGCGCGGCGCGCTGGGTGCGGCGGTCCTTCATCCACGCGAACAGCTCGTAGACCTGCTCGATCGTCCACGGACCCGGCCGCGCGTAGGTGGCGCCGACCTGAAGGTTCTCCTGCACCGTGAGTGACCCGAACAGCCGTCGGCCCTCCGGCACCATGGCGATCCCGCTGACCGCCCGGCGTTCGGGCCGGGTCTTGGTCACGTCCTTGCCGTCGTACCAGATCGAGCCCTCGGTGGGCTGGTGCAGGCCGGCGATCGTGCGCAGCAGGGTCGACTTGCCCGCCCCGTTGGCGCCGATGATCGCGTACACCTCGCCCGGGAACACCCGCAACGAGACGTGATCCAGCGCCCGCAGCTGCCCGTGATGCACGGTCAGCCCCCGGACGTCCAGTATCGGCTCGCTCCCTGTTTCCCGGGCCTCGCTAACTGTTTCCCGGGTCTCGCTCACTCGGGGTCTCCCAGGCTGATGTCTTCGCTCAGCGTGCCGCCGCCGAGGGAAGCGGTGACCTCGGAGCCGAGGAAGACCTCGCGGACCGCCGGGTCGGCCAGCACCTGCGCCGGGTCGCCGTCACCGACGAACTTCCCGCCCGCCAGGCAGATCAGCCTGGTCACCACGGCCACCAGTGCGCGCACCACGTGCTCGATCCA
>PLDT01000381.1:0-14451 GCA_003136255.1 Actinomycetota bacterium
GAACATAACTTTCGTGATCAGCTCGCGTTCTTCGCGATCACCGGCGACCGCCGCCACGATCTGGTCGAGGTTCAGGTCCGGCGCGTAGGAGCGATCCGCGTCCTGCCCGCTGGCGCCGTCGCCCGACGGTGCCTCCGCAAACAGCAAGCTGGGGTAGGACGTGTCCATGATCATCCCGGCGGGCTAGCCGGCCTCCGCGACCAGGTTCAGCAAGCCCATGACGTGACGGACCGCCGCTTCCCGCCCGGTCAGCTCGTTTTCCTTCTCCGCCGCCTCGGCGGCGGAGGCCTCACCCAGCTCCGCCGCGGCCGCCAGCGCGGAACTTATCCGGCTGGTCCCGTCCGCGTAGCGCTGCTCGACCACCCGCGCCAGCAGCCGCGTCGCCTCGGCCAGCCGGTACTGCAGGTCCCCCCGGGCCCGGCCGATCTGCATCTCAAGCAGTCCGGCGGCTTCGCGGCGCAGGTGATCCCGGGCCGTCCGACGGCCGAACTCGCCGGGGAGCCGCCGCCGGACGACGCCAGCCAGCAACTCGGTCTGGCCGATGTCCTCCCCGGTGGTAAAGAAGAACCGTCGGCTCTCCGCCAGCCGGCCCTCCGGCTCGGGGACGGCGAGATCCAGGCCGAGCAGCTCTGCGGCGGACTCGCGGAGCACGCTGAGCTCTGCTCCCAGCTCCGCGGCCAGCCGGGCGTCCACCGCGGCCAGCCCCTGCTCGATAGCCTCCCGCCGCTGCTGGCGCCACGCCTCCGCGGCGGCCACGGTGAACGAGGCCAGCCGTTCGCGGCCCCGCCGTTCGATCTCGCTCACGGCAGCCTCGCGCAGTTCGCCGTCCAACAGCGCGTCAAGCTGCGCGCCGACCTCGCGGGCCAGCCGCGGCCGGTCCTGTTCGGCGGCGTCGTTGAGCGCGAACAGCAGCCGGCCGGACTCGCCGTTGACCACGGTCACGGCGTCGCGGCCGTGCACGGTCACCTCGGCCAGCCGCTCGCCGAACCGCCGTACCCGGTCGGCTGCATCGCCTGCTCGCATCCCGGCCACCCGGCGGGTCACCGCCACCTCATCCAGTAGGGACCCGGCGATCCGGCGGGCCTGGGCGACCGCCGACGCGCGCAGGTCGGCTGGCCCGCGGGCGGACAGGTACGCGGCAAAATCGGCCGCGAACGCGGCGAACCCGGCATCGGCACCGCCGAGGGCGGCGCGCGCCGACATCGGGTACACCGGGCCCGGATGACCTGCCTCGCCGAGCACCCGCCGGGTGAACTCCAACGCCTCGGCCTGCCCCGGCTCATCGAGGTGATCGGCCTTGTTGAGCACCGCGAACGTGGTCACCGACAGCCGGGAGACCTGCTCGAGCAGGTCCCGCTCGCTGGCCGACACCGGCGGATCGGCAGTCAGCACGAAGACCGCCGCATCCATCGACCGCAGCGCCTCATGGGCCGCCCGGGTATCCCATTCGAACACCGACCCGGTACCTGGCGTGTCGACCAACTCCACCCCGCCGGCCAGCACGGGTGCGGCCACGTACACGGTCACGCCCCCGATCCGGCGGCGGTTACCGGGATTCCCCCGCTCGGTGACCAGGTCGAGGAGCACGGCCAGGGGATGCTTCTCGTCGTGCCCGTCGAGGAATCGCACCTCGGCCCGTTCGTCGTCGCCGTACCGCACGGTCGTGGTGACGGCGGTCAGCGGCGTCACCCCGGACGGCAACACGTCCCGGCCCAGCAGCGCGTTGACCAGCGTACTCTTACCCCGCTTGGCCTCGCCGACCACCAGGACCCGCAGTCGCGCCGCATCCAGCCGGTCCAGCAGCGCCGCCAGCTGCTCCCGGTCCCGTTCGGTCCCCAGCGCGGTCAGCTCACCCAGCGCGCTGACCAGTGCGCTTTGGCTGCTCGGCATCGGCGCCATCCTCCTACCCGCGTCACCTGATACGCCTGGTAGGGACCGTTGGCGGCACCGCCGCGTTCGCGTGACCCGCATCGTACGGGTGCCAGCACGGCGAGCCCCTCCGCCGCGCTCATGCCCAGGATATCCCCGTATCCTCGCTGCCTATGAGCGTCCCCGCACCGGCCTGGGTGGTGGCCGGCTCCGGCGGGCTAACGTAGATCCGCACGACACCGACCAGCGACAAAGGAGTCCGACCACCATCCTGACCTCGGCCGACGGCGGTCAGGATCTCAGCAAGCCGTAGTGGCCGGGGTGTGCGCAGGGCGGGGTGTAGGGCACATCAGGGAGATCCTGACTCCATTGCGATGCGGTCAGGGCATTGCTCGTGGTCGTGCAGATCCGCGTTATGGTGGCGTCGATGTCGAGGTTCCAGAGCTCAGTGATGCCGTTCATGCCGCCGGCGGCCAGGATAGCGCCGTCGGAGCTGAACGCGACCGAGTTAATGGAGGCGGCCGGACCGGTCAGCGGCTGTCCGAGCGGAGCGGGATGGGCTGGCTGGGCGACGCTCCACAGCCAAGCCTTCGCGTCCCAGCTTCCTGCGACGAGAATCCTCCCGCTCGGATCGAACGCCACGCTGCTGACCGCATTTGTGGGTCCGGTCAGCGGCGTGAGCGCTAGTGGATGGCGTGGATCAGTCAGGCGCCACAGCCCGACCTTGGTCCCGCCGGCGGCGGCCAGGAACTGACCGTCCGGGCTGATGGCGACTGAGCTGACGGTGCTGGCCGGCCCGTTCACCGCGCTGAGTCGTATCGGGCGCGCCGGGTCAGCGACATTCCATAGCACTATGGTCCGGGGGACGCCGGCGAAGGCCAGCAGATTCCCGGTCCGGCTGAACGAAACCGACAGGGCCAGCGGGCCGGTCAAGATCGGCCCGACCCGCACCGGATGCGCCGGGTCGGTAACGTTCCACAGCCAGACCTCCCCGTTGAAACCGCTTAGGCCGCCCACGGCCAGGGTCTTCCCATCGGGGCTGAAGGCGAGCGACTCGACGGATGCTTGCGGCAGGATCAACGGGGGGAGCTCGATCGGGCGGGCCAGGTCGCTAATATCCCACAGCCGTACCAGTCCCTCGGTGGCGGCCTTCGCGGTACCCGGGGCGGCCAGGATCCGCCCGTCTGGACTGAGCGCCATCGAGTCCACGCTGCTACTGCGAACGGTCAGCGCCAGGCCGTGGCGGCGCGGGTCAGCGAGGTCCCACAGCCATACCGTGCCGTGGGTATCGCTCGCCGCCAGGACCTGCCCGTCCTGGCCGGTCGCCACGGAATCAACCGCGCCGCCCGGGCCGGTCAGCACGCTGCCCGGAAGGTTCCACAACCGGACGGTACCGTCGGCGGCGGCCGTGGCCAGATCCGGGGCGTCTGGGCTGAATACCGCCGCGCTGACCACCGGGTCCGGGCCGGTCAGCGGCGAGCCGAGCGGGACCGGGCTACTCGGATCGGCGAGGTTCCACAGCCACACCTTGTCATCACTGCTGGTAGCGGCGAGTTTCGTGCCGTCCGCGCTGAAGGCGACCGAATCGACGATGTTAGTCGGCCCGGTCAGCGGCTTACCGAGCTGGGCCGGGTGGGCCGGATCGGCTACGTTCCACAGCCAGACCTTGCTGTCGTAGCTGCCAGCGGCCAGGAATCTCCCGTCGTGGCTGAAAGCCACCGAGTAGGCACCATTGGCGGGGCCGGTCAGCGGCACGCCCAGTAGGACCGGCACGGCCGGATCAGCCAGGCTCCACAGCCATACCGTACCGTCCCCGCTGGCAGCGGCCATGACATCCCCGACCGGACTGACGGCCACCGAGTAGATCGTGCTCCTGGGGCCGGCCAGTGGTACACCGAGCCGGACCGGGTGGGCCGGGTCGGAGACGTCCCACCGCCAGATCGTGTTGTCGGCGTCGGCGGCGACCAGCGTGCGGCCGTCACGGCTGAACGCCATGCTGCCGAACGGCCGGGCAGGGCCAGTCAGCGGCGGCGCGAGCAAGGCCGGACGGCCCGGATGCTCCGGGTCGGCGAAGCGCCACCGCCAGACCGCATCGCCGCTGCTCGCAGCCAAGGTGGTCCCGTCCGGGCTGAACGCCACCGAATCAATTTCCGCCTTCGGACCGGTCAGCGGCGAGCCGAGCGGCACCGGGTGCGCCGGATCGGCCAGACTCCACAGCCAGACCTTATCGTCGCTCGCACCAGCGGCCAGGATCTTGCCGTTCCGGCTGAACGCCACGGAGTTGACCCCCCCGCCTGGGCCGGCCAGCTTGCTCGACAGGGGTTCGGTGGCGGTGGCCAGCAGCCGCGTCTCGCTGCCCGGCGTGGGGTCGGCCTCGTTGGCGGCAACGTCAAGCTGCGCGGCCAGCGACGGATCGGTGACCGCCAACGCGGCCGCCTCGTTGGCGATGGTGCCCGCGACGGCTCGGCCACTGAGCTGTCCTGCGTCGTTGAACTGGACAGCCGCGAACACTCCGAGGCCGGTCACGATCGCGAGCCCGGCCGCCACGATGGCCCGTCGCACCTGCCTCCCATGGCGGCTGGCGGCGACGTAGTCGAGTTGCGCCGCTATCGGCGAGAGTGGTCCCCGCTCCGGGGCCCTGGCGATAAATGCCTCGTAATCCTTCAGGTCCTTACCCCGCAGCAGCCGGCCACGCTCCCGGGCGGAACCCGCCCATTCAGCCGCGCGGACCAGCAGCCGGGCATGTGTCGCTGATTCGACTAGGTCAGTGTCGAGCGCGTCGGCAAGCTCCCGCAGCTCAGCGCGGAAATCAGTGTCGCCTTCGAAGAAGATCCAGTTGAGCTCGCGCAGTTCCCGGCGAATCGGCTGTCCCGGCGCCGCGCGTCGTCGCACGACTGGTATCACCTGTTTTTTCAGGCTCAGGGCGTAGCTGAGTTCGTCGCCGCAGACATCCGAGGAGAGCGACTCGGGGGAAATGACGAAAATGAACTTGCTGCTGCCACGGATGGCCGCCTCGATCTCAGCCCACCATGGCGCGGTCAGCCGAACAGTTCTGCGATCCTGATCCCAGGCGATCTCCCGGCCCGGGTGTGACAACGCGTCACGTAAGGTCCGCGCGAAGGACAGATCTTCCCTGGCGTAAGAAAGGAACGCCGCCGATGCCACCGCTCCACCCCCAAGAATTTGCGACTAAATCAGATGATAAGCACCCCGCTGGACGCTCAGGCCGCCGGGCTGGTGGCCCAGGCCAGGCACAATAACTCCGGCGGGCTAACGTAGATCCGCACGACACCAACCAGCGATAAAGGAGTCCCACTCATGCAGCTAAGCGCGCGCAACCAGATCCCGGCCACCGTGGTCAGCATCAACTCCGGAGAGGCCATCGCCAACGTTGAGCTGGCCGCCGACGGTACCCGGCTGGTGGCCTCGATCACCGTCGAAGCCGTCAAGGAGCTCGGCCTAGCCGAAGGCAGCCAGGTCACCGCCATCATCAAGGCCTCCGATGTCATCCTCGCGACCGCCTGAACTCGCTGACTCGTGCAGCGGACAGCCCGAACCCCCGACGGCCGCACGCTGGCCATCGAAGAAGCCGGCGACCCGAACGGCCACCCGGTCCTGGTCCACGAGGGCACGCCGAACTCCCGGCACCTGTACCCGCCGACCGCGATCGACGCCGCCGTCCGCGGCCTGCGCCTGATCAGCTACGACCGGCCCGGCTACGGCGGCTCGACCCCCCAGCCGGGCCGCACCGTGGCCGACTGCGCGGCCGACGTGCGCGCCATCTGCGCGGAGCTCGGCATCGGCCGGCTGGCCATGTGGGGCATCTCCGGCGGCGGGCCGCACGTCCTGGCCTGCGCAGCGCTGCTGCCCGACCTGGTCAGCGCGGTCGCGTCGCTGGCCTCACTGGCCCCTCTGGACGGCGACGGGCTCGACTGGTTCGCCGGCATGGGCGAGCTCAACGCCGATGACACCCGGCTGTTCCTGCGAGACCGGGAGGCGGCCCGGGCCAAGCTGGAGGCTGACCGTGAGGAGGTCCTGGAGGCGTCGCCGGCCGATCTAGCCGGCAGGCTGCGAACCCTGCTGTCGCCGACCGACGCGGCGGTCCTCAATGACGGGCTGGCTGACTTCCTCGTCTACTGCGAACACGAGGGCTTGGCGCCCAGCGTCGAGGGCTGGTGGGACGACGGCGTGGCCCACTGCACCCCGTGGGGTTTCGAGCTGTCCGCCATCTCGGTCCCGGTCCTGCTCATGCACGGCCGGCAGGACCAGTTCGTGCCCTTCGGCCACGGCCAGTGGCTCGCCGCCCACATCCCCGGCGTCGAGGCCCGGTTGTTCGACCATGACGGCCACCTGACCCTGCTGACCAACCGCGTCCCCGAGGTGCACGCCTGGCTAAAGGACCGGCTGTAGGAAACGGCCGCAGGCTGAGATGATTGACGAACCCAGCTCGGTCTCAAGGGGGTGGGCGACCATGGACGACGAGACAGTCATCCGACTGCGGCGGGTCATCCTGCGGCTCGCGCGGCAGCTGAACGCGGCCTCGGCGGGGGAGGGGCTGACCCCGACCCAGGCGTCCGTGCTCGGCATCGTCACGCACCGCGGCCCGCTCGGCCTCACCGAGCTCACCGAGATCGAGGGTCTCAACCCGACCATGCTGTCCCGGGTCGTCGGCAAGCTCGACTCGTTCGGCCTGATCCGCCGGCTGCGTGACCCCGAAGACTTCCGCGCCGCCCGGGTCGAGGTCACCTCCGAGGGCAGGCAGGCCAATCAGCGGATCGCCGCGCAACGAGCCGCGATCCTGTCCGAACGCGTAGCGGACCTGCCCCCCGAGCAGGAAGCCGCCCTGGTCGCCGCGTTGCCCGCGCTGGAGAACCTGGGCGAGGACCTGCGCGCGGCGGTCCGCCGCGGCCGCGGCGAGCGGGCCTGACCGGGTCAGCTCTGGCGAGGCGCCAGCTCGTTCCAGTCGTCCAGGGTGGTCAGGGTTCCGGGCGCGTCCGGGTTGACGACCAGGATGTCGGTGTCAGCGTGCCGCCATAGTTCCTGGCTGGCGCTGTCGTCCATCAGCGCGGGCAGCCCGCCGTGGGACGGGGCGCCGACCACGATGGTGCTAGCCCCGATGGAGGCGGCGTACTCGGCGATCATCCGGCCGGCCGCCCCGTGACCGGGGGCGTGCAGCAGGACCTGGCCATCGGCGAGCACGCCGCGGGCGGCCAGCAGGTCCAGCTGGTTCTCGACCAGTGCCCGGGCGTCCGGCAGGTCCTCGCCGTCGGTGGCCGTGTCGCTCGCGGTGACGTCCTCCTGGGCATGCACCACGTACACGGTGCGCCCGTCGGCCGCGGCCAGCCGGGCCGCGGTCTCGATGACCAGCCCCCCCATCGGTGAGTCGTCGATGGCGGCCAGGATCACGCCCTTCGTCGC
Organism: Actinomycetota bacterium; assembly: GCA_003136255.1. Classification (GTDB taxonomy): domain Bacteria; phylum Actinomycetota; class Actinomycetes; order Streptosporangiales; family Streptosporangiaceae; genus Palsa-504. The sequence continues at coordinate 7,288 of PLDT01000381.1, forward strand.
TTGCGGTGCCGTGGCGCCCACCTGCTCGGCCTGGACCCGTTCGGCCTCGGTCAGCAGGCTCCGGGCGGTAGTCAAGATGGCGATGCCCACCACGATCGCGCCGGCCCCGATGAAGAACGGGAAGTGGATGTTGACCGCGATGACCATCCGGCCCGCCGCGTAGGGGGCCAGGCCGCCGCCGATGAACCGGACGAAGCTGTAGGCCGCCGAAGCCACCGGCTTCTCCACTGGCGACACGGTCATGACGGCCTGGGTGGTGACCGTGTTGTTGATCCCGATGAAGATCCCCGACACGATGACGGCCGGGATCAGTACCGCGTTGTCCGTCGTCCAGATGGCGATGACCAGCACCACCACCGCGAAGGCGGACAGGTTCAGGTACATGGTCCTGGCGATGCCCAGGCTGGCCTGCAGCCGGGGGGCGCCGAACACCGCGAAGAGGGCCACGAAGATGCCCCACCCGGTGAAGACCAGCCCAAGCCGGATCGGGCTCAGGTTCATCGGGAACGGCGCGTAGCCCAGGACGGTGAAGAAGCCCCAGTTGTAGCACAGCGCGGTCAGCGACAGGGTGAGCAGGCCGCGGTGCCGCAGCGCGCGCAGCGGCGCGGACAGTCCGGTCTTGTGCGCGGGCTTCGGAGTGGGCTCGACCAGCACAACGGTCGCGATCAGCGCGATGGCCATCAGGACCGAGACCCCGTAGAACGGGCCCCGCCAGCTGATCTCGCCCAGGGTGCCGCCCAGCAGCGGGCCGACCGCGATGCCGACGCCAAGCGCGGTCTCGTACAGCACGATGGCGCCCGCGAACCCGCCGCTGGCCGAGGCCACGATCACCGCCAGCGAGGTGGCGATGAACAGGGCGTTGCCCACGCCCCAGCCGGCCCGGAAGCCGATGATCTGACTGATGCCGGGCGAGGCTCCAGCCAGCGCGCTGAACACCACGATCAGGATCAGCCCCGCGATCAGCGTCTTCTTGGCCCCCAGCCGGCTGGACACCCAGTTGGTGATCAGCATCGCGACCGCCGTGACCACCAGGTAGCTGGTGAACAGCAGCGTCACCTCGCTCGGCGAGGCGTGCAGCTGGTGAGAGATGGCGGGCAGGATCGGGTCCACCAGCCCGATGCCCATGAACGACACGACGCAGGCGAACGCGACGGCGAAGACGGCCTTCGGCTGCCGGAACGGACTCGCGACCGAGCCACTCATCACCGTTCTCCAATCGTCAGGCCAGCCACCGCCGGCTCGCCGCGCTGGACGTTGGCCAGGGCACTGGCCGCCACCGGCTCGCCGCGTTCGGCGTTGACCAGGGCATCCATGGCCGGCAGGGCCGCGGCCAGCGCCTCTCGCTCGTCCGGGCTGAGCCGGTTCAGCAGCCCGGTCACCTGCTCGGCCCGCACCGCCCGCCGTCCGGCCAGCATGGCCCGGCCGTCGGCAGTGATGCGCACCTGCACCACTCGTCCATCAGCTGGATCCGCGGCCCGGTCGACCAGACCCGCGTCCTCCAGCCGGGCGATCAGCTGCGTCATGGCCGGCTGCGTCACGCCTTCCCGTGTGGCCAGCCAGGTCAGACGGCATGGCCCGGATCGCTCCAGGGTGGCCAGCGTCGCGGCCGCCGTCAGCGACAGCCCGCTCGCCGGGCTCAGCGACCGGAACAGCCCGATCAGCCGCTCCAGCGCCGCCGCGACCCCGGCGGCCAACGCCTCGTCGGGAATTTCCATAAGTTATTTATATCATTTCCTTATGTATCCGCAAGACAGGCGATGACCGGCGTTGACCAACACCTCGCGCCGATGGCGCCATAGCTCTCGGCTTCTGGCCAGCGGCCAAAATTTCAGGTGGAGTGGTAGTCACGGGAGATGTCTGGCCCGGCCAGCGGAAAGGAGCCCTGTGCGATGCTAGGCGGCGGATACGGGCCGTCCCCCAGGCGCCGGGGGAGCGGCAACATGGTCACGCACATGATCACGGCGGTGCTCGGGGCCGCGCTCGCGGCCGGTCTGCTCCTGGCGTTCTACGACCCTGCGTCCGGCGGTCCGGGCGTATCCCTGCCGGGAAGCGGCGCGGTGCCTGCCCCGGCGGTCACGAGTCCGCCGCTGGCCAGCGGCGAGCAGGACATCGTGACCAAGGTCAAGCCGGGCTTGGTGCTCATCAACACCGCGTTGCAGTACAACAGCGAGGCGGCCGCCGGGACCGGCATGGTGATCAACGCCGACGGGCTGGTGCTGACCAACAACCACGTCATTGACGGCTCTACCACGATCACCGCCACCGTGATCTCGACGGGCAAGACCTATCCGGCACGGGTCGTCGGCTACGACCGGACTGGCGACGTCGCGTTGATCCAGCTGCAGAACGTGTCCGGGCTGACGACGGTGCCGATCGGCAACTCCTCCTCGGTCAAGGCCGGAGAAGCGGTCGTGGCCCTGGGCAACGCCGAGGGCCGCGGCGCCATTGCCACGGTGGCCGGCCAGGTGACCGGGCTGAATCAGACCATAACCGCCAGCGACGCCGGGAGCTCGGCCGGCGCCGAGACCCTGCACGGAATGATCCAGACCAGCGCCGACGTCGTGCCCGGCGACTCCGGCGGTCCGCTGGCCAGTTCCGCCGGCGTCATCGGCATGGACACCGCGGGCAACGACGTCAGCTACCAGCAGCAGGCCTCGGCCGGGTTCGCGATCCCGATCGACACGGCACTGTCGATCGCCCGCCAGATCGCCGGAGGCCACGCCAGCTCCACGATCGTGATCGGCTACCCGCCGTTCGTAGGAATCTTCCTCGGTTCCGGATCCAGCAGTAACCCGCAGACGCAGGCCCAGCAGCAAGGGGGCGGCGGCTCTGGGAGCGCCCCGAATTGCTACACCAGCAACGCTGACCTGGTCGTGCCGTCGACCATCGCGCCGGTCAGCTCCGGCGCCCTGGTCGACGGGGCGATCTGCGGGAGTCCTGCGGCGTCGGCCGGCATGACCGGCGGAGCGGTCATCACGGCGGTCAACGGGCACGCCGTCACCTCGCCTGACGACTTGACCAGCATGCTGGCCCGGTTCCATCCCGGCGACACGATCTCCGTCACCTGGGTCAGCCCGTCCGGCCAGCGCACCACCAGCAGCCTGCACCTGACCGCCGGCCCACCGCAATAAGCCTGCGATGCGCGATGGCGAGCGCGCGAGGGCTTTTATGCCGCATTACCTTTACTCCCATGTGGCCCATCGACCGGCCGCCGCAGTGGGTGGGCCGCAGCCAAGAGCTCGCGGCCCTCCGCGACGGCGTGGAGGCGCTCCGCCGTGACGAGGGAGCGGTGATCTGGGTCGAGGGCGAGCCGGGCATCGGCAAGTCGTCCCTGGTGGCCGAGGCCTTGGCGGCTGCGAGCCAGCCGGGGTGGGATATCGGATGGGGGCTGGCGGACACACTCATCGAGCAACTGCCGCTGCGGGTGATGCTGGACTGCCTTCAGGTGCGGCTGAGTTCGCCTGACCCGCGGCGGGCGCATGCCGCTGACCTGCTCCGCAGCCAGCGCCTCGGACTGTTCGGCGACGGCGACGCATCGGTGAACGGCATCGAGGTGCTGGTCACGCTGGCGGACGAGCTGTGTGCGGCGGCCCCCCTGGTGATGGTCGTCGAGGACCTGCAGTGGGCCGACAACGCGTCGCTGATCGTCTGGCACCAGCTCGCCGCCTCGATCGACCAGCTACGGCTGCTGCTGATCGGGACGTGCCGGTCGCCTTTGCACCGGCCGGAGGTGCGGCAGGTGCGCGCGGCCGTCGTCCGCCGCGGCGGTACGGTGATCACGCTCGGGCCGTTGCCCGAAACGGACGTGGCCGCCCTGGTCACGGCGATGGTCGGAGCGCCGCCCGGAGACGCGTTGCGGCGGCTGACCGGGCAGGCGGCCGGCAATCCGCTGTACGTGCGCGAGCTTGCCGACGCCTTGGTACGCGAGCAGGCGCTGCCGGCCAGGCCCGTGGCAGAAGTTTCCCTGGCCCAGGAGCAGCTGCCGATCTCGCTGGCCGCAGCGCTGGGCGACCGGCTCAGCTCGGTCTCGGCCGAGACGGCGCAGATACTGCGGATCGCCGCGCTGCTCGGCGGGAAGTTCGCGGTCACCGACCTGGCCGTGCTACTGCGCCGGTCGGCGTCGGACCTCGCGGCGGGCCTGCAGGAGGCGGTGGCGGCCGGCCTCCTGGTCGGCTCCGGCACCGAACTGGCGTTCCGGCATCCGCTGATCCGCCAGGCGCTATATGAGAGCATGCCGGCGGCGCTGCGCACGGCGCTGCACGCCGAGGCGGCGGAAGACCTCGCGGCCTCCGGCGCGGATGCCCTAAGCGTCGCGGAGCAGCTGTCCGCCGCGGGACGGCCAGGTCGGGGCTGGGCCCGGACCTGGCTCATCCAGACCGCGCCGGGACTGACCGCGCGGGCGCCGCAGCTGGCGGCGGACCTCCTGCGGCGGGAACTGGACGAGACGCCCAGCGAGGACGAGACCTGGGACGGGCTCGTGGCCAGTCTGGCGTGGGCGCTGCTCGCCGCCGGATCCTACGAGGAGGCGGCCAGGCGGGCCAGCCGGGCGTTGACGGTGATGACTGACCCAGTGCGGAAGGCCGAGACGTTCAGAGTGCTGGCGCGTGCTCAGATCAGTGCGCGCCACAACGACGATGCGATCACGACCATACGACGGGCACTGGCCTCCGCGGACCTGCCTGGCGAGTGGCGCGCCCGGATGCTGGTCGTGCTGGCGATGCTAGAGCGGGCGGCCACCGGTGACCTAGACGCGGCGGACGCGACCGCACGCCAGGCCCTGACCGCCGCCGAGCAGGCCGGTGATACGTTCGCGACCGCCCACGCGCTGTCCGCTTTGTGGTTTACCCACGGGATCAGGCGCGATCATGGCGCCGCACTTGACTACATCGACCGGGCGCTACGTGTGCTGGACGATGATCCCGGCCACCCGGACCTGCGCTCGTACGCCCTTGAGGTCCGGATCTTCACGCTCCAAAATCTCGACCGCTGGCCGGAAGCCGAGCTGGCCCTCCAGCAGGCTCGTGAGTTCGCCCAGCGCAGCGGGAGCTCTGACCGAGCGACCTGGGTCACCGCGGCGGTACTGCGGTACTGGCTCGGCCAGTGGGACGATGCCCTGGCCGAGCTGAACTCCGATGACATTGATGCTCCCGGGCTGAGGTACGCATTCCTGCGCGAAGACTGGCCTGCCCTGCTGATGCACGGTGTGGCCGCGCTCATCGCCGGGCGCCGGGACCAGCGCGCCGCGGCCGGCCAGCACCTTCGCCAGGGCCTGGCTCTGCCCGTCCAGATTCTCACCGACCGGGAGAACCGGGACTTCCTGGTCGCCGCGCACGCACTGGCGTTGGAGCAGAGCGGGGACACCCGCCAGGCCATGCTGAGGCTGGCCGAGATCCTGCCGCGGCACCACGGTGAGATGACCCTGATCCACCAGTGGCTACCGGACCTGGTGCGGCTCGCGCTCGCCGTCGGGGACAGGCGGATGGCGCGGGCCGCGGCGCAGGCCTGCCAGGCGGAGGCGGCGGCAGAAACCGAACCGGCGAGGGCGGCCGCGGCCAGCCTGCGGTGCCGTGGGCTGCTCCGGTCTGATCCGGGCCCGCTCCGAGACGCCGTCGCGCACTACCGGTCGCTAGGGCCGGCGGTGCAGCTGCCTGCGGCCCTGGAGGACCTGGCCGCTGTGCTGGCGCAGCGCGGCCAGGAAGATGAGGCGAAAGCCGCCCTGAACGAGGCCGTCGGCTTGTACGAGGACCTGGATGCCCGCTGGGACATCCGGCGAGCCGACAGTCGGCTCCGCGCCCACGGCATCAGGCGTGGCGTCCGCGGCCGGCGCGGGCCGCGCACGGCCTCCGGCTGGGAAGCGCTCACGCCGACCGAACTGAAGATCGCGGCCATGGTGGCCGGGGGCACGTCAACCCCGGACATCGCGCGGGGCATGTTCTTGTCCCGACGTACCGTGCAAACCCACATCTCGCACATCCTGGCCAAGCTCGGCGCGAAAGGCCGAGTCGACATCGTCCGCGAGGCCCTACGCCAGGGCATCTCTGCGTAGCGGACACGCGCCGGCGCTCACGGTGATGGTCATCGACGACCTGCAGTGGGCTCACGACACGTCGCTGATCGTCTGGCATCAGCCTAAGACCTGTGTTCGCTTGAAGTTGTGCTACTAAATGTATCATGATATAGTGTTCGAAGAACGTGCTTCATAATCTCTCCTNNCAGCCCGACGATTCCCAGCCCGATAGTTCCCGTCCGGCTGGGCCGAGCGGTACCCCCGGGCCGGAGGACGACCCGCAAGGGCCGGAGCAGGGCCTATTCGTGTGCCTGCCGGCCGAGGACCTCTCCCTGGCCGGGTTCGCCCAGAACGGCCAGGCCGACACGATGGCGCCCGGTCCGCTGCTGGCCACGGTCATGCACACCGTCATCGGCGAGGATGCCTCTGGGCTGCCCGGGCTGTCCGACGACCAGCTGATCGGGGTCCTGTCCGGCGGCAGGCGTATGGAGTCATGGGCCGCGTGGGTCCAACTTGCGGCCATGCGCGAACTGGCCCGCCGCCGCCCGGCCGTCGAGCCAGGTGATAGCGGCCGGGCCGGGTTCAGTGACTTCGCCGCCGACGAGCTGACCGGGCCGTTCCACCTGACCTGGGAGGCCGCGACCGGGCAGATCATGTACGCGTGCACGGTCGCCGACCGGCTGCCCTTGACCTTCGCGGCGCTCGCGGCAGGCCAGATCCACCCGGTGGCCGTCAAGATCATCGAGGACGAGACCAGGTTCCTGTCCCTCAAAAACGTCGCCAAAGCCGATCGGGTGCTTGCGGACCTGGCCCAGTCGAAGTCGTTCGGGCGGCTGCGCTACGCCGCACACCAGCTGGTGCTCAAACTCGACCCCGACTACGCGAAGCTCCGCAAGGACGAAACCAGGAAGTACGCATACGTTCGCCGCTTCCGCGAGGACTCTGGGAACGCCGGGATGGTCGCCCACGAGATGCCGCCCGACGAAGTCCTGGCCTCCTGGCAACACGTCGAGCAGCGGGCCCTGGACCTGCGCGCCGCCGGAATGCCCGGCACCCTCCAGGAACTGCGCGTTCGCGCGTTCTTGAATTTGTTGCAGGAGACCGACAGCCGTACCCTTCCCGCCCATCCAGCCGAAGGCGCGGAAGCGGACCCACAG
>PLDT01000381.1:14517-17295 GCA_003136255.1 Actinomycetota bacterium
CCGCGCCGTCGTCGCCGCTGCGGCCAGACACCCCCGGACCCGCTGGTGCGTTACCGCTTTGCACCCCGACGGGACCGCCGCCGCCCACGGCTGCGGCGTCGGCCGCCATCCCCCACCCGTGCTCGCCAACCTCATCGCCCCCGGCGGCCCGGCCCCCGGACCGGACCCTCCCTCCCGGGACGATCTACGCAGCTTGGGCATCCGCATGCTCCCGATCGCCCGCGGCTCCTGCGACCACGCTCACGCCGAACCCGGATATCAACCCAGCCGCAAACTCCGGCACCTGGTCCGCGCCCGCAACGCCCGGTGCACCGCCCCCGGCTGCGGCCGGCCCGCGGCCCGTTGCGACCTGGACCATACCGTCCCCTGGGACCAGGGCGGACTTACCTGCGAATGTGATCTCGCTCCGTTGTGTCGTCATCACCATCGGTGCAAGCAAGCCGAAGGCTGGCGTCTAGAGCAGCCGGAACCAGGCGTCCTGGTGTGGCGTACCCCGGCGGGCCGGAGCTACGCCACCACCCCCACTGTCCACCCGCTCTAGACCTCGGCCGGTCGGCCCGCGCGGAAGAGCAATGGCGCGGGGCTTAACATCGTTGCAGATGGGGCCACCTGTTGCTGTCCATCTGCGCTACTATCCGCGCTATGAAGGCTTACCGCCACGATGAGGTCCGCCACCTCGTCCGGCCTGCCTTGGCGTGCGGTCCCGCCGTGTTTCGCTGCATGACCGCCCGATCCTCGGGTGCGACTGAATCGGGAACCGTCTGGATTGCGCACTGCTCGGCATGAAACCCAACATGCCCCTCGTCACGCTACTGAGCGGCGTCGGACTTGGCGTGGGCGTCTTGGTCGTCAGCATGCTGTCGCCCTCCAGTACGGCGTCCGCCAGCGGCTATGGTGCGACGTCGCCCGCGTCGGCGACCACGACCGCCACGCCGCCACCCGCGCCGGCCACCGCATCGGCGAGCGAATCGGCCACCTTGCCGGCCACGGCATCGGCCACCGCACCAGCCACGGCATCGGCCACCGCAGTGGCCACGGCACCAGCCACCGCACCAGCCACGGCACCGGGAACCGTGCCGGGGACCGTGCCGACAGCGACTGCATCCGCGCAGAAGGCGGACGTCCCGTCCAAGGCGGACTACGTCGCTCAGGTAAATGGCGGTGGCGCAGCGGTCGCGATCTCGGTCCACTCGGGAAAGGCGGTCGCTTACGTCTGCAACGGCCACGCGGTCGCAGCCTGGCTGAAGGGCACTGCGGCAGCCGGGAAACTGGACCTGACCGGCAAGAACGGTGCTCGGCTCGACGTGAGCTACCGTACCGGGAAGGCGACGGGTTCCATCATGGCAGACGGCACCAAGTACACCTTCTCGGCGCCCCTAGTGCACAGGGTGTCTTCCGGACACAGGCCGCCCGGTCTGTACGAGGCCACTGGGATGGTGGACGGCGTCCCGGTCAAGGCCGGCTGGGTCGTGCTGCCAGGCGGCGGCCAGGTGGGCTCGGTCGAGTACGATCCGAGCTCCGCCGTGGCGCCGACGGCCCAGGCTCCCGTGCTCGACCTGACGACGGGCACCGCCCAGTATGACGGAATCACCCTTGTCGCCAGCCTGATCAGCGGCTTTACCGGTAGCGGATTCTAATCAGCGGTAATCTCCCCAACGACTTGGAACCGACGTGACCGCACAACCTGAGGCGTCCTCGCCCGCGCCCGGCGACGTTTCCCTGGGCATTGGCAAGCTCGTCGTGCCCAGCCTGATCGGCGGGCTGGTGGCACTGACCCTCGGCGTCTACGGACGCCTCCACCACCCGACCGGTGCCGTGGAGAGTATCGCCGGGTTCACCAGCGCGGGCTATGCGAAATCGTGGCTCGCCACGGTCGCCACCGTTTTCGCGATCGTCCAGGTGATCTCGGCCCTGGTGATGTACGGCAAGATCCCGCGTGTCACGGCCCCATCATGGATCGGCACTTTGCACAAGTGGTCCGGCCGAACCGCATTCCTGGTGGCTGTGCCGGTCGCCGTGGACTGCCTCTACGGGCTCGGATTCCAGACCTACAGCACCCGGGTCTTGATCCACTCGCTGCTTGGCTGCGCGTTCTTCGGCGCCTTCACCATCAAGATGCTGATCCTGCCCAAGCGTGGACTACCAGGCTGGACGCTCCCGCTCGCGGGCGCCGTGGTGTTCACCGTGCTGGTCGGAATTTGGTTCACCTCTGCCTTCTGGTTCTTCTCGACCTTCGGGCTCCACCGCTGAGGAGGCAGTCATGACCGGGCACCGCGTCCGATCGTCAAGCCGTCGCGCCGTACTGGCTAGTGCCTGCGCCGCGTGTACCGCCGCACTGGCCGGATGCGCTCGTTACACCACGAGCAACGGGCTCGCGGGTGCGCCCGCCCCGGCCGCCACGACCTCGTCGACGAGCGGTGCTGCGTCATCAGCGGGGACCAACGCGTCCGCCGTCCTGGCCAGCACGGCCGACATCCCCGTTGGCGGCGGCAAGGTCCTTACCGCCCAGAAGATCGTGATCACGCAGCCGCAGGCCGGTTCCTTCCACGCGTTCACCGCCATCTGCACCCATCAGGGCTGCATCGTCAACGCCGTGTCCGCCGGTACCATCGACTGCCCGTGCCACGGCAGTAAGTACAGCGCCGTCAATGGGTCAGTAGTGAACGGCCCGGCCACCCTTCCGCTGGCCGCGGTGAGCATTAAGGTTCAGGGCACCTCAATAGTTCAGGCGTGATCGCGCTCTGGACCTGCTGGTTATGAGCTGCCCCGCGTTTTTCG